>CAZQAG010000087.1:0-9235 GCA_964591295.1 uncultured Gaiellales bacterium | reverse complement strand
CGGCAGCGAGAGCGGCAAATGGGGCCGTGTCTGGCGCTACGAGGGCACACGCGGCATCGTCTGGCGGATCCGCTACCGAGATGCGGCGGGGCGGCGCGTGCTCGAGACGCTCGGCCGTGAGCCCGAATGGGATCGGAAGCGCGCCGAGGTCGAGTTGCGCAGGCGTCTCGTCGACGTCGAGCGCGACGGTTACCGCAAGCCGGAGAAGATCACCTTCGCCGTCTTCGCCGAGCGCTGGCTCACCGAGTACCTGCCGGGCCGGAACCTGAAGCCGACGACCGTCAAGAACTACACGATCTCCGTGCGCCGGCACCTCGTCCCCTTCTTCGGTAGCTACGAGCTGAGCGACCTCGAGCAGCACCCGGAGCTCTTCGACCGCTACGTCGCCGGGAAGCTGAACTCCGGGCTCTCGGCAAAGACGATCGGAAACACGCTCACCGACCTGCGGCTCGTCTTGAAGCAGGCGGTGCGCCAGCGGCTGATCCGCGCGAATCCGGTCGACGACGTCGAGCGCCCGCGCTGCGAGCCGCCGGAGATGCAGGTCCTGAGCGAGGCCGAGATCGCGAAGCTGTGGAGCGCGTACGGCGAGCTGGAGCGGGAGGCGAAGACGGAGGAGCGGCCCTGGTGGCAGCTCGCGCGGGCGATCACCCTGGTGGGGCTTGGGACGGCGATGCGCCGCGGTGAGCTGCTCGGTCTGCGCTGGAGCGACGTGCGCATGCTCGACGGAGTCGTCCAGGTGCGCGAGGCCTTCGTCGACGGGCACTTCACGACGCCGAAGAGCCGCTCCTCGCGGCGCCTGATCGAGCTTGGTCCGCGCGTGCGCGAGCTCTTGGCCCAGCGCTGGCAGGAGACGGCCTTCCGCGACGAGTCTGACCTCGTCTTCTGCCACCCGACAAAGGGAACGCCACTCGATGCGAGCAAGCTCGCCCGCGTCTACCTCCGCCCCGCTCTTCAGCGGGCCGGAATCACGAAGCCGTTTCGGCCCTTCCACGACCTGCGGCACACCGCGTTGACACACGAGGCGGCCGCCGGGAACCCGATGGCCTACGTGCAGCTCAAGGCCGGCCACTCGCAGAGCGCGATCACGGAGCGCTACATCCACGCCGCCCAGGTGTTGTTCCCGGGCGCGGCGGCGCGTGGTGAGGCGCGGATCTTCTCGGGCGCCAGCGACCGAAGCCCGAGCCCCGAGTAACGGCTCGGCTCCTACGGCGAGTGGCCGTCCCGAGTCGGTCCCACGGACGGTCTGATAGACGAGAGCCCTGGCAACATCTAATGATGGGCATGGGGCCAATCACGATCTTCGACAAATCGGCTCTGCAGTCACTGACGATGGACGAATCGGTCTGGCTTGACGCCTTCTTCCTCGTCAACGTCGTCCCGCTCTTCTACGTCGAGACGCTAGCCGACCTCGAGAAGGAGGTCGCCACAGGGAAGTCTCCGGAGGATCTGGTGGGCATGCTGGCAGAGAAGACACCGCCGAACGCCGTCCCGAACGTGCACCACCGCTCCCTGATGTCCGCGGAGCTGCTCACTGGTTGGAAGGTGCCGATGGACGGCCAGGTTCCGATCGCCGCGGGGGACGTGATGCTCGCGCCCGACGGGAAGATCGGAGTTCATGTTCAGGAATTCGACGAGGCCGCCGCTCTAGACCGTTGGGAAAGCCACGAGTTCCTCGAGATCGAGAGAGAAATAGCCAAGCGTTGGCGCGCCGAGCTCCTCGAGGACAACCGCGATCGGAAGATCGGCGTGTTGCGGAACACGCTGCCAGCCGATTCCAAGATCCCCGACCTCTCGGAGCTGAAGAAGGCGATCGACGTGTTCTGCGACAGCGCAGAGAAGGAGGTCATCGCCCTCGCGCTCAACGTCGTCGGCGTCCCGGCAGACTCGGCTCCGGAAGTCATGGCCCGCTGGGAGTCGGCCGGTCAGCCCAAGCTCGAGGCGTTCGCCCCGTACACCGCTCATGTATTCAAGGTCGATCTCGTCTACTACCTCGGCGTCGATCGCGGCTTCATCTCAGGCGACCGCGCGAGCAATAAGGCCGATATGGCCTACCTCTATTACCTCCCGTTCTCGATGCTGTTCACGTCCGGCGACAACCTTCACCGGCGCACCGCGCCACTGTTCCTCCGTCCCGACCAGTCGTTCGCCGAAGCGACGGCCTTCAAAGCCGCCCTCAAGGAGCTCGACGAGTACTACGACCGGCTTCCAGACGAGATCAAGGCGCTCGGGGTGATGGTCTTCGCACACGCCCCACCCCCGGAGCTCGAAAACCTGGTGGTCGAGCTGTGGGATAAGCACGCACTTCGTGACTGGCGAGCTGAGGCCGAAAGCCCGGAACAGATCCTCGCTCGACGAGCATCGACTCAGGACGGAAGCAGTGCTAGTGAGATTCGCGCGCAGGTCGAAAGCGCCCAGCCGGTGGCCGACGGTGGCGCGCAGCTCCTGGATGAACCCGACTACTTCGTCATCCGCCGCCGGGTCCCCGTCCACAAGGGCAAGTGGCGGCTTCTTCCCGAGGAGGTTGAGAACGCCACTGAGGAAGAAGGCTCGACGTAGCCCGCGTCTGCGGCCCGCCCTTCTCCGTACCCGCCAGGCAAAGATTGGGCAAAAGTTCGGGCGCGGGGTTTCAGCCCTCAAAAACGGAAAGAACCCGCGTGCGGGCTCTTTGGAAGCTCCCCGGGTTGGACTCGAACCAACAACCCTCCGGTTAACAGCCGGATGCTCTGCCAATTGAGCTACCGGGGAACGGTGCTCGGCGAGGCGGATTGTACCGCTAGGTTTTCTGCTGCCCGGCGGACCTCTTCGAGTTGTGGCTGTAGTTCTCTACGCCGAGTCGGATGCTCCACGAGTTGGCTAAGAAGCTTTCGCTCTCTTAAGTTCAACAGCCTTTGCTGAGTCGTCAAATCATCAATCCCTTCAGCCATCGCTCGCGCGTCGAGTTCTGCGAAGAACGACACCAGATCCTCGTCGGGTTCCCGCCCTTCAACCAAGCAGGCACGCGTGCGGCGATTGATCTCATTGTAGAAATGGTCGGGAGTCAACTCGGCGAGCAAATGGACTAGCTCAGGATGAGCAATGCAGCCGGCGAGCGCGTCGCGCTCCAGTCGCTCGCCTGCGTCGATAAGCCTTGGCGACACCGCAGCTCCCTTTTGTGCATTGCCTGTCTTGCGCAACTGAACGGTGATTCCCAGGCGGTCATTTGCGACCTGCCAGGCGTCGTGCTTCTCCGGAGAATCAGGAATGCCGTCCAGGATGTCCTGTACGCGGAGATAGGCGTGATGGTTGTCCTGAGTCCGATCAAGCTCGAGCTCCACGCGGTGAACGGCATAGCCCTTTGCCTCCCCGAGCCGGGCCTCGAAGCCATCGGGATCGTCCGCAGGATCCTTCCCCTTCGGCAACGCGACGATGCGAACGTCGAAGCCCTTGGCGAGCGCCAGCTCCATTCCGCGGAGCGTCGCGTCCTCCCCGGCCGCGTCGGAGTCGAAGCAGAGAAAAAGACGCCGAGTGAGCCGCGACAGCTCGGTCAGCTGTCGGTCGGTAAGCGCCGTCCCCATCGAAGCGACAACGGGCTGCAGCCCCGACTGACGGAGTGCGATCACGTCCGTGTTCCCCTCGACGACCAGAGCCCGCTCCTCCTTTGTGATGGCAGCCCGCGCGAGGTGCAAGCCGTAGAGCACGTTCGACTTGTGGAAGAGCTCGCTCTCGGGTGAGTTGACGTACTTGCCGCGGAGCGGATCGTCCTCGTGGAGCTTGCGCGCCTGGAAGGCGATCACGCGCCCGCGCGCGTCGGTGAGCGGGAACATCAGGCGTCGCTGGAAGTAGTCGGTGCCGCGCTTCGAGAGGAGCCCCGCAGCGGTCAGCTCCTGGTTTGTGAATCCCTTCTCGCGCGCCTTGACTGCGAGCGAGCCACCCGACGAGAGCCCCAGGCGGAACTCGCGGCACGCGTCCTCCAACAAGCCACGCGACGCCAGGTACTCCTGAACCGGCTTCCCCGACTCGAACCAGAGGACGCGCTCGTAGAACGATGCCGCCTGATCGAGCAGCGCGTACAAGCGCTCCTTGCGCTTCCGCTGCGCATCCGCCTCGGGGGTGGAATCCTCGTACTCGAGCGGGACCGAGAAACGATCGCCCAGCCACTCGATCGCACCGACGAAGTCGAGGCCCTCGACCTCGCGCACGAACGAGATGGCGTCACCGCCGGCGTGGCAGCCGAAGCAGTAGTACGTGCCACGATCCGGCGAGACCGAGAACGACGGCGTCTTCTCCTGGTGAAAGGGACAGAGTCCCGTGTAGCGGCCGCCGACCTTGCGCAGGCGCGTGCGTGCCTCGACGAGGTCGACGATGTTCGCGGCGGCCTTGACGGCCTCGACAGACGTGTCCTTGAGGCGCGCCACTAGAGCGCGGCCGCGTACTGGAGGGCGAAGCGGTCGGTCATGCCCGACAGATAGTCCACGATCTCGGTCGGCGAGTCGCCTCGATCGGCGAGCTGGTCGAAGATCCGTCGGACGGTCTCTCGCGCGCGCGTGTGCTCTTCCTGAGTGTGGGGACCGAGGTAGACGCGCTCGAACATGAAGTGCCGGAGCGAGAGCATCGCCGAGCCCACGTCCTCGCTCTGGACGATGTCGCCTGCGGTGGCCGACGATTCGACGAGGTCGTGGACGAGTGTGTCGATGCGCTTCGAGCCACTCGGCCCGAGGAGCGCCACCTCGTCCTGGGGCAGGTCCTCGATGCGCAGGATGTTGTGGCGGATCGCGTCATCGATGTCGTGGTTGATGTATGCCACGCGGTCGACGATGCGAACGATCTTGCCCTCGAGCGTCTCCGGCTCGACCTCGCCCGTGTGCTTGAGGATGCCGTCACGCACCTCCCAGGTGAGGTTCAGGGACTCGGCGATCCGGTGCGACTGCTCGTTGTGGCGAAAGCCGAGCTGGAACCGCTCGTGCAGGCATTCGTCGAGAGCCTCCTCGCCGACGTGACCGAACGGCGTATGGCCCATGTCGTGCCCGAGGCCGATCGCTTCGGTGAGGTCCTCGTTCAGCTGGAGGGCGCGGGCGACGCCGCGGGCGATCCCGGTCGTCTCGAGGGTGTGCGTCATGCGCGTGCGGAAGTGATCGCCGGCCGGGTCGATGAAGACCTGGGTCTTGCCCTTCAGCCGCCGGAACGCCTTCGAGTGCAGGATCCGGTCGCGGTCGCGCTGGAACGGCGTGCGCACGCGGCATTCGGGCTCCTCGCGCGCGCGCCCGCGCGTGTCATACGACCTGACCGCAAGCGGGGACAGCCAGGCCTCCTCGTGCTCGCGAGTCCGAGCCTCGAAGGCATCCGCCACTCTCCCTTTGACCTCGGGCATCGTCTTCCCCAACGCTAGATGATGATGGGGACGGTTCCGCCGTCCGCGCTCCAGGCCGAACCAGTCACGTAGTTGGCGCGGTCCGAGCACAGAAAGACGATCACGGAGGCGATCTCCTCCGGCTCCGCAAGTCGCCCGAGAGGGCGGCCCTTGGCGACCGCGTCGAGCACCTCGTCTCGCGAGCCTCCGGTGCGCTGCGCCTGCTGGTCGGCGAGCCCGCCGGTTGCGAGCCACGCCTCCGTCGCGGTCGGGCCGGGAGCGATCGCGTTCGAGCGGATGCCGTCCTTCGCGTAGAGGTCAGCGACGAGCCGCGAGAGCGAGAGCACCGCGGCCTTGGTCACCGAGTAGTTCGGCATCGACGTGGAGGGCCGTTTCCCCGAAGTCGACGAGACGTTGACGATCACGCCGTGCCCCCGCTCGCGCATGCCGGGCAGGACCGCCCGGATCGAGCGCGCGAAGCTCATCACGTTCACCTGCCACATCTCGTCCCACTGCTCGTCCGAGAGCTCCTCGAAGTCCGCCTGGTACGCGATGCCGACGTTGTTGACCAGGCAGTCGACCCGTCCGAACGCGCGCACGGCCTCTCCGATCACCTGTTCTGGCGCGCCGGGTTCGATCAAGTCGCAGACGACTCCGAGCGCCGCGCCGGCGCCGGCTCGCGCAAGCTCCACGTTGCCCGGATCGCGACCGCAGACGACGACCTGTGCCCCCTCGGCCGCGAGCATCTGGGCCGCGACGAGCCCGATCCCGCTCGTCGAGCCGGTGACGACGCAAACTCGGTCGGCGAGCCCCAAATCCAAGGAGGGTTAGCGTACAGCCCGTGACGACGATCCTCCTCACCCGTCACGGCGAGACGGATTGGAACGCTGAACGACGAGTTCAGGGCCACACAGACCGGCCGCTGAACGGGGCCGGAGTCGCCCAGGCTCAGACGCTCGCGAGCGAGCTTTCGGGCGAGCACCTCGATGCCGTCTATGCCAGCGACCTCGTCCGCGCCCTCGACACCGCGCGCGCCGTGGCCGAGCCACGCGGTCTTTCGGTCATACCCGTACCCGAGCTCCGTGAGCGTAACTTCGGCACATGGGAGGGCCTGCTCGATACAGAGATTCTCGAGCGCTTTCCGCAAGCTGAGACGGGGCCGTGGGGCGATGACGAGACGCAGGAGCAACTCGCAGAGCGTGTGCTCGCCGCGCTCTTCCGGATTGCTGACGACCATCCTGGCGGGCAGGTTCTCGTCGTCTCACACGGTGGGCCGCTCAGGGCAGCGCTCCGACGGTGCGGAGCCTCGTCCGAACGAATCGTGAACTGCCAGGTCGCCCGGCTCGCTGTCGAGGACGGCACCCTCCGCCGACTAGACTGAGCCGCCGTGGACGACTACACGAGCAAGTACAAGGGCGAGCAGGTCGAAGTCGCCCTCTTCGGCGGCGACTATCACGAGGGTGTGTTGACCGCCTACTGCGCAGTCGACGAGGTGCCGCACATCGAGCTGAACGGGCACATCCTCATTCCGCTCCAGAACATCGCCTCGCTCCACTGCACAAGCCGCTGCGACGCCCCGGAGCCGGACTGGCCCCCGCGCGGCTTCGCCGAGGACGAGCGCGACTCGTAAGACGTTGGGCTTCCTCCCTGCGGCGAGGAACCTGCTGAAGGCCTGGGTCCTCTTGTTCGGGCTGTGCGCCGCCGTCGGGGGCCTTGGCTGGTGGGCAGGCGGGTACCGGCCCGCGTCGATCTCGGTCTTCTGCGTGCTGCTCATGGCCTTCGCCCTGTACTGGTACCTCGATCGGGTCGCCCCGGGAATGGCCGGAGCGCGGGAGCTCGCTGCAGCCGAGGCTCCGATCTTCCAGGCGACCGTCGAGCGGTTGGCAGCGCGTGTCGGAGTCGTTCGTCCACGGCTCTACCTCATCACCGACGCACACCCTCGAGCCTTCGCGGCGGGCCGCGGGCCGAACGGCTCGTCGCTCGCGGTCAGCGCGGGGCTCCTGGCGGCCGCTCAGCCGGCGGAGCTCGAGGGGATCGTCGCGCACGAGCTGGTTCACATCCGGAACCGCGACGTCCTCGTCCAGACGACCGTGTCCGTACTCGCCGGCTTCCTCCTCGACACGACTCGACTCGCAGGCTGGCTCCAACGGCCGCTGCTCTTCGTATTGGGGCCAATCGCAGCCGCCTTCACTCACCTGCTCCTCTCTCCCGCTCGGGAGTTCGCCGCGGATCGCGCGGCCGCGGGGATCTGCGAGTCGCCGCACGGGCTGGCCGACGGGCTTGTTCGGCTGGAGGCCGCGGGCTCGTTCGTCGAGTTCCGCGCCAGCCCGGCGACCGAGCCGCTCTACACGGTGAACCCGTTCGCCGAGGAGGGTATCGCCGCCATGTTCGTGACGCACCCTCCGCTCGCGGAGCGCGTCCGGCGTCTACGGGAGCTCGATCCCGACTGGCGGGCGAAGCTCGAAGCCGCTTAGGAGACGGCCAGCTCGTCGGGGAGAAGCGAAAAGATCATCGAGTCGCGGCGGATTCCATCCCGGTACTCGAGCGAAGATCGGAGGATCCCTTCACGCTGGAAGCCGGCCTTCTCGGCCACTCGCTGTGAGGCGACGTTCTCCGGATCGGTCAGGAGCTCGAGCCGCTTCAGCGCCAGCGTCTCCACGCCCCAACGGCAGAGAGCCTTCAGCGCCTCCGTTGCAACTCCACGACGTCGCGCGCTCCGTGCGACCCAGTAGCCGAAGTGGCCGGTATTGAAGCGGAACACCCGGACCGCGATCGACCCGACCAGCTCGCCGCTCGTCGCGTCGACGATCGCGAAGTTGTAGGCCTCGCCGCGGTCCCAGTTCTCGCGCGACTGGTCGAGGTACGAGTGCGCATCCTCCTCGGTGTACGGGGATGCGATCATCGGGAGCCAGCGCGCGATCTCGGGGTCGTTGCACTCCGCAGTGAGCGCCGGCACGTCGGCGGGTTGCCACGGGCGGAGGATTAGGCCATCGGTCCTGAGCTCCACCGAGCGATCGTATCTCCATAAAAGAGTGGCCCGAAGTCGTGTGATCTAAGGGCACGCGGTGCCAGACTAAAAGTCTGGTACCGCGTGTTGGTGAAAATAATTCGGCGGCGACCTACTCTCCCGGGAGGTTGCCCTCCGAGTACCATCGGCGCTGGCGGGCTTAACTTCTCTGTTCGGAATGGGAAGAGGTGTACCCCCGCCGCTATGACCGCCGAAATTGTCAGGGTCGGCGCACAACTAATGCGCACCCTCAAAACTCCATAGTGACTAACACGAGTTCTAAATCAAGACCTCGGGCAATTAGTACGGGTCCGCTGAACGGATTGCTCCGCTTGCACGTCCCGCCTATCAACGTGGTGGTCTCCCACGGCCCTTACTCCCTCTAGGGGATGGGAAGCCTCATCTCGAGGTGGGCTTCCCGCTTAGATGCTTTCAGCGGTTATCCCATCCAGACGTAGCTAATCAGCAGTGCCCTTGGCAGGACAACTGATACACCAGCGGTCTGTTCGTCTCGGTCCTCTCGTACTAGAGACGACTCCTCTCAAGCTTCCAGCGCCCATGGTGGATAGGGACCGACAGTTTTGTTACTCCCGAGCTTCTTCGCTCGAGGGCCAGGACATTTCTGCCTAGCTCTGCATGTCGCCATGCAGCTCGGACTATATCTTCCGGGCCTTTCGGCCTTGTCTGGCGTGCAGTCTCTGAGGGGTCATAGCGCGCGAGGCGCCAGAGGACTTCCCTGCTGATTGTCCGCACCCGGCGCATTTTCACTGCCGTCCGATCGACGGCGAGTAGCGCGGGATTCTCGGAGTTTCCAGCATATAGCCAGATTTATAGACAGCAAGGTTTTACTGTCTCACGACGTTCTGAACCCAGCTCGCGTACCGCTTTAATGGGCGAACAGC
>CAZQAG010000086.1:0-9243 GCA_964591295.1 uncultured Gaiellales bacterium | reverse complement strand
GTGTCTCGGGCTAACTGCTTAGGGCGCGACGAGCGCGGCCACGAAGGAGCCGGGCTGTTGCGCTGAAGGCGCCCCAAGAGCGGAGGCGCGCCCGCTACTTCGAGCCATTCGCGCAGGCCGGGGGTCGTTGAGATGTTGCACAAACCTCGTCGATGGACCAGACTTCCGAGCCGTGAGTCGGCTGCCCGACCCTGAGCAGGTTCGTGCCGAGTGGCGACCGAGACCGCCAGAGTCAGCCGCGTGGAGCAAGACCGCCGCAAGCGTGAGGGAAAGTGGCGTGCCGAGAACATCGCACTCGCGCGCGAGTTCCTGACCAAGGCGGAGCGACTCGGCGTCGAGCCGCCCGCGCCGGTCGTCAACGACCGGATCCAGGCACATTTCTCCGGTGTGCCGGGGGGGCACTACATCATCGGCTACCCCATCAGCGGAACCTCTTTAGGCGAGACACAGATCTTCTTGATCCCAGAGGGTGCCGTCCACCAGCGAGTCCTGGACTCCGGGGAGATCTCCTTCTCGCAACTGCTTCGCCCGGCGTGGGACGCCCTGTTCTCCCGGATGTCGCGGCAACGAGGTCCTGAGCCTGCTCACTGGCTACGCTCGATTGACATCATGGGTGACGGGGAGGGGGACGGGGCCTAGAGTCCTGAACGGTTTGCCCTCGATGCGCTCCCGGAGCTCAGCTCCCTCGACCCGACGCAGCTCGAGGAGACTTTCACGGCGTTTCTCTATCGCCGCTATCGATCCCAGCAGCCGCCCATGTAGTAGAAGGGCCCTGGCCCAAACCGCTTGGGGAGCACTGCTGAGTCCGCTCGTCCGTTTCCAGATGATCTCGTTGCGAAAGTTCTCTGGCCCGAAAATCGCATCCATCCGGAGCTTCAAGTAATGGCTCGCCGTGGGGTCGCAGTGGAGATAGATGGACACCACTGCCAACCGACGCGCCAGCGGAGCATCCGATTGCCGAGCTCGCGGAGCCCGCGGCGGCCGTCGACGAGGGCGATGATGACGAGGGCGGCCACGAGCGGTCCGGCCGCGATGAAGATGCCGAGCGGGACTGGCGCCCAGGTGAGCGCAAAAGCGAGCGCGAAGAACGCGGCGAGTGGGTGGCGTTTGATCACTGCCGACATGGCGGAAACTCCTTCGTGGTCGGATGCTGCCTCAGCCGATTCCATCCGCGACCGAGCCTGCTCCCATAACTGCACAGCCACACCCGTTGGGGAACGAAGCGCCTACTTGTCCTACATACTCGGCCCGGAAAGGGACGAGTCAACGCTCCGCTAGCCGTTGGACAAGCGATGGAGCTAGTCGGACACTATTCGAACCACGACTGATCGTCACAAGCTCCGTTCGGACGCGGTCGGTTCGCGTCGGCCAGCGTCGGCTACGATCAGCCCGTTGCTCTGGCTTCAGCCCGTGAAGGGCGGCGGGAGCACCGGGCGATCGCAGCGCCTGAACCTTCGCGTCTGCACCCTCCGGTTGCCCGCGCGGTCAATCGCCACCACCCGGATCGTGTGGCGAGCGGCGAGCAAACGCTCGGCCCTGATCGACACGAAGAACGAGCTGCGGGCGGTCCGCCTGATCAGCCTGCCGTCGAGGAAGACCTCGACCCTCCGGATCCCCGACACGTCGCGGGCCCTGATCCGCAGTCTGAAGTCGCGCGCGATGCATGGCTGATTCGGGGGGCCGTTGATGTTCACGATCGGCCCCGTCTCGTCCGCCCCCGGCACCGGCACCGGCACCGGCACCGGGGGCCCGCCGGGCCCGCCCACCGTCCCAGGGGCACACTGGGCTCTGGTGACGGTATTGCTGTCGAGCGTGACCGCGCCGTTGCGGGCCAAGAGCCTACCGTCGACCGTCGCCCCAGTAGTGGCCGTGATCGACGTTAGAGCGAGGATGTTTCCCCTGAACGTAGTCGTCGTTCCGAGGGTCGCCGAGCTGCCGACCTGCCAGAAGACGTTGCAGGACTGAGCGCCGTTGATGAGGTTGACGTTGCTGCCTGAGGCCGTTGTCAGCGTGGACACGATCTGGAATATGAACACGGCATTCGGGTCCCCCTGAGCATCGAGAGTCAGAGTGCCGGTCAGTTGAGCCGACGAGGTAAAGCAATGGACGTTATGGGTGAGGGTCAGTCCGCCCAGATCCTGACCGGTGAGAGCCACTTGGCAGGCACGGCCGGCGGTGTCGATGTAGGCAGCGGTCAAGTCGGACCGGGCCTGGGCTGCGACAGCGTCGGCCGCGTGGATCGTCCCGTTCACTGTTCCGGGCGGAAATCCCGTCACAGCAGTACCTGGACTCACGCCGAGGTCCCCATTGATCACGCTGGGCCCGGTGTTGGTGACCGTGCTGGCACCCAGGACCGCGAAACTGTTGGCCGTTCCAAGGAACACTGGCGCTTGCGCCTGGGCGCTGCTCGCGAGCGCCAGCGCCACCAGCAGCGCGAGCGTCAGCAGCCCCATGCCCCGCATCCGCGTGGCCTTGCTCCGTTGGGAGATCATCCGCTTGTCTTTCGACCGAATCGCCGGAACTCCTTCCACGGCACGAGTTCGGACCTTTCGCGACTTCGTAGCTTAGCGGATGGGGCCCTTCCAGGCTCGTGTTGCCACCCTGGGCAAACGCCGCCGTACTTAACTGCGACTTGGCTAACGCTCGCGAGCCGGAAACGAGCAGAGAGGCGCGGCCGGGATCCTCCGTTTTCCAGGCAGTTTCATGGAGCTGACATGCAATGACGGGACGCCCCGTCGCAGCTTCCTTCCGCTCATTGGCCACCGGCGAGCTCGAGCACAAGGCATCATGGCGCGCGCAGCGCGCCGGACGTTCGCTCGAGAATGGAGCTAGTCGGACACTATTCGAACCGCTAGCACGTGTTTTCTCCCGGTTCCCACGGCGGATCGCCTCGAGCCTTCGTCTGAGCGGACGCGAGTGGGCGGTGCGCCTACGCCGGGGTGCCGGCGGCGTAGCGGATTGCGTCGTCGCCGCTCAGGCTGCGGCCCGCTTCGGCCGCTTTCTCGTATCGCTCCGGTCCCAGCGCTGCACGGGTGCGCTCGACATGCCGCTCGTACTCGATGGCCGTGCCCGGATCGATCGCGGCGCCCGCCGTGTCGAACATCGCTTTGCCGGCGGCGAGCAGGCGCGCTGCGCGGTCGTAGTCGCCGCGGGCGCAGGTGACTCCACCGAGATTGACAACGCAGTATGGGATCAGATAGGCGCTG
The DNA here is from genome assembly GCA_964591295.1 of uncultured Gaiellales bacterium. Classification (GTDB taxonomy): domain Bacteria; phylum Actinomycetota; class Thermoleophilia; order Gaiellales; family Gaiellaceae; genus VAXT01. The sequence continues at coordinate 6,037 of CAZQAG010000086.1, read as the reverse complement.
CCGGTCTCCGCCGCGAGCTGCATCGCCTCCTCGCAGAGTGCCTGCGCCCGATCGAGGTTGCCTGCGCGGGTTTCGACGCTGCCGAGGTTCGTCAGCTCGCGCGCGATGTTGCGTCCGTTGCCGAGCCGCCGGTTCAGGGCGAGTGTCTGCTCGAAGCCGGTCCGTGCACGATCGTCGTCGCCGGCGACGTAATCCGCGTAGGCGAGGAGGTGCAGCGGACCGTCGAGCGCCGCCTCGTCGCCGAGGTCGCGGTAGATGCGCTCGGCAGCGCGAGCGTGCTCGCGCGCGGCGTCGAGGTCGCCGTCACGCAGTCCGCAGCGCGCGAGCCCACCGTGGGCCGTTGCCTCGGCGACGGCTTCGCCGGCCTCGCGTGCGCAGGCGAGACTCTGCTCGTGCATTGATCGCGCCACCTCGTTGTCGCCCTGGCGAAACGCGATCGTGCCGGCGCCGTAGAGCGCGTGGGCGCGTACCCCGCTCGGCGCGTCGACAGCGGCCTCGAGCAGGCCCTCGAGACGCCTGCGACCCTGTTCGAGACGCCCGCTGTCCATCCAGAAGCGCCAGAGCAGCGTCGCCAGCTGGAGCGCCTGCTCCTGCTTGCCGTTCGCGGCGAGCTCGTCGAGCGCCGCAAGATCGTCGTCGTGGGCCTGGTCGAGCTCGCGATAGACCGCATCCGGCAGCGGCGCGCCAGACGCAGGGACGAGCCGCTCCAGACGCTCGAGCCGCTTCCTCGTGTCGACCGTCACTTTCATCGCAGTCTAAAGCGCGCCGTCGGTTTAGGCCCCGCTGCCGCTCGGCGCACGTCTCCTCTGGGCAGCCAGCACCACAACAAGCCTGAGCGGTATGGAGCTAATCGGACACTATTCGAACCGCGCATGATTGTTACTAACTCGGCAGAAGTGGTCGCAGCCCGTAAACGGCTGACGTAGCGCTGGCGGGGGTGCGCGGGGAGTGCCTGCGTGCCGCCGCCGCGCCCAGCTAGGCGCCGAGCGCGGCCGACGCATCGAGGTGGACGCCGCCGACGACAAGCCCGATCGTCGAGCGCTCGGCTTCGTGCCCGTCACGACCACGACCCTGTACGTCGGGTCGCCTCCCGGGCCCGATGAGCGCTCTCCGCTTAGCGGCGACCCACGACAATGTTGACCCGGCCGCCGCGGGGAAGCCGAGTCGCGGCGCGCGGACTCTGGCCGACCACGCGCCCAACCCGCCGCGAACGCGCACGGCTGACGCGCCCGAGGGAGCACTGCCGAGCTCGAAGGCGCCGCCGAGCCGCGACGACGGTGAGGCCGATCACGCGAGGCACGACGCATCGCGCGGCCGGAGGCGGCGGAGGCGGAGGCGGTGGAGGCAGAGGCGGTGGAGGCAGAGGCGGAGGCGGCGGCGGTGGTGGAGGCGGCGGCGGAGGCGGCGGTGGTGGAGGCGGCGGTGGTGGAGGCGGAGGCGGGGGTGGTGGCGGCGGTGGCCCGGTCGTTCCTCTCAGGCGGAAGACCTGCTCCGGAGCGTTCGCGTCGCCGAAACACGTCGTCCGCCTGCCCCAGTCGATGCAGCCCGTCTGGTAGCCGTTGCCCGGGTTGCGCCAGGCGGCGCCCGCGTTCGACTGCACCAGGCGGTTCCTCCAGGCCCACTGACCGTTCGTGCCGAAGACCTGGTTCGCCTGCACCGAGACCCAGTAGGTGCCGGTACTCAGGTTGACCGGCGAGCTCAGCTGGATGCTGAAGCTCCGGTCGCCCGTGAACGTCTCGTTCGGCCGTGTGTAGCGCAGCGTGTCCGGGTAGTTCCCGGTGCCGTTCGAGTAGAAGTTGACGTTGAACGACGTCGCCGGGCCCCAGCCGTTGAAGTAGTTGCCCGAGACCTCGACGTGGGTGATGTTCCAGGCCGCCCACGGGCGGCTCCCCGCCGGAATCACGAAGTCGTCGGCGAGCTCGGCGTCGTACCGGTCGAGGTTGTTCTCGAAGTTCTGGGAGCCCGTTAAGTACACGCTCGGCTGGTCGTACTGGTCGTAGATCACGTTCGGGGGCGGCGGCTCTCGCGAGATCGGGATCCCGTCGGGATCGAGCACCGAGCCGGCTGGCGCGATGCGCGCCCCGTAGATGTCACGGGGTCCCACGCGCCCGTCCTCCCAGACAGCGAGGTAATGCTCGTCCCCGAAAGCCACGGCCGGGTCCGCCTGGCTCGCCGGCGCGGTCGAAATCGCGATTCCCGCCGGGTCGAGGACGACGCCCGCCGGGCTGACCCGGGAGGCGTAGATGTCGTCGCTGCCCGCCCGGTCGTCCCGCCAGACGGCGAGGTAGTTCTCGCCGTCGAACGCCACCGCCGCGTCGGACTGGGACCCGGAGACACCCGAGATCGCCAACCCGCCCGGGTCGAGCACCACGCCCTCCGGCGCGATCCGCGCCCCGTAGATGTCGCTGGGCCCCGCGCGCCCGTCCTCCCAGACGGCGAGGTAGTTGCCCCCGTCGTAGGCGAGCGCAGGAGCCGATTGGTCGCCGGCCGCGGAGGAGACGGGGATGCCGCTCGGGTCGAGCACGGTCCCCGACGTGCTCACGCGCGCGCCGTACAGGTCACTCCCGCCCGAGCGCGTGTCGCCCCACACAACGAGGTAGTTCGTGCCGTCGAAGGCGACCGCCGAGTGCGACTGGTCACCGGCCGCTTCGCTGATCGGCATCCCGTCGAGCCACTGCCCGGTTGTGCTCACCCGGCTCCCGTAGACGTCGTGGCCGCCGGAAGAGTCGTCCCAGGTGACGAGGAAGTTCGTTCCGTCGAATGCGAGCGCGGGATTCATTGCATCGTACGTCCACGAGATCGCAATCAGATTGCCGAGCGGCTGCCCGCCGGGACTGACCCGCCTGCCCAAAATCACCGGCCGGAGCGGGTGGTCGCCCAGTTGCTCCCAGACGACGAGGTAGTTCGCGCCGTCGAATGCCACGGCGGGCCCGCGGGGCGTCTGCGAGGGGCGCATGCCGCTCCGCGCGATGACGAACCCGCCCGGGTCGAGGACCTGGCCCTCGGGCGTGACACGCTCCCCGACGAGGAATTGCTCCTCCAAGCCGAGGGGGGAGTCGATCCAGACGACGAGGTAGTTCGTCCCGTCGAACGCGACCGCGGCGTCGGTCCGATCTCCCGGAAGCCCGCCGGCAGGCAGGGCGACTCGAGCCTCCGGCCCGGGCACTCTCAGCACGCCGTCGTTACCTGCCGAGGCGAGCGCCGAGGTGGAGATGGTCAGGGTCGCGAGGACGGCCGCTGCGGCAAGCGCCGATGCGCCGACGCGCCTCTTGAGCATTCCCACCCCCTTCTTACTGCTCGTTTCTAGCCGATCGCGCGTCGATCGCAACAAGCATAAGCGGTATGGAGCTAGTCGGACTCGAACCGACGACCTCCTGGGTGCGATATCGGTGCGACGAGATGAGGGGAAGCCCGGCTGGCTGCTTTCAAGCCAGCTCAGTGGCGAGGGAGCAACCAAGGTTTGCTCTGTTCGGTAGGACGTTCGGTAGACGATGATTCGGGAGATGCCTGATCACAAGACGGCGAAGCCGTCCCGCAGAACAAAATGCGAGCAGGGCAGGTCTTCCCCCACTACTTCAACAGGATTTCAACCCCAGAAACCTGATCGACCCCTCGATCGATCCGAGCGCGATCCCGACCCGGTCCGCCGTGACGCCCCAGAAGACGCTGAGGTAGCCCGCGAACGCGACTGCGATTGCAGCGTTCCCGACCGAGGCCTTCCCGACCCAGGCCGCAATCCAGTAGGCCCAGGCTGTCTGGAAGCCCGACGAAGTCACCGAAAGCCCGCCGCGCGCGAAGTAGTACGGGCCTCCAGTGCGGGGGTGCGCACGCCCGAGGTTCGGGAACACGAGCGCGAGGAGCATTGCGCCCAGGCCGGTAAAGGCCAGGGCGACGATCGACGCATATCCTGCCTCACCGGCGAGAACTGCCGGCAGGGTGAAGATCCCGGAGCCGACCATGTTGCCGACTGCGAGCGCCGTCGCCATCCAGAGACCCATCGCACGCTTTCAGGTTCGGACGACGAGCGGCGCCGTTCGGCCTGATATGCCAGGAATCGATTTCATGATCGTTTCCTTTCTTCGCTTCAGCAGGGAGTCGCGTCCGGGTTCGAGCCTGGAATGTGGTGCTGCTCTTCCGACCGAGGAGCGCAAAGAGCGCGCTTAGGCACGGAAAGCTCCAGGGCTCCTTGCTGAAGACGAACTCGAACTACGAGATCGGTTGTGGTTTCACGCACCTCGGCGACCGGAGCAAGCACGGTCTTCGGCGGCTGTCGGCGAGTGCGATTACGCGAGCTGCGCTCCAGGGTTTCGGTAGCAACCGCCCCGTTTGTCGCCTGTGTGGTCATGGCTCCTCCTTTTTTGATTTGTCTGGAGCCATCGTTCGGCCGCTGCGCACGCAAGACATCGGGAACCATGCCGATTGCCTCTGCGGACAACTACGCATCTGCGCAGCGTCTTCGGAGAGCGACAGCTGTCAGTCGCCGTGGCCAGCGTTCAAGCGCCTGAAGAACAGAAGACGAGCCTCGTGTTCCCCTTCGCGTGTTCCCGCCGCCTTGATGTCGTCCCGGATCGACAAGAGGAGTGCAGCTCGGTGCGATTCGAGAGATCAAGCCTGTCGAAAGCACACCGTCCGGGCACAACGGCCCCGCCCTGTTCCCAGAACGGACAGGCCTCTTCGGGGCAGACCTCGGAGATTCCGAGTGCCTCCTGGAAGCGACAGAGCTCTGGAGGACCGCTATGCGACACCGTCTTGGACCAGAGACGACGCTCGGGGTGACGAGGCGATGGGTGAGCGATAGCGGTCATTCGATACCTCGTAGGTGATCCTTCGTGAGGTATCGGGCGGCTCCATCGGGGCGCTTCCCGATCTGGTGTAAGTAGTTAGCCGCACGGTCGGTTCCCGCACTCGTGATCCGTACTTCCCCGCGAGCGCAATCGGCGGAGAGCCTGATGCCGGACGTCCCGAGGGCGCGGAGGATGGCGATATGGAGGATGACGATATGGAACGCATCGCAATCACAGCCCGTCTCGCACCCGGGGCCGAGGAGGGCGCCAAGCGACTGATTGAAGCCGGCCCGCCATTCGACCCGGCCATCGCAGGGCTCGCCGAGCACTCGGTGTTCGTTGGGAACGACATGGTCGTCTTCGTCTTCGAGGGCGTGGGCATTACGCAGCGTCTTTCGGAACTGATCAACGACCCCGTGCTATCGGCCTCGTTCGGGGCCTGGGCTCCGGTGCTTGCAGACCAACCGAAGCTCGCGCACGAAGCCTTTCACTGGCAGACAAAGGAGGAATCGACGATGAAGACGATCCTGATCGCAACCGACGGGTCGGTCCCCGCACAGGAGGCCGTCGCTTTCGGGCTCGAGCTCGCGGCCGAACAAGGCGCTCAGCCCAACGTGATCCATGTCGCCCCCGGGATCGACATGCTGCCGGTAGCGGGCTACGGGCTCGGCGCGGCCGCCGGCATGCCCCACGAGCTGAACGAGCACGACCGAGTATCGCTCGACGCGGCCGTCGAGCTCGCCACCGACAAAGGCCTCGAGGCGAAGACTCACCTCGCGACCGGGAACCCGGTCGACGAGATCGTGGCTTACGCGGATGAGATCGACGCAGACATCATCGTGATCGGGTCACGCGGCCACGGGGCGATTGCAAGCGCGTTGCTTGGGAGCGTCTCCCGTGGAGTGCTGCACGAGGCCCGGCGGCCCGTCCTGGTCGTCCGCGGCTCACAGGTTCCCGTCGAAGCTGCCGCCAGTTAGGCATCGCGACCGGTCGAGAACGGCAGGCGTAACGTCTGGGTGACCGAGACGGCTCTCGCGACGGCCTGAACACGAGCTACATGGCCGAGCAGCCGTCGCTCTTCGGCATCGTCGTCGGCATCGCTCGGAGGCCGCGTTCAGCTTCCTCCACAAGCGGGAGAGCAAGACCATCGGAGCTCCCGCCGAAGCGTAGACGGACTTTCTCCGGCGCACCGACTTCGGGCCGCCTGCGGGCGGCCCGTCGTCGTTGTTCATTCCTGCAGGAAGCCTTCAGCA
>CAZQAG010000085.1:0-9340 GCA_964591295.1 uncultured Gaiellales bacterium | reverse complement strand
GAGATCGGCAAGGTTCCACTCCTCACCGCCGACCAGGAGGTCTACCTCGCGAAGCGGATCGAGCGCGGGGACATGTTCGCCAAGACGCACATGACCGAGGCGAACCTCCGCCTCGTCGTCTCGATTGCGAAGAGCTATCTCGGCCGCGGTCTCTCGTTCCTCGACCTGATCCAGGAGGGCTCGCTCGGCCTCATCCGGGCGGTCGAGAAGTTCGACTACCGCAAGGGCTACAAGTTCTCGACGTACGCCACGTGGTGGATCCGCCAGGCCGTGACGCGCGCGATCGCAGACAAGGCGCGCACGATCCGAATCCCCGTGCACATGGTCGAGAAGCTGAACAAGGTCGTGCACATCGAGCGCCAGCTCGTCCAGCGCCTCGGCCGCGAGCCGCAGCCGGAGGAGATCGCGCTCGAGCTCGAGATGACGCCCGACGAGGTGCGCGAGATCCTGCGAATGGCCCAGCTGCCCGTCTCCCTCGAGAAGCCGATCGGCGAGGAAGAGGAGTCGGAGCTCGGCGACTTCGTCCAGGACGAGCAGGCCGAGTCACCGTTCGACACGGCATCCGTCTCACTCCGCCGGGAAGACATCCAGAAGGCGCTCGACTCGCTTCCCGACCGCGAGCGGAAGGTGATCGAGCTGCGCTTCGGGCTCACCGGCGCGCAGCCGTGCACCCTCGAGGAGGTCGGCCGCGCCTTCGGCGTCACGCGCGAGCGGATCCGCCAGATCGAGAACAACACCCTGAAGCGCCTGGAGACACTCCCAGAGGCTCAGGGTCTCAAAGACTGCTGAGCCGAAGAAAGTCCGGCGCGCGCTGCGCGCGCGCCATGACGACTTTCTTCGGTGATTTGGCTTTCTCCGAGACCGTTGTGGGCGGACGCGGGCAAAGCCCGCATCCGCGGCGGAGTCGCGCCACGGGATGCATTCTTAGAGTCTCAATATGAGTGACATCGTCATTCGACTCGCGACGCAGTCGGACATTGGCGAACTCGTCGAGATGCGCCGCGACTTCACGTTCGAGGACATCGATCCGAATGAGCGCAACACTCGTCCTGGATACGAAGCCGACTGCCGCAGGTTTCTCGCGGACGCGATCACCAGCGGTCGCTGGCACATTTGGGTCGCAGAAGTCGGAGGGCAACTCGTGTCGCACCTCTTCGTTGCCCTCATCGAAAAGGTTCCGCGTCCGGTGCGCGAAGACCGCAGGATCGCTTACCTCACGAACGTCTACACGCGGGTTGCATATCGGAACCAGGGCATCGGCGCTCGGCTCATCAAGCGTGCTCAGGAAGCGGCGAGCGATGCGGACGTTGAGCTGATGATTGTGTGGCCAAGCGACGAGAGTGTGGAGTTCTACACGCGCCAAGGGTTCGCTATTCCCGAAGAGCCATTGATCTGGGAGGCCTAGCCGACGCGAGACCTGAACACTCCCGTGACCGCCATGGTTGAGGGGCAGGCGGATACCGTCTCATCGCGAATCGTTCGGCCGAGACGCGCCCTAGGAAGTCTTGGCAGGCGCGTCCAGATCTTGCTCGCTGGTGCGCTCGTACGGGACAAAAAGCCGGCAGTGCGGGCACTTGAAGCCGCGATGCCGCCCTTCCTCGCCCCCGAGGAGCTCGCCGCGGAACGGCTTCTTGCAGTGGGGACAGATAACTTCGTGCGACGTCGGGGCGGCGGCCATGTCCCGACGCTACCAGCCTCCTAGGCCCCCGGACAGCGACCGGCCTGGTAGTCGCGGATGGCCGAGTCGTTCAGCACCCAGTACCACCGGTCTCCGACCTTCACCTCGTGATTGGCGAACGGGACGGTCTCGCCGTCGGTCGAAGTCAGGCGCCCGCGGACCACCTTCGCCTGCTGCTCGCCGGCGTCCGAGATCTGAACGGCTTCGTCGGAGACGTCCAGGACCTCGATCGAGTCGAGCTGGCCGACTGCGATCGTGCTCGCGGCACAGTCCGTGAAAAGCGAGCGGGAGACGATCTGCTTGTGGACGGGATGAAGTGCGGCGTAGGCCTCCGCGAAACTGCCGTTGTACAGGTCATCGAGATAGGCGATCTGAGCGCGGCCCGCCGGAGTGGTCGCGGGATCGAGGTCGCCACCGCAGCCGGCGAGAGCAACCGCGGCGAGCAGGACCGCCAGGGTGGCGCGCTTCACGTGCGGAATCATGGCGTACGGGGCGGCTACTGCCCGTTGGCCGAGCCGTTCAGGCGCAGCCGCATGATCGTCCCGCCGCCCTCGGCGCGTTCCGCGACGACGGTACCGCCGTGCGCCTCGGCCACCTGCCGCACGATCGCGAGGCCGAGCCCGGATCCGGGCAGCCCTCTCGCGGAGCTCGCTCGGTAGAAACGGTCGAAGACATAGGGGAGGTCCTCCTCGGCTATGCCCGGCCCGTGGTCGCGAACCGTCACCTCGCCGGCGCGGACCGTGACCTCGACCTCTCCGCCGGGCGGGCTCCACTTGGCCGCATTGTCGAGCAGATTCGCGAGAGCGCGCTCGATCGTCCGGGGGACACCGTGGACGAGGGACTCTTGGAGGTCGGTCGTGAAGCTCACCTCCGGGCGGTTGCGCCGGCTGCGCTCGACGGCATCCGCGGCCGCGAGATCCAGGCGCACGTCCTCGGAGACCTCATGCTGATCCTGCTCGCCGCGTGCGAGCTCGATCAGCTCGGCGATGAGCGTCGTCATCTCGCCGAGCTGCTCGACGACGTCGCTGAGCAGCCGCTCGCGCTCGCCCGCCGGGAGCGCACGATCGGTCGCGAGCACTTCGATGTTCGTGCGCAGGCTCGTCAGAGGCGTGCGCAGCTCGTGCGATGCGTCGGCGATGAGCTGACGTTGGGCGCGCGTCGACTCCTCGAGGGCCCCGAGCATCGCGTTGAAGCTCGAGGCGAGCCGGCCCAGCTCATCGCGGCGACCTGTCTCGATGCGTTCCGAGAGGTCCCTCGTGTCCGTCACCTTCTCGGTCGCCTCGGTGAGCCTGCGCACGGGTGCCAGCGCGGCCCTCGAGACGAGGAGCCCGAGGCCGGCCGCGATCCCGATGCCGCCTGCCGCGATCAGCACGAGGAAGAGCGTCACGCGCGAGAGCGTGTGATTGACGTCGTTCAGCGATTGCGCAATCTGGAGCGCGTAGGGCCGACCCAGGAAGTCGCTCACGGGCGTCGTGAACACGCGAACCTCGGTGTCGCCTACCTTCGAGTCGCTGAAATAGGAGCCCTCGCCGGTCCGAGCCGTCCGGCGTGCACGTTGCGAGACGGGCAGAGGCTCCGTCTCCTCGAAGGTGCGATAGCTCGTTCCGTCCGGCTTGACGATCTGGACGTAACCGCCCGAGCCGCCGATGTCGCGGGGGAGGTGGATGTAGATCTGTCCGTCCCGGTTCTGCTCCAGCCGCATGCCCGGCCCGCGGGTGATCTCCTCCGCGCGCGTCTGCAGGCGGTTGTCGACCTGGTTGTAGAGCGTCTCCTTCACGACGAACCAGACGACCGCGGACGCCGCGACCACGGCGAGGGCCACGGCCGCCGCCGCCACAAGGGTCAGTCGCGCACGGAAGCTCATGGCTCGCGGAGGGCGTAACCGACGCCGCGCACGGTCTGGATGAGCCGACGCTCGCCGCCCGCTTCCGTCTTGCGCCGCAGGTAGCCGATGTAGACGTCGAGGGAGTTCGACGCGAAGCCGAAGTCGTAGCCCCACACGCGCTCGAAGATCACTGACCTCGTGAGAACCTGCCGCGGGTTCCGCATGAAGAGCTCGAGGAGGGAGAACTCCGTCCGCGTGAGCTCGATCGGCCTGTCTCCTCGCCGGACTTCCCGCGTTCCCGGGTCCAGCTCGAGGTCGGCGAACCGCGCAACCTCTCCGGCCTCGTCACTAGTCCTTCGCAGGAGCGCTCGCACGCGGGCGAGCAGCTCCTCGAGCGCGAACGGCTTCGTGACGTAGTCGTCCGCGCCGGCATCGAGGCCCGCGACCCGGTCTTCAACCTCGGTACGCGCGGTCAGCATCAGCACTGGGAGCCGGCTGCCCGTGCCGCGCAGGCGGCGGCAGACCTCGAGACCGTCGACGCCGGGCATGAGCACGTCGAGGATCATCGCGTCAGGCTCGTCGCTGGACTCGAGGCGGTAGAGCGCCTCGTTGCCGTCGCCGGCGAGCTCGATCTCGTACCCCTCGAGCTCGAGTGCGCGACGCAGCGACTCACGGACTGCGCGCTCGTCGTCGACGACAAGGATCTTCATCCTCCAATTCTTGCGCCAGGAGTATGAGAGGCGAGTAAGAAGCCTTTCTCTTAGCCAGTTCTTAGGCGGCTCTCAGGCGGTCCTTAGGCGCAACTGCTCTCATAGGGACATCCGAATCGAAAGGAATCCGATGAATCGCCGCCCAGGACGCATCTCGACTCTGCTCATGGCGCTCGTCGCGACCCTCGCCGTGGGCGCGGGCGCGGGCGCAGTCGCCTATGAGAGGCTCTCGCCTTCCGAAACGACGACGGTCGTTCGCGAGGTCAATGTCGGCAACTCGGAGCTGGCAGCCGACAATCCCGAGCTCACGATCGGCGAGATCTACCGGCGCTCGCACGAGGGCGTCGTCGAGATCACGGTCACGTCTGGGTCGACGAGCCCGTTCGGAGGCGGCGATACTCAGCAATCGCAGGGCTCGGGCTTCGTCTACGACTCGAAGGGCAACATCGTCACGAACGAGCACGTCGTCGACGGTGCAGAATCGGTTTCGGTCCGTTTCTGGAACGGCGACATCCACAAGGCGACCGTCGTCGGCTCCGACCCCTCGACCGATCTCGCTCTGATCAAGGTCGACGCGCCGCAGTCGATTCTGACTCCGCTTCCGATCGGCGACTCGAGCAAGCTGCTCGTCGGCGACGGCGTCGTAGCGATCGGAAGTCCCTATGGGCTCGAGGAGACGATCACGAGCGGCATCGTCAGCGCCCTGCACCGGCAGATGGAGGCGCCGAACGGGTTCACGATCAACGACTCGATCCAGACCGACGCCGCGATCAACCACGGCAATTCGGGCGGCCCGCTGCTGAACGCACGAGGCCAGGTGATCGGCGTCAACGCACAGATCCGCAGCGATTCGGGCGGAAGCGACGGCGTGGGCTTCGCCATCCCCTCGAACACGATCCGCACGATTGCGTCGCAGCTCCTCGCGAGCGGCAAGGTGGAGCACGCCTACCTCGGCGTGTCCGTGCAGACGATTCCCGCGACGGCCGCGGACGAGCTCAACCTCGTCGAGGGCGTCGAGCTCGTGAGGGTCACCCAGGGAACGCCTGCGGCCAAGGCAGGGCTGCGCCCCGCGACCGGGACGAAGACCGTTGACGGCGATCCGTACCGGACCGGCGGCGACGTCATCACCGAGTTCGACGGCGAGAAGGTCACGACCTCCGAGGAGCTGCAGCGCGCCGTCGACTCGAAGCGCCCTGGGGACACCGTTGCGATCACGTACTGGCGGAACGGCGAAAGCAAGACGGTCGATGTGAAGCTCGCGACGCGTCCGAGCGCCGCACCCGTCAACCCCTAGCCGGCACGAAAGAGAGGGCCCGCCCTGCCGCGGCCCTCTCTTTGCCGAATTCTTAGTTCCTTCTTAGGCCGGTTTCAGATTCGCCTTAGACGCCCGTGGTTCGATGGGATCACGCCATGAGGAAAGGACTCCCGATGAACATGCTCAGCTCGAAGCGAACACTCGCAGGCGCGGCCGCTCTCGCCGTGGCTGTGGGGGCCGGAGGCGCGATCGCAGCGTCGAAGAGCTCGTCGACCTCGGGGAACGGATTCCTCGCACGGGTCGCGGGGCACCTCGGCATCTCGCCCCAGAAGCTCCAGGACGCGACGAAAGCGGCGGCGATCGACCAGGTCGACGCCGATCTCGAGGCCGGCCGGATCACCAAGGCCCAAGCCGACGCGTTGAAGGCCCGGATCAAGGCGGGCAACGTTCCGCTCTTCGGTGGCCCACATCGGTTCGGCGAGCGCCACGGGGGCTTCGGCGGCTTCCATCGCGGCGGACATCTGTCCGCGGCGGCTGACTACCTTGGCCTGACGGTGCCGCAGCTCCTCCAACAGCTCTCCGGCGGCAAGTCGCTGGCCGACGTCGCCAAGGCACAGGACAAGTCGGTCGACGGGCTGAAGAAGGCCATGCTCGGCGACGCGAAGAAGAACCTCGACCAGGCGGTGAAGGACGGCATGCTGACCGAGGCGCAGGCCACGGAGAAGCTGGACGCGCTGGAGTCGAGGATCGACGGCGTCGTCACCGGCAAGTTCCCAGGCCCGGGCGAACGCCGCGAGTTCCGCTGGCGCGGCGGTCCGCCCGGTGATGCCGGTCTGTTGACGCCGGCCGCGTAGCTTTCAAAAATCCACCTCCCCCACCCGTGAACAGAAGAGGCCCGCTCCCCCGGGCCTCTTCGCGTTAGAGCCGGCGGATGGCCGCGCGCGTGCCGATCACGATCAAGGGAGAGCTCTCAGGGCGCAGCCAGCGAAGAACCCTGAGGAGCTGACGGAGAGGCAGGCTCACGCAGCCGATGGTCGGTCGACCGGTGCTCGCGTGCAGGAAGATCCCCGACCCGCGGCCCGGCACGACCGGGTTCGTGTTGTAGGCGATCACCGCCAGGTGGCGGTACGCGGTCGGTGAGCGAGACATGTCGTCGCTCGTGGTCGAGAACGGAGGGCGCACGCCGCAACCGGCGCGATAGAAGCGGTTGTAGAACCGAGAGCGCGGGTCCTCGACCCACCAGTCGCCACAGGCGATCCGGCGGTAGGGATAGCGGACTCCGGGGTTCGGCGCGACGCCGAACATCGTCCGGGTGAAGCCAAAGGCACCGCTCGGCGTCATACGGTCGCCCTCGCGCTTGTTCTCAGAGATGCCCCGCTGCCCGACCCATGCAGCCCAGGGCCCGGCGACCGGGACCCAACACTCGCCGGCCCTCCTCCAGATGCGGAGCATGCCGCTGGTCGAGGTGCGCTGGGCCGTGACGAGCGTGACGAGCTGCGTGCCCGTTCCCGTCGAGGCGAGCTGGTTCGCCAGCGTCGGCGGGCACGCGGTACCAGCTCCACGGGCATCGGTCGCGGCAAAGGCCGGGACGAGGGCCAAGCAGGCCAGTAGCGCAATCTTCTTCGTCATTCCGTCTTTCAGACTACTCTCGGCTCGATGAGCTTTGCGCTGATCGCCCTTCTCGCCGCGCAGACGCCGCCGTTCGCGCACACAGTGTCTCCCGTCACGAAGGCGCACCTTCCGCACTCGTGGCGCTCTGGCTGTCCGGTTGCGCCCTCGGCGCTTCGCCGCGTGCGGCTGACTCACTGGGGCTTCGACGGACGGGTCCACACGGGTGCGCTGGTCGTGAACGAGCGCGCCGTTTCCGACATGGTCGTCGTCTTCAGGCGCCTGTACAGGGCGCGATTCCCGATCCGGCGGATTCGCCCGATCGACGCCTACGGCGGAAGCGACGAGCGCTCGCTCGCAGCCGACAACACGGCCGCGTTCAACTGTCGCTACGTCATCGGCCCCGGCCCGCGCCGTTGGTCGACGCACGCGTACGGCCTGGCGATCGACGTCAATCCGGTCGAGAACCCCTACGTGGAAGGCGGACGGGTTCATCCGCGCGCGGGCAAGGCATACGTGAACCGCTCGAAGGTCCGGCCGGGCATGGCCGTGCGAGGCGGTGTACTGGTCCGCGCGTTCTCGGCGGTGGGGTGGCAGTGGGGCGGCCGCTGGGCCGGCACGCCCGACTACCAGCATTTCTCGGCTACAGGCGGCTAGACCGCCGGCGCCTGAGGGCTACTCTCCACCCTCGCACGGGTCGGCGGTCGCCCTGGCCCTGCCTCCCTTGACCTGGTTTGCCTCGTCCGCGCTGATGTCGAGGTCCGGAAGCGCCTGCTCGCCGTCGGTCTCGACCTGGTCCTGCTGCTCGTGCTCGCTCATGCCTACCTCCCTTGGGGGTTGCGGCCGATATGTTCGTAGGGGGTGGAGACGGAGTCAAGCCGCTGGGTCGAAGAGCTCCTCGATCGGATCGAGCGAGGCGATTCCGGGAGCCTGGGAGAGTGGCTGATCGAGTTTGCGGGAACCGACGCCGAACGTCGTGAGGCCGTCGCGGACGCGATCGGCATCGCGGCTCGAAGGCTCGCTCCGGAGGGTGATCCGCCGGCAGGGCCGGAGGCGGGGAGGTGGCGGGCGCTCCTCGGCGCGGCCGACCGCCTTTACGGGAGCGGCGTCCATCCGCTCGGACGGCTCAACTTCCTGAGCGACGCTCTGCTCGAGCTCCTCGTCGCAGAGTCGCGTGAGCGACGCCCCAACGAAGAGGACGCGACTCGCCGGACCGTGGGTGAGGCGGGCCATGCCCTCGCCGGTCTGGCCGTGAGTCGCCAGCTGCGCGAAGCTCTCGGAGAAGCACTGGGACATGCCGTCAGGCCCACCTATGACGCGATCTACCTCTACGAGCCGCCGGGCTCACACGTTCGCACGCACATAGACGCGCGCGACTACGAAGTCGTGTTCCACCTCGTCCTCGAGCACACGTTGCCGGGCGACGGCTCCGGGGGCTCGGCGCTCGTGGTCCACCTCCCCGGCGAGACCGGTGCGAGACGCCTGCGTTTTCGCCCGTCCGAGTCCGTCGCGTTGCGGGGCCGCGGGACGGTCCACTCGTGGGACAGGCTTGGGGACGGAGAGTGGCGGACCCTCAGCGCGATTGGCTTCGAGCCGGCGGCCTCCGTTGCGGGAAAACCACATTGATATGTGCGGGGTTGCCGCGAGTCGGTACGGGTTGCTCCCGAGGCTCTGAGGGGCGTTTGCGCCGTACCTTCGAAGAGGAGTCGCCAACCTCGAACCTAGGAGACAACGCCGATGGCATCCCGTCCCGCATCCGCCTACCACACCCCCGTCGAGACTGATTCGGGCGCCTTCTTCAAGGTCGCTGCGATCCTGCTCGGCTTCGCCGTCGCAGTCGTCGGCTTCGTTGCTCTCATGCTGTGGACCGACGCGCGCAACGCCCGCGCCGAGACAAACGGCGCTCCCCAGGCGGCGGACGCCCTTGCGCGCGACGCCAATGTCGCTCTCCCATTGAACAGCTTCGCGGGGGTTGTGCCAGGAAACGCGCAGGAGCTCGCCGCGGCGCACAAGCCCACCGACGCGAGCCTGCCGCCGATCCCGGCCGGCGACCTCGTCAAGGTTCAGATGACGCTCAAGGACATGACCGTCGAGATCGCGCCGGGCGTGAAATACAACACCTGGGCCTTCGACGGCCACGGCGCTCCGGGCCCGATCATCAACGTGCGGGAGGGCCAGACGGTTGAGATGACGCTGACGAATGGCGGCTCGATCCCGCACTCGATCGACTTCCATGCGGCGCGCATCGCCCCCGACCGCGCCTT
>CAZQAG010000084.1:0-9390 GCA_964591295.1 uncultured Gaiellales bacterium | reverse complement strand
CTCTGGCAGGCGGTGCTGGCCAGCATTGCGATTCCGGGCGTCTACCCGGCCCAGCGGATCGGGCCCTACGTCGCCGTCGACGGCGGCGTCTTGAACCCGCTGCCCGTGAACATCGCGGCCGAGATGGGGGCCGGTACGGTGATCGCGGTCAACCTGGGCAGCGGCGCTTCGTCTCCGGAGCAGGACGTCGAGGCCGTTCCGGCGAGTGGAAGGTCACCCGCGGTGCTCGGTGTCCTCACACGGTCGATCGAAATGATGCAGCGTGGGATCGCAACCCAGCCGACTGACGCGACGGTGATCACGATCGGGCCGAAGCTCGACCCGACGGGCGTCGGCCTGCGAAACATGCAGGACGGTCGGCGCTACATCGAGGACGGCGCTCTGGCCACTCGGGCGGCGCTGCCTCGAGTCTCGGCTGCGCTGCCCTGGCTCCGCCCCTGAGCTTGATCAGCGAGAACGTGGGCCCGGCATCGCGCGCCGCGCGATCAGAGCGAGCACCGTGTTCAGCGAGGAGGTGATCACCGCGGTCTTCGCCCCCTTCGCCGGCAGCTGACGGCTCCCGGCGGCGGTCGCCGCGGCGATCGTGTCGGAGAGATGGACGCGGACCGCGACTCGAAGCGCCCGGGCGCGCACCTCGGGGTTTCGTGACAGCAGGTCGCTCCCGATCAGGATCGTGCGCACGCCGAAGAGCCGGAGCGCGTAAATCGCGGGACCGTTCTTCTCGGGATCGATGCCGAGCTTGCGCGCGAACGTCGCGGGAGCGAAGAGCGAGACCGTTCCGTTCACGAGCCTCACCCCCGCGAGCACGATCCTGGCAGCGTTGGCGGCCTTGCCGCTCAAATCAGCTCGCCGCCACCGTTTCGACCGGCGCCGGGGCCTGCCGGCGCGCCGGCATCCGCTGCCACGGCGCGAACGGATTCTTCACTCCCTCGAGCGACTGCTCGAGCTGCGGGAAGTGGCGCAGGAGCACCGAGCGCATGTTGTTGTCGGCGACCCAGTCCATGCCGGCCTTCGTGTACACCTCGGGCCGGTAGTCGTCCGTGAAGAAACGATCGCTCTTCAAGCGCCTCGACGCCATGAGTACGAACACGCGAAAGGCAGTGTCGCTGAATCCGAAGCCCTTCGGGAACGGCTCCGTGAGCAGGCCGACCTGGAGGTCGACGGCGTCGATGTCGCCGTCGTAGACTTCGCGGATCTCCTCCTGCCACTGCTTGTTCGGCGTGAGCTCCTCGAACGAGCGCACTGGGCGCATGTGGAACAGCTCACGGAACTGCGTGTAACGCGGCACGCCCCGTTCGCGCGAGCGCATGATGTCGACTGCGGCCAGATCCATGGTGAATCCGTCCGGCCGGTCGAAGCGCTGGAGGAAGCGCGGGTAGTTGTGAAGCGTGATCGCGCCCGGGTTCGTGATTCCGATCGAGTAGAGCGTGTTCAGCATCGAGAGCTCGCCGACGCGCTCGCGCGCGTGGAGCGCGTTCAGCTCCGGGAACGTGAGCTCGGCGATCACCTGGTCGTCGAGCGACCGGAACGTGTACTCGTCGGGAATCAGCGGATGCATCCGGTAGACCGCGACGAACTCCTCGGTTAGCGAGTACGGCGCTGAGTGGTGGTCGGCCTCCGAGCCGACGATGCCGCTGATCACGTCGGACTTGCTAATCCGCCCGACATGCTTGCCGAGCCACTCACCGGCGATGCCCCACCAGTTCCCCTTCATCGCCAGGTGCATGGTCGGGTTGTCGGTGATCGCCGGCGTCCAATCGAGGGTGTGGATCTTCGCGATCAGAGCGCCGTTGATCAGGCGTGCCTTGTCGTAGAGCCGGTCGTCCGGCCAGGTCGGGTGCTCGGCCCGCAGCCGGTCGCAGATCGAGTTGTGCTCCATGGAGAAGAGGACGTGCAGCGCGTACAGGCCGATCCACATCGTTCCCGGCACGTCCGAGTAGTCGAGCTCCTCTTCGAGGTCGGCCGGCAGCGTTCCGTCCGATTCGACTCGGAGCTTGCCGTCTTCACGCGTGCGGGCCTTGTCGGCGAACTGCTCGTCGCGCCCGTAGATCTGCGAGCTGTCCCACCAGTGCGTGTCCCCTGTGCACCAGGTCTGGGGGCCATTTGGGTCGCAGCTCATGTCGCGCGGCGTTCGCCGGATCGACATCGGCCGCTCCGCCCAGTCGTCCGTCTCGTCGATCTCGACCTCGTACGGCTCGTTCAGGTCGTTCGGTCCGTGGCTGAACCAGTCGTGGACCTCGAACTGGACCCAGGCCGCAGCGAGGACGTTCAGCGTCGTCGCAGGGATGAACTCGTCCCGCGTCATCAGCTCACGGCTGATCGTGCGCGGGTTCGGCGTGAGCAGGCGCGGCGGCTCCTCCGGGAAGCTGTGCTCGAGCGGGACGTTGCGGCCAAAGCGCGACCCGTTGCTCCCCATGAGCGGGTCCTCGAGGTCGTTGAACGTCCCGTCCAGCGTTCGCGAAGTCAGGTAGTTCGGCTCGGGGCCGCCGTCGGTCTCGGGCACCTGCAGTTCTGTCGGCTGGCCCGTGTCGAAGAGGTTCTTCTCGCGCAGCCGGTTCCGCATCAGAATGAGGACGGGGAGGCTGAGCGGCGTGGGCAGCCGATACCAGCCGAATTTTCGGTCGATGACGTGCGCTAGTTCGGTGACGCGTTCCCCGAGCTTCATGTGAGGCTCCTTCGGCCGTCGGTGATGGCGAGTCCGGACGCTACGCCCTCGCGGCCATGAAAACAGGATTGAGGGGGGTGGTCAAGCAGCCTCCTTACGACAACGGACCGGCTTTGACGCTCTCGCCTCGGCCGGCGTAGACGCCGCGGTACTCCTCGGGCAGCATTCGCGCGAGGGCGCGCATGATCGCGTTGGTGTGCTCGCGTAGCTCAGCGGCTGCCTGCTCGCCGGCGGGGAAGTGCAGCGGCGCGCCGAACCGCACCTGGACCGGTGCGCGACGCAGCCGGCGAAGGCTTCGCCCCAGCCGCTCCTGGCCCCAAGCGACGACCGGTACCACAGGCACTCCCGCCTGAGTCGCGAGAAAAGCCGCGCCGGTCTTCCCTGCCTCGAGCGCCCCGGTCAGGCTACGCCGTCCTTCGGGGTCGATGGCGAGCATGCCGCCAGAGCGGAGTACCGTCAGCGCCTTGGCCATCGCCTCCTCGTCGCCCTCGCCGCGGCGGACGTAGATCGCGTTGCCGACATCGGTGAGCACGAGTCGGAGCCAGGGATAGCGCTGCAGGTCGTCTGCAGCGAACGGAATCACGGGGCGCTCGAGGACGGAGAACAGCACAGGCACGTCCGCCATGCTCAGGTGATTCATCGCGAGCACGGCGCCGCCGTTCCGAGGAACATGCTCGAGCCCTTCTGCCTCCACCCGCGCCGCCGCGCTGAAGAGGCCCGACATGACCCTGCGGGCAGTCCGCTGGCGGCGGGTCCAGGCTGTGTAGTCGAGGCTGGTGTACACCTCGGCAGCGTCGCCGTTGACGACTCCTGTGCCATCGGCCGCCTCGGCGGGTTCCGGCTCGGCGGACCTAGTGGGCGTGGCCGGGGCCACGGAGCGGCGCACCTCGAGCTCCTCGAGGACGAGGGCGGCGAGCGTCGCGACGTCGATTCCCTCCAGGAGACGGACAACCGGGAGCTCGATCCCGAAATCGGCCTTCAGCGAGGCGAGTAGCTCGACTGCCATCAGCGAGTCGAGGCCCAGCTCGGTCAGTGGCCTTTCGGGTGCAATCGCGTCCGCGTCGGTTCCGAGCACGCGCGCGATGCTTGCTCGAAGAGCGCTCACGGCGAGCGCGGCCGCCTGGTCGGGCGGCGCCGCGAGCAGCTGTGCGACCTCAGAGCTGACGTCGTGAGCCGACTCGCCTGAGGACCAGGCGGCCTCAGGGACGAGGTGGCGGATGCGCGGCGACGCCGGCAGGGGCGAGGGCAGCCGGGTGAAGTCGATCTTGGCCGCCATCCCCTGGGCGAGATCCAGCTCGAGCAGCCTGCCGAGCGCGGCGAAGGCCTGCTCGGCGCTGAAGCCCAGGTACCCCTGGCTCTCGAGATAGGGAGCGAGCCCCTCGTGGCGCGAGACGTAGCCGACGTCCGAGATCGCGCCCCAGTTGACCGCCAGCGCCGGCATCCCGAGCGCCCGCCGGTGGTGAGCGAGCGCGTCGAGGAAGGCGTTCGCTGCCGCGTAGTTCGTCTGCGCCGCGTTCCCGAACAGGCCCGCGATCGACGAGAAAAGGACGAAGACATCGAGAGGATCGGCCTGCGTTCGCTCGTGGAGGTTCAAGGCGCCCGCGACCTTCGCCTCGAGCACGCTCCTGAATCGAGCCGTGTCCAGCTCCGAGAGCGGCGCGTCGTCGATCACCATCGCCGCGTGGAAGACACCTCGCAGCGGCGGCAGCTCCTGGCGAATCCCGCTCAGCAGGAGATCGACTGCTTCCGGATCGACGACGTCGGCTGCGACGACCTCGACCCGGGCGCCGGCTGCTCGCAGCGCGTCGAGGGCGGGCTCCGAGTCGGAATGTGCGCCTCGCCGGCCGGCGAGGACAATCGTGCCCGCGCCCTGCCGAGCGAGCCAGCCGGCGAGCGCCAGCCCAAAGCCGCCGAGGCCGCCGGTGATCAGGTAGCTCCCGTCTTCGCGGAAGCGCGCCCGGCTTTCGCTGCGCGGCACGATCTCGGCCTCCTCGCCCGCGACCTGGATCACAACCTTGCCGATGTGCCTGGCCTGCGCGACCTTTCGCAGCGCCCCGGACACGTCGTCGATCGGAAAGGTCTCGACCGGGGGCAGCCTGTAGACGCCGCTCTCGATCTTGCCGACGACCTCCCGGCAGATCTCGCCGACGATCTCCGGCTGCTCGGCGAGCAGGCGGTCGAGGTCGAGCGCGAAGTACGAGAGGTTCTTACGGAAATTAAGCAGTCCGATCCGACGGTCCTCGTAGATGTCGCGCTTGCCGATCTCGACGAACCGGCCCGATGGAGCGAGGATCGAGATGCCCTTGGCGATCGCCTCGCCGGCGAGCGAGTTGAGGATGACGTCGACCCCGCCGCCGCTCGTCTGCTCCATGATCTCGTCGGCGAAGTCGAGCGTCCTCGAGTCGAAGACGTGCTCGATTCCGAGAGCCCGCAGATGCTCTCGTTTCTCGGGACTGCCGGCGGTCGCGTAGATCTCGGCGCCGACGTCGCGTGCGACCTCGATCGCGGCCAGTCCCACGCCACCGGCGGCCGCGTGGATCAGCACCTTTTCGCCGGCCGTCAGCCGGGCGAGGCGGACGAGGCCGACGTACGCCGTGGCGAACGTGACCGAGATCCCTGCCGCGTCGGCGAAACCGATGTCGGCCGGCTTGGGGACGACGATCTCGCTCGCGGCGCGGACGTGGGACCCGAAGGTGCCGTAGCCGATCGCCACGACCTCGTCGCCAGGGGCGATCCCTTCGACGCCCTCGCCGACTGCGACGACGGTGCCGGCGCACTCGAGGCCCATCCGGTCGGTGTCCCGCAGCTCTTTCAGGGCGAGCGGAGGCAGCAGGTCGAGGGCCAGCATCACGTCGCGGAAGTTGAGCCCCGCGGCCGCCACGGAGACGTCGACTTCGCCCGGGCCCAGCGGCGGCTCTTCGATCTGGACGAGTCGGACGCTCTCGAGCAGGCCGCGCGTTCGCACCTCGGCCCGGAAGCGCTCGCCCGGTTCGGCCGGCCGCGCCGGCGGGTCGCCGTCGGCTGATTCGAGTCGCCTCAGCCGTGGGACGAGTCGGACGCTCCCGCGAAGCGCGACCTCTTCCTCTTCCGATGCGGGGGCAACGAGCTCGGCCGCGAGCAGGTCGACCTCGTCGTCCACCGGGTTGAGCGACAGGTCGACAAGGCGGCATTGGATATCGGCCCGCTCGCGATCGAGGGAACGGCCGAGCCCCCAGAGCACCGCCTGGTCGGGGCGGAAATCCGATTCGAAGTCCGGCAGCACCTGCGCCCCGGCTGTGACCAGCACGAGCCGGGGCGGCGGCCCGCCGGCCGAGTCGAGGGTGCGCAAGAGGTCGGCGACGTTCGTACAGGCGGTGACCTGCGCCTCGACCAGCGAGGCGCCACTCGTCGACTGCGCGATGAGATCGAGCGCCCTGAGGTCGACGATCCCGTCCGCTTCCGCCGCCGAGCCGGCCTCGGCCGCGGGGACGAGCGAGCAGGACGCACCGGCGAGCTCGAGACGCTCCGCGAGGCGGCGGGCGAGGCCGTCGCCCTCGCCGATCAGCACCCACTGCGTGTTCGCGGGCGCGCTCTTCGTCTGCTTGTGCGGAACGCGAGCGACGAGCACCGACTGCGCCGGGGAGCCGTCGGTGGGAAGGTCGTGGAGTGCGGCGAGGTCGGTGAAGTCGGTGCGCTCGAGAAGAGCGCACCAATCCGCGGTCCCGAGCAGTGGATGACCGTCGCGGAGCTCGTGATCGGTGAAGGCCCACCAGCCCTGGGTGAGGCCGAAGACCGCATCGAGCCACCGCACCCTTCTCGTGATCTCGAGCATCACGAGCGCTCCGCCCGGAGCGACGAGGCTGCGGACACGGCGCAGCGTCTGCCCGAGGTCGGTCGTTGCGTGCAGCACGTTCGCCGCGACGACGACGTCGAAACTGCCGGCGGCGAGGTCCTGGTCGGCAGGCTCGCGTTCGAGGTCGAGGACGGAGGTCTTGAACGACCCGTTCCCGCCGAACTCAGCGGCCGCGCGGCCCGTGAAGAACGAGGAGACGTCGGTGAAGACGTACTCGATGCGGCCATTCAGCTGTCCGAGGAGATGCGCGGTCGTCCCGCCTGTGCCGCCTCCGATTTCGAGCACCCGGGTGGGGCGCCCGGTCTCGGCGCGCGGGAGGAGCGTCTCGACCGCGTCGGCGAGCAGGCTGTTGTAGAAGCGCGCCGTGGGCGACTCGCGATAGAAGCGCGTCATCAGGTCGATCGCCTCCGCCGAGAAGAGGAACTCGCGGGCATCAGCCGCGTCTCGGAGCACTGCGGCCATGTGCTCGCCGCAGCGGACGAGCAAGGCGACATCGAGCTCGTACACAGGATGCTTCGCAACCAGCTCCCGGAGTAGCTCGTCCGGCGCCGTCTCCGGCGAGAAATCCTTGACGAGGGCAAGCAACGCGGCGACGAGCGGCTCCCGCGACCCGTCGATCTGGAGTAGCGCGCAGAGCTCTCTGGCGTCGGTGAGCTCGCGCGGGTCTCCGTTCCAACCGAGCTCGCGGAACGCGGCGAGCGCATACGCGGCCGCGGCGGCGTCAAGCACCGGCTCGACCTCGTCGTAGTACATGCTCCAGCCGAGCTCCTTCGCCAGGGGCTTCGCGGTGGTCGCGAGCGATTCGAGCTCCGCCGCGCCGGCGGTGGTGAGGACCGATCCTTGGCCTGCGCCGAGCGACAGCGGTTCCCACCGGTACTCGTAGAGCCAGTCGCCGGCCTTCTCGGTCTCCCGCGCCTCGTCGAGGAACTGACACTCCAGCCCGCGGACTTCGACGAGCACGATGCCGTCCTCATCCACGATGTCGATGTCGCCCGCGAACCGCTCGCCCGCCACCGCCGCCCTGGCGTGGGCGAAGAAGCGCGAGCCCGGAGGCCGGTTCACGCGTACCTCGCCGACCCTGACGGGCAGGAACCCGCCCTCAGGGAGCGCGTCGCCGAGCGATTGTCCCGCGACGATCAGCAGCTGGAAGGCCGAGTCCAGAAGGGCGGGGTGAACCTCGTAGCGCTCGACGTCGAGCTCGAGCGAGATCTCGGCGACCGCCTCGCCCTCGCTTGCGGCCACGCGGTCGAGACCCTGGAAGCTCGGGCCGTAGCCAAAGCCGCGCTCGGCGAGCCGTGCGTAAACCTCGTCCCGCGCAAGCTCGGGTCCGCAGCGCGCACGCGCGCCGTCGAGGTCGATCCGGCGCTCGGCCGCGCGACCACCCGCGAGCGTCCCGTCCGAGTGCACCGTCCACGACGGATCGCCCGTCGCCGGTGAGCCGTGGATCTCGAAGCGTTGCGAGTCGGGATCTGCCGCGAGTTGGACGAGAGTGTCGTCACGCTTGGCGAGGAAGAGCGCTCGTCGGAACTCGATGGCTTGGACGGCGGGCGCGGCATGGCCGAGCAGACGGCGCGAGACGGCGAGGCCCATCTCGACGTAGCCGGCGCCGGGAAACGGAGACGTGCCCTGCACCACGTGATCGTCGAGATAGGTGAGCCGCGGGTCGCCGAGCGATGCCTCCCACAGCGGCCTGGCGGCACGGACGCGGCGCCCGAGGAGCGGGTGCTCGTTCGGGTCGGCGCTCGGTGAGGCCCCGTTGTCTACAAGCGACTCGAGCCAGTGACGCTCGCGCTGCCAGGGGTACGTGGGCAGCACGACGTGCTCGGCGGAACCTGGATAGAGCGCCTCCCAGTCGGGTGACCGGCCCGCCGCGTACAGGGAGCCGAGCGCCCGGAGCATCGCCTCGCGCTCGTCCTCCTCGCGGCGCAGCGTCGGGACGACCATGCCTGAAACGCTACGGGCGCGCAGGCACTCGCCGAGCGAGGGGCCGAGCACCGGATGCGGGCCGACCTCGAGAAAAGTCCCGCAGCCCTGGTCGAGCAGCGTGTCGACGGCATCCCTGAACCGCACCGGTCGGCGCACCTCGTGGCACCAGTAGCGGGCGTCGAGGTCGGGACCCTCGACGAGCTTCCCGCTGAGGGGCGATGCGAGCGGCACTTTCGGGGTTTCCGGCGCGAGGGAGGCCAACGACGTCGCGAGCTCGTCGAGGATCGAGTCGATCGACCGGCTGTGGTAGGGAACGGTGACTGCGAGCATCCGCGCGAAGACGTCGCGCTCGGTCAACTCGGTCAGGAGGCGCTCGAGGATCTCGGCGTCCCCGGAGAGGGTCACCGCTTGCGGCGCGTTCACCGCGGCGAGGGTGACCCGGTCGCCGTACGCAGCGAGGAGCCGCTCCGCCTCCGCCTCGTCGATCGCGGCCGCAAGCATTGTGCCCTCGCCCGCCAGCCGGCCCTGGAGGCGCGAGCGGTGGTACGTGACGAGCGCCGCATCCTCGAGCGACAGAGCGCCGGCCGCGTAGGCGGCGGCCATCTCGCCCGCGCTGTGACCGAGGACGTAATCGGGCTCGATTCCCCTGTGTCGAAGCAGGTCGGTGAGTGCGACCTGGAGCGCGAAGTTCGCGGCCTGGGCGATGTCGGGGTCGGCCATCCGCGAGGACGGCTCGTCGGCGAGCATCGTCTTGATCACCGGCCAGCAGCCGGCCGTTGTCAGCGCCTGCTCGCAGCGCTCGAGGGCCGCGCGGAAGACCGGGTCCCGCTCGAAGAGCTGGCGGCCCATCGCCCACCACTGCGGGCCCATGCCCGGGAAGACGAAGGCGAGCTGCTGGGCCGACCGCCGGCCCGAGGCGGTCCCGGCTCGGGGCTCGCCCGCCGCGAACGCGTCGAGCGCGCCGGCC
>CAZQAG010000083.1:0-9689 GCA_964591295.1 uncultured Gaiellales bacterium | reverse complement strand
GGCGGAGGGGGCGGTGGTGGCGGTGGTGGCGGGGGCGGCGGTGGTGGTGGTGGTGGTGGTGGTGGTGGCGGCGGCGGAGGTGGCTGAGAGCCGCAGGACGGGAACTTGAAGCTCCCGATGCGCGTTCGCCACGTGACGCTGCCCGTCGTCTGGACGTACTCCTGCGTGTACCAGAAGGTGCAGTCGTCGACGGGGTCGGTCGTCATCATCGAGTAGTCGCCCCAGCGGCTCGCCGTCCCGGTCTGCGAACCGGTCCCCGCGTGCAGCATCGACTCGCCCTGCGACAGCTCGTTTGGCGGATCGGTGGCGAGTCGCCCCGCGTAGGCGACGCTCGGGTAGTTCGGCGCAGTGCCGTTGCCGATCGAGTAACCGACGGCGAGATTGCCGTCTTGATCCATCGCGGAGGCACCCATCCACCGGTACTTGCCGTCGGCCGGAGCGAAGGTTCCCTGATTCTGAATCGCCCAGTTCCCGGTCGACTTCCTGAGCTCGTACCAGCGGACACCGGCGCGATTCGCCCCGTCGCCGTCGACCGTGTGGTTGAACGTAAGTGCCTGATGCGCGCCGTAGTTTCGGTAAGCCAGCCGGTACATGGGGCGGTTCGGCAGCGCATCGACCCTGACGCTCGTGCCGGGCTGCGGAATGCACATGCGCCCCGAACACCCGATGTTCGCATCGAACGGCGCCGCCGGGATGAACCCCTCACGGACGACGCTGATGGTCGGCGTCCCGCCCCAGGTCATGGTCGCGTTCCAGACGTCGATCTGATTTGTGGCGTCGTTGTCAGTGACGATCGGCTGCGGCGCGTTGGCCGGCGGAAGCGTCGGGCCGTCCGCGTCGGCCGGGAGCCACCGCGCAAGCGTCGGCTCGCTGGTCATGTCCCGGAACACGAAGCGCGCTGTGTCGCAGGCCAGCATCTTGTCGCGTTCGAAGCCGTAGAGCCCCTGTGTCATCGGGCTCCCGTTGATCGGGAAGAGGGGGGCAGTCATCGAGTACGAGTTCTGGGTCGGCCAGACCCCGAGCTTCGGATAGTCGACGAACTTGGAGTTGTGCACCTGGAACTGGTAGGTGCACCAGGTGCCGGTCGGATCGTTCGTGTCGGAGATCGCGATGCACTCGTAGAAGGGGCCGTTGCTGCTCGCGAAGCCAAACTGGCTCGCCAGCCAGCGCCCTGCGTACTGGTCGTAGAGAACGATCGGGTCGCCGTTGTTGTTCGGCCCGCAGACGCTGTGCCCGACGAACAGGGTGTTGCCGGGAACAGGCCCCAAGAGCAGGGTGCCCGTCTTGCTGTAGACGGCGAGGTGCAGGTTGACCCACTGCATGTAGTGGTTCGGCCCGACGTCGCCCTCGGTGTCCGGCGGGTAGCAGCCGCACATGTTGGCGATGCCGTCGAAGTTCTGAATCGGCCCAGGCATCAGGTTCTGAGCCGCGCTCGTCTGGAGAGCGCCGTCAGGCTGATTGGTGTCGGGCAGGCCCGCCGAGTAATCCTCTTCTCGGGGCTCGTGCTGCACGTACTTGAAGCTGGCGGGGGTCAGGCTGCGGAGCGGCGCGGTCCTGATCGGCTGGGCGATCCCCACCTTGGTGACCGGAGACGCCGTCGCGGCGGCCCGGCTGCCCGGCGCGGAGCCCGAAACTGCGTCAGGGGCTCCGACGGCCGCCGTCACGCGCGTGCCCGAGCTCTTCGAAGGCGCAAGCAGGAGAGCGCCGGCGGCGACAAACATCGCCAAGCCGAGCGCAAGCAGAATCCTGACGTGCCCTCCCCTCACGCCTGAGATTGTTAGCACCCTTCACCGCGAAAGACAATAGGCCCGCTCGGCCTAGTTGCGCTCGTGGGTCGTACTAGCCGCAAACGAGGAGCGGCCCGGTGAACGAGAGTCGCCGGGCCGCTCGATTTTCGACGTGCGTAGGTCGGGGGCTAGCGCCGGCCGACCACCAGCCTCACCGGGAAGCCGCGCCGCTTGACGGCCCCGGCCCTCGGGCTCTGACCGATCACGCGGCCGACTCGCCTCGAGCGCGAGCGGCGGACGCGACCCACGGAGCAGTTCGCCCTGCGGATCCGGGTCTTGGCTGCACCGAGCCGCAGTCCGACGACCCGCGGTACACGGCAGCGCACCGTTGGCGGAGGTGGCGGAGGCGGAGGCGGCGGCGGTGGTGGTGGTGGCGGCGGCGGCGGTGGCGGCGGTGGCGGAACCGGAGGTGGCGGAGGTGGAGGCGGCGGAGGCGGCGGAGGTGGCGGAGGCGGCGGAGGTGGCGGGGGTGGCGGGGGTGGCGGTGGCCCACCGGAGCCGCAGCTCGGGAACTTGAACGATCCGATCCTCGTCTTCCAAGGCGCCGAGCCTGTCGTCTGGATGTATTCGGTCGTGAACCAGAAGGTGCAGTCGTCGAGCGGATCGGCCGAGATCATCGAGTAGTCGCCCCAGCGGCCGGCAGAGTGCGTCTGCGAGCCGGTTCCGCTGTGGAGCAGCTCCTCGGCCTGCGGGAGCTGGTTCGGCGGATCGGATGCGAGCCGGCCGACGTACTTGATGCTCGCGTAGTTCGCGCTGTTGCCGATCGAGAAGCCGATCGCCATGTTCCCGTCCCGGTCCATCGCCGAGCTACCCATCCAGCGGCTCAGGCCGTCGGCGGGCGCATAGGTGCTCTGCTGGCTGATCGCCCAGTTTCCGGTCGTCTTCGAGAGCTCGTACCAACGCACGCCGCCGCGGTCGGCGCCGACGTCGACCGACTGGTTGACGACCAGAGCCTGGCGGCTACCGAAGTTGCGGTAGGCCAGCCGGAACATGACCCGGTCGGAGAGCGTGTCCAGCCGCGCGCTCGTTCCCGGCTGCTGGATACCGGCGAGGTTCGAGTCGAAGGCCGCCACGCCCGGGCTCGACTCGTGCGTCATCGTCAGCGACGCGGTCGTTCCCCAGTTGGCCGTGGCGTTCCAGACCTGGAGCTGGTCGGGCGAGTAGCCCCAGGCGTCGTCGTCCATCTGCACGAACGGGTTCGGCGCATTCGCTGGCGGCGGCGTGTCGCCGTCGGCGTCGGCCGGAAGCATTCCGCCGAGGTTGGGATCGACGGTGTACATGTCCTGGTAGACCATCCGTGCGGGCTGGCAGGCGAGCATCTGATCGCGCTCGAACGCGAAGGCGCCCTGACCTCCCCAGCTGAAGGCCGGCGGAATGAACTGGTTCACGGCCATGAAGTACGCGTTCTGGCTGGGCCAGACGCCGAACTTCGGATAGTCGTTGAGCTTCGTCGGGGAAGCGATGTACTCGTAGCCGCACCAGGTTCCCGTCGGATCGTCGGACGACGACACCGCAATGCACTGGTAGAACGGCCCCGCCGGAAAGTTCGGAAATGCGAACTGCGATGCCAGCCAGCGGTCCGAGTACTGGTCGTAGAGGACGATCGGGTCGCCGTCGTTGGCGGTGGCGCAGTTAGGCGTTCCCCCGAACAGCGCGTTGCCCGGAGTCGGTGGGACGAGCGTCGCGCCCGTCTTGCTGTAGATGGCGAAGTGGAGGTTGACCCACTGCATGTAGTGGTTCGGGCCCACGTCGCCGTTCGTGTCGGGCGGCAGGCAGCCGCACATGTTCGTCACTCCGTCGAAGTTCTGGATGGGGGACGGCATCTGGCCGTTGCCCTCCTTGGACTGCACTCGTTCAGTGAACGCCTTCGCTGATCCGTAGCCCTGCTCCTTGAGCTGCTCGCGAAAGGTTTCGCGGTGCGACTTGCCCGCGGGTGTGTCGACGAGATCGCGGACCGGCCGCGTCCTGTGCGGCATCGCAAGCTGAGTCCTGCGCACAGGGGACGACTTGACCGCAACCGCGCTTCCTTGCGAGCCGGCTTGCGTTCGCGCCGATCCCGGCACGGCCGGCGTCAAGCGCTTCGCAGTCGTTCCCTGCTCGTTACCTGAACCGCTCTGCATGCCCACGCCGACGAAGACTCCGGCGATGACGAGCGCACACGCGAGCGCGACGAAAAGTCGAGCATTCTTCCGCACCAAGATGTTCCCCCCTCGTACCTGATTAACGTTGCCGCTGTCTTCATATCAGGCAGATAGAGGATCGTCCATAGGTCGGACGGCCCATCTTTGCCGTCGTGGCCGACCCTCATTCTCGCAGCCGCTGAGTAGTGTCCGCCCGTGAGCCTGATCGTCCAGGTGATCGTCACCGGACTCGCCGCCGGCGGCATCTATGGCATCTTCGCCGTCGGGCACTCGCTCATCTACCGGCTCACGGGGATCGTCTATTTCGCGTTCGGCGACCTCGTCGCATTCGCCGTGTTCGCCACCTTGCTCGTGGCCGCCGGCACGGCGCCGGTCAGCCAGACGAGCATTGGGCCCGGACGCTTCCTGGTCGCACTCGTCGTCGCGCTCGTCGTGTGCATGGCGCTCGCGGCCGCAACCTACGTGCTCTTCATCGAGCCGTATCTCCTCCGCGGCTCGACCCTGGGCTGGGTCGCCGCAACCCTCGCGATCGCGTTCGCCCTCCGGGGCATGATCGGTGCGACCTTCACGCGGCCGGCGTACGTCTTCCCCGACCCGATTCCGTTCGACAGGATCGGTCACGACGGCCTCGTCACGATCGCAGGTGCGAGCGTCCAGGTTAGGTCGTTCTTCGTCATCGCCCTGGCTGCGCTGCTCGCCGCGCTCGCGGCCTGGGCTCTCGAGCGCACGAGATACGGGCGCGGGCTGCAGGCGATCTCCTCGGACGTCGAGGGTGCGCGGTTCGTCGGCCTTCCCGTCGAGGGGCTCGTGGCCCTGACGTTCGGGGTCGTCGGCGGACTTGCCGCGCTGGCCGCCGTCGCAGCCGCGCCCTCCGCCCCGTTCTCGGTCGACACGGGCACGCTGCTCGGGCTGAAGGGCCTCGTCGCGGCCTTGATCGTCCGATTCGGCTCTCCGTGGGCCGCCTTCTGCGCGGGCCTGGGCGTCGGTTTGGCGGAGGCCGCGATCGACAACCTGCGCATCGGTGACTTCGGCTTAGGCCCTCAGTACGGGGAGATCATCCCGCTGGCGTTCGCCCTCGGCCTGATCGCCTACCGCTCGCTT
Organism: uncultured Gaiellales bacterium; assembly: GCA_964591295.1. Taxonomy (GTDB): domain Bacteria; phylum Actinomycetota; class Thermoleophilia; order Gaiellales; family Gaiellaceae; genus VAXT01. The sequence goes on along the minus strand of CAZQAG010000083.1, from coordinate 4,660 downwards.
CGCTCCGACTCGGCGTTCGGTCGCGCATGAGCACGGGGGCCGCACTCGCTGCAGCGGGCCGTGACATCCGCGCGGGCTGGAGCCGTCGCACGACGCTCATGGCCGTCGCGATCGCTGCCGCGTTGATCGCGCCGGCCGTCCTACCGCTCTCCGGCCGCATGCCCGACCTCGCGGCCTGGGTGTACCTGGCCCTGGCTGCGGTCGGGCTTGCCTACGCGGTCGGCCTGGCGGGCATCCCTTCGCTGGGACAGGGCGCATTTCTCGGAATCGGCGCCTTCACGGAGGCGATTGCGCGCGCGAAGTGGGGCTGGCCGCTCCTGCCGTCGATCCTTCTTGCCGTCGTCGCAGCCGCAGCCGCGGGCGGCCTGACGGGGCTCGCGACCGGCCGGCTGCGAGGCGCCTTCGTCGCTGTCAGCACCTGGATCCTGAGCTGGATCGTCGTCCTGACCCTCCTCTCGTTCCCGGGGATCTCAGGCGGCGCGCAGGGTCTCGTTCTCCCCCAGGCCACGGTCTTCGGCCGGACGCTCACGCCGACGGCCCACTACGAGATTGGCGTTGTGCTCGTTGCGCTCGCGGTCATTGCGTTTGCCGTCCTCGCCCGGCGTGCGCCCGGCCTGGCGCTCGCGGCGGCGCGCGAGCATCCAGACCCCGCGCTCGGCCTTGGCGTCCCCGTCGCCCGGCTCCGGCTCGGTGCGTTCACCGCCTCGGCCGCAGTTGCGGGAATCGCCGGAGCGCTCGGAGTCGAGCTCGCGCAGGTTGCCGACCCGTCCGGGTACGGGCCCATCCTCTCGTTCACGCTCTTCGTCGCCGTGATCGTAGGCGGCGCCCGGACCGCGCTTGGTCCCGTCGTAGGGCTCCTCGTCATCTCCGCTTTCTCGCATGGAGCCGAGCAGGTGGGCGGGCTGCGCGGGCTCCCGCCGGGGCGGCTCGACGAGATGCTGACAGGCTACGGCCTGCTGCTCGTCCTCGGACTTGGGGGAGTTGGGCTCCTCCCGGGGGTGCGCGGGTTGTTGACGAGGCATCGCGACCCCTCGGAAGAGATCGTTCCGACGGCGCGGGCCGAACAACCGCCCAGCGTGGAGCGCCCATCACCGTTGGCCGCACGCGGGCTCTCGAAGCGGTTCGAAAGCATCGTCGCGCTCGACGATCTCGATCTCGACCTCAGGCCGGGCGCGGTGCACGCGCTGATCGGGCCGAACGGATCCGGCAAGACGACGGCGCTGCGGGCCCTCGCGGGCGATCTGCGGCCCGACTCCGGCTCGATTGCTCTCGGGGACGACCGGCTGGAGGCGCTACCCCAGCGCGAGCGGGCTCGGCGCGGGATCGTCGGCACTCAACAGACGACACGGATCTTCCCCGACCTGACCGCGCTCGAGCACACTCTGGTCGGAGCCGGCCTCCGCCGCCACCGTTCCGGCCTCTTCCGGACGCTTTGCCGCACGCCGAAGGCACGAGCCGAGGAAGCGAAGGCGGAGGGGCGCGCGCTCGGCGCGCTCGAGCTCGTCGGTCTCCTGGAGTCTCGTGATCGCCCCGCCGCCGAGTTGTCGGGCCACGAGCAGCGTCTGCTCATGCTCGCGTCGGCACTTGCGACCGAGCCGCGGGTGCTCCTGCTCGACGAACCTGCCGCCGGTGCTTCCTCGACCGAACTGGATCGCCTCGTGGAACTGCTCCAGGGGCTCCGCCGCAAGGGCCTCGCGCTCCTCCTGATCGAGCACAATCTCCGCTTCGTACGCCGGGTCGCCGACGAGGTGACCGTGCTAGCGGCCGGTCGGCGCATTGCCTCCGGAACCCTCGCCGAGGTCACCGCGAACGCGGACGTGCGAGCCGCCTACCTGGGCCACCGCTCCCCCTAACATGCGCAGCCTCTTGAACCGGCTTCTCGTCCTGATGATCCTCTGCTCCATTGTCGCCGCCTGTGGCGAGAGCGACTCGAAGGGCAACGACAAGACGCTTCTCATCGCAGTCAATGCCCCCTTCTCACGGACTCCGTACGTCGGGGAGACGATTGCCGACGGTGCCGAGCTCGCGGCCGTCAACGCGGTCGCGACCACCGACGAGGGCACGTACCGCTTCCGCATCAAGCGCTACGACTCGGGCCTCTCGGCTCGAACCGCAGTTGGAAACGTGCGGCGTGCGCTCGCCGACGGAGCGGTCGCGATCGTCGACGAGGGGACCGGCGTCAATGCCTCATGGCGGATCGCGGCGGACGCGGCCCGTCCACTCGGGATCACGTACCAGGGCGGCGTCGGCCTCGTCGACCCGGTCGAACGCCCCAACGTGTTTCGCATCGCGCCGACCGATCGCGGGATGGCCTTCCGCTTGGCCGAGTACCTCATTCCGAAGGGCCTGCGGATCGGCTTGGTCGTCGACGACTCCTCGTACGGTCAGGAGGGGCTGAAGGCATTACGTCAGGCGTTCGCGGTCAACGAAGACTCGGTCGCGATCCGGCTGACGGTCCCGGCCGATTCCCCGGACCTCTCTCCCGAGATGCTGCGCGCGCGGCGCTCGAAGGCGGACGCATTGCTCGTCTGGGGTGAGCCGACGACGATCGCCGGAGTGCTCGCCGCCGCGCGCGGCTCCGGCTGGAACGTCCCGGTCTACACGCCGGCGGCCGGCGAGGATCCGCTCGTCCGCCAGCAGCTCGCGAATCATCCCGATTGGGTCGACGGCCTCACGTTCGCAGCAGGGAGGCCGACGGCCGAGGTCGGTTCGGGCCCGTTCCTCTCGTTCCAGCGCTCGTACGAGGAGCGCTTCGGAGTGCAGCTCGTCGGAGTGAAGACGCCTGACGGCGCCGAGGTAATCCAGCCTCCCGACTACGCGATGTACTCCTACGACTTCGTCAACGTGCTCGCCGCCGCGATCGAGAGCGCAGGCGGCGTCCAGGACCGGGAGAAGGTGCTCGCGGCGATGAACCAGGTCTCGGTCCAGGGCGCGAACGGCGACCAGCGAGGCTTCAACGAGTTGAACCACGAAGGCGTGGTCGACGACGACGTCTACTTCGCGCGCTTCGAAGGCATGATCTATGCGCCGGTGAAAGACGACCCCCTGTCGGCAACGCTCGCCCAGATCGAGCAGCGGCGCTGAATGAGGAACCGGCTTCTCGTCACGATCGGCGCCAGCTTCGCAGTCGTTGTTGCAGCGCCTAGCGCCGTTGCCCAGCAGCGGGTCGTGTCGCTGCCCTGGCCACCGACGGTCCTGCCCACGACGCCCCCGCTCGCGCCTGCGACGTCGGGAGTGCTTCCGCTCAACCCGTTGTTCCTGGGACGGCTGGCGACTCGTGAGCGAGTCGTCGTCGGGCTCGAAAGCGACGGCACCCCCCACTCCGTCCGCGTGCTGCACAGGATCGTCGTCACGCGGCCCGGGAACTACGTCTTCACGGTGCCGGCTCCCGTTCGAACCGTCCTCCCAGGCCCAGGGACGGAATCTCCACCCGGACGACGCACGAATCAGATTCTCTGGCAGGGCTTCTCGCCGGGGGAGCGAGTCCTTACGGCCTGGGCCGACCTCCGGCCGGCCGAAAGCGCCGGGTCGCTCCCGCTCCGCGTCCGGGTCAGGACCGAAGTGGACGGTATCGAACTCGGACCCGGAGAAAAGCGGAGCGGTGACCTCCGAGTGACGCTCATCGCCGAGAACGCAACGGCTGCGACGGCAAAATCCTTCACCGCTGACCCCCATCCGGCCGACCTTGCCGTGGTCCTCGGCCGGATCCGATCGGCGATCCGGCGCGACGTCTCTGCCGAGGGCCTGAACATCCGGCTGAAGGGACCACCCACGCCGGTCGAAGCTCGAATCGCCGCGCCGCTTCGGCTCGACGGCACGCTGACATTCGCTCCCGGCACAGCGAGAATCCGTGGTGCCCCTCGCGGGGTCGTCCGCGTTTCAGGCGTCCTGGATGAGCGGCGCACCCGGTTTGACCTTCAGCTGCCCGGGCAGGCGCTGAACGCATCGGCGCCCCGGCTTGACCTGCGGGTGCGAACGGCAGACATCCCGGATCCGGTCAAGCCGTCCCAGGATCCGCGGACAAGGCTGGCCGGCACGATCGCGCTCGAGCTCACGTATGCGCGGAGGCGGCAGTACGACATGTTCCTCGCAAACCCCGACCAGACGGGCCCGAGCTCGACGACCTACGAGTACCGCACCGCGGCCGCCGCCAAGCCCCCGCCGGCCACCGGCACGTCAGGCGGGGACGGCGATCACACGCTGGGCTGGATCGTGCTCGGTTTGGGCCTGATAGCTGCAGTTCCGGTCGGCGCGGTCATCTGGGCGCACTCGTAGAGCTCGTCTAACGTCGGCCGACGACGAGGCTGACCCTCGCCCCTCGGGGGCGAACCGCGCCCGGCTTCGGCGACTGCTTGACGACGCGGCCGATCCGCCGCGAGCGCGCGCCGGACGCGTCCGGTCGAGCAGCGCGCCTTGCGGATCCTCTGCTTCGCCTTCTTCAGCGTCAGCCCGATCACGCGCGGAACGCGGCAGCGGGCCGGAGGTGGAGGAGGTGGCGGTGGTGGTGGTGGAGGCGGTGGTGGTGGAGGTGGTGGCGGCGGCGGTGGTGGTGGTGGTAGTGGTGGTGGTAGTGGTGGTGGTGGTAGTGGTGGTGGTGGTAGTGGTGGCGGGGGCGGAGGAGGAGGCGGGGGCGGAGGCGGAGGCGGTGGCGGCGGAGGTG
>CAZQAG010000082.1:0-10116 GCA_964591295.1 uncultured Gaiellales bacterium | reverse complement strand
GGGCACGGACGGCCTGCTCCACGTCTCGAACGTCGGGCCGGGCCGGGTCGGCCACATCGAGGACGTGATCTCGAGAGGCGACGTGCTCGACGTCATCGTCCAGGAGGTCGACAAGGATCGCGGCCGGATCGGGCTCAAGCTCGTCGCCAAGCACGAGAACGGCACGCTCGTCCAACCCGACGAGCTGATCGAGCGGGCGAAGGACGCCCCGGCCCGCGAGCGGTCTGAGCGCCCACCGAGGCGCGACGGCGGCGGCGGACGCGGAGGCGACCGGGGCCGAGGCGGCGGCGGAAGAGACCGCGGCCCGCGCCGCGAGGACTGACTGGTCAGGGCCGGCCTAGCAGCCGGCCCTTTCCTTCACCGAGATCCCGTATCGGATCGAAGCAGCCGCCGACCTGATAGAGGCGACGGCCAACGAGCGCATAGCAGCCGCCGCTGATCCCCTTGAGCTGAAATGAAACGCAGCTAAAGACAGGGCGGCCACGAAATGGTGGAACACGGGCGTCGTCACATCGAACCCGCATCGGCTGCTGACCTTCGACGTATCCGGGCGGGCCACCTCGAAACCGAGTCGCTTCCCATGACCTGTACTCGTACCTCAGCACGGCCGCCTGGACTCGAGCTCGCTCATTTGGCGGCACCTTCGCGGAGCTGGGTCGAGGCACCTGCGTGGGCGAGCAGGCAGCGACGATGCTCGCGATGAGTATGACGAGGAGACCTCTCGACACAGACCTGCTGGCTTAGACGTCCTGTCGGCCTCGAAGTTCACGGGGATTCTCGGGGACGGGCATCGACTTCGGCCCCTGAACTAGCATCCCGGCGTGCAGAAGTACGTATTGAGCGAGCTCGACTCGGGCCAGCGGGTGATCACCGAGCGGATCCCCAGCGTCCGGTCGGTTTCGCTCGGATTCTGGATCGGAGCCGGCTCACGTGACGAGACGCCTTCGAAGGCCGGTGCCACGCATTTCATCGAGCACCTGCTCTTCAAGGGCACCCGCTCCTACACGGCCCAGGACATCGCGGAGATCTTTGACGGGCTCGGGGGCGAGCTGAACGCGGCGACCTCGCGGGAGCACACAGTGGTTTACGTGAGGGTGGCCGACCATCACATCGAGCAAGCGCTGGACGTGATGAGTGACATGGTCTACGCGCCGCTCTTCGCCGAGCTCGATGCCGAGCGCGAGGTCGTGCTCGAGGAGATCGCGATGTACGAGGACGCACCACACGAGCTCGTCCACGACCTGATGAGCGAGGCCGTCTTCGGCGACCATCCGCTCGGGCGCCCGGTGATCGGGACGGCCAACGTCATCTCGTCGGTCGGGCGCCGCGCGCTGACGAGCTATCACCAGACGATGTACCGGGCCGGCAACGTCGTCGTCGCGGCCGCGGGGAACCTTCAGCACGACGACCTCGTCTCTCGACTCGAGAAAGCGCAGCGCAAGCAGGCGAAAAATCCGGCGCGAGGCCCACGCCTGCGCTCACCGCTCGTCCGGCCTCCACGCCCGAGCGTCCGTTTCCAGCGCAAGAAGACCGAGCAGTACCACGTCTGCATCGGAGCGCCCGGAATCTCGCGCTCCGACCGGCGGCGCTTCGCTGCCTCGGTTCTCGACGCCCTCCTCGGCGGCTCGGCCTCCTCGCGGCTCTTCCAGGAGATCCGTGAGAAGCGAGGGATGGCCTACGCCGTCTACACGTTTGCCTCCCAATACACCGACACGGGGCTGATCGGCTTCTACGTCGGCACGCGCGCGGAGAACCTCGCGGACTGCCTCGAGATCGCGAACGAGCAGGTCAGCGAGGTGGCCGAAGGCAAGTTCCGTAAGGGCGAGCTCGAGCGCGCGAAGGAGAACCTGAAGGGCCGGATCCTGCTCTCGATGGAGTCCACGTCGAACCGGATGAGCAGGCTCGGGCGCTCGCTCATCAGCGACACGGAGCTGCTCTCGATCGACCGGCTCGCAGCCGAGGTCGACGCGGTCACCCCCGATGCCGTGTCCGAGCTGGCCGGCGTCCTGCTTGCCTCTGAGAAGCTCTCGGCCGCCGGGATCGGCCCGAGCGAGGAGCGGTTCCGAGACGCGGTGCGGCGAATCACGCCGGAGCTCCCGGCGCGGGCTGCAGCGTGAAACTGGCTTTGCTCGGCCACGAGGGCAAGGTCGGGCGGGTCCTCAAGCCTGCGCTGGAGAGTGCAGGGCACTCCGTCAAGGGGATCGGCCGTGACGATCCGGTCGAAGTCGGAGGCCTCGACGCCGCGATCAACTTCACGCAACCAGACGTCGTGCACGCAACCGTTCGCTCGACGCTCGAGCAGGGCGTGCCGAACATCGTGGGGACGACCGGGCTCGGCCAGGAGGAGCTGGACGATCTCGAAGAGCTGGCTCGCAAGCAGGGCGTCGTGCTCTTCGTCGCGCCAAACTTCGCGGTCGGAGCCGTCCTAATGATTCGTCTCGCCGCCGAGGCAGCAAAGCACCTGCCGCGTGCCGAGATCGTCGAGCTCCACCACGAGACCAAGCTCGACGCTCCGTCGGGCACGGCGAAGGCGACCGCGGAGGCCATGGGCGGCGACGTCCCGATCCATTCCGTCCGACTGCCCGGGATCGTCGCCCACCAGGAGGTGCTCCTCTCGGAGCCGGGAGAGCTGCTCACGATCCGCCACGACGCGTTCTCGCGAGAGGCCTACGTTCCGGGCGTGCTCCTGGCGCTGGAACGGCTCTCCAGCCTTCCACCCGGCCTGACGGTCGGCCTGGAGAGCCTGCTCGCCGGGCCGCAGGGGTAACATCGGACCGTGCTAGGTGAGGTCCTGACCGCGATGGTCACCCCGTTTGCCCGGGACGGCTCGGTCGACTACGACCGCTTCCGCGCTCTGGCTCAGCACCTGGTCGACAACGGCTCCGATGGCGTGGTCGTCGCCGCCACGACGGGAGAGTCCCCGACGCTCACCGACGACGAGCGCTACGAGCTCTGGGGCGCGGCCGTGGACGCAGTGGGCGACCGCGCGACGGTGATCGCGAGCACGGGGACCTACTCGACGGCGCACTCGGTGCACCTCACCGAGAAGGCGCACGCGCTCGGGGTGGACGGATTCCTCGTCGTCACGCCGTACTACAACAAGCCGCCGCCGCACGGGATCGTCGAGCACTACAAGGCGATCGCGCAGGCCAGCGACCGGCCGATCGTCGTCTACAACATCCCACAGCGGGTCGTCATCAACATCGAGCCCGAGACGATGGTGGAGCTCGCCGAGATTCCGAGTGTGAAGGCGGTCAAGCAGGCAACCGAGGATCTCGACCAGGCGCGCCGCATCGTCGCAGAGACCGACCTCGCGCTCTACGCGGGAAGCGACCACCTGCTCTACCCGTTCCTGGAGCTTGGCGGCGTGGGCGGCATCCTCGTCTATGCGCATCTCGTCGCCGGGCGGGTGAAGGAGCTGATCCGGCTCTACAAGGAGGGGGACGTCGACGGCGCGCGGGTGATCGACGAGGAGCTGAAGCCGGTGATCGACGCGCTCGGTGTGACGATCAACCCGATTCCGGTCAAGGCGGCCCTGAACATGCTCGGGCACGAGGTAGGGGGCCTGCGCCTGCCGCTCGTCGGGGCGAGCGACGAGGAGCGTGCCGAGATCCGCTCAGGCCTCGAGCGTGCGGGCCTGACTGCGCCAGCCGGCGTCTAGCGTCCTCATCGGCAGCTGGCGAAGCACGACAGCCGGGGGAGCCTCGGCAAAGGCGACACCGAGCGAATCCAGACACGTCTCGAGCGCTGGGACTAAGTGCTTGGGCGGCTGCTCTGGTCCGCAGAGGACGAGGAAGCCGACGAGCGCGCTGTTTCCGCGACGGAGCGGGACCGCTACCGCAACACCGGCTCCGGCGAGCCGGCCGCCGGTGTCGACGACGATCCCTGCGCCGGATTCCGCCTCGCGCAGGAGCCAGCTGATGAGCGACGTCTCGGCCGGTCCGTCAGTACCTCGCTCGAGCCGCACCGAGCCGCCGGCCCCGTCATCGCTCCATTCGACGAACGCCGCATAACTCGGCGGCCAGGCTCGTTCGACCGCGTCGACGAGACGGCCGAAGATGTGCGCCTGGTCACCCGCGACGTCCCAAGCCTCCTCGAGATCAGCGGTCAGCCGCGAGACCCGCTTGCGGGTCCCGTGCCAGACCTTCAGCCCGACGAGGGCGACCGCCGCGCCGATCACCGCGACGATCGTCAGCTGCATGCCGAAACCTACGAGGAAGCCACCGCCCCCCGCGAGCGCGATCAGATCCGGCCGCCCGAACAGGTCGATCGGACCGCGGGCGGTCGAGGCCGGCAGGGCGGAGGCGTCTCGGATCGCGCTCAGCTCCTCGGACCTGACGACAGCAGCCGGATCCTGGCCCCGCTGCACGGCGACGAAGGCTCGTGCGATCACCGGGTGAAACTGCGTCCCACTGCCCGCTTCGATCTCGTTGAGGGCGTCCTCGCGGCTCAGCCGCTCCCGGAACGGCTTGTCGGTCGTCATCGCGTCGAAGGCGTCGGCCAGGATCAGGAAATGCGCGGCCAGAGGAATGTCCTGCTCGCCGACGCCGTAGTACCCAGAGCCGTCGTAGCGCTCCCGGTGGTACTCGACCGCCTGTGCCTGCCGGGCGGCAAACCGGAACCGCTGGAGTAGGCGGGCGGAAAGACGCGGTGCACGCCAGACCGTGCCCCATTCCGCGGGGCTCAGCTTTCCGGGCTTGCCGAGGACGGTCGCGTCAACGGCCACCTTACCCAGGTCGTGCAGTCTCCCTGCCCACCAGAGCCGTCGCACCTCGGCGGCCGGAAGGCCGAGCCCGTGCGCGAGATCCTGCACGTAGCGCGCCACGCGCACGGAATGGCCGTAGGTCGAAGGATCACGCTCGTCGACGATGTTCGCGAAGGTCTCGAGCGCAGTCGCCATCTCGTGGCGGAGAGCGACGACACGTGCGTACAGGCGCTCGACGAGGAGCAGGAGGGGCACCAGTGAGAGCGCGAGCCAGAGCTCGCGCAGTGCGGCGAACGCGAGCACGATGCCGAGCCCGACTCCCGATGCCGCGGTGAGCAGGTCCGGAAGAGCGGGGCGCTGCGTCACCATGCCCTCGAGCAGAGTCCGCGCGGTGACGTAGACGAGGCCGGCCACGGCGGCAGGCAGGAGATCCTCCGGCAGCGTCAAATGGCCGACGCTCCCACCCGCGAGCGCGAACGCCGTGCCCCCAGCCAATGCGGACCCGCCCAGGGCCGCGGCCCGTCGTAGCAGCTGCATCGGGGCCAGGCCGCGGAACGGGCCGACGGCGATGACGCTCCAGCCGGCGACCGCGGTCGCGACCCACGGTCCGGCGACGAGGAGGGCCGCGAGATGAATTGGCGCGGTCAGCGTGAAGCGCTCGCCCTCGAGCGAGTCTGGCAAGAGCTCGTCGTGCGGCCGCTGAAGCGCCTCCGCGGCGATCGCGACCGCCGCGAAGAGGGCGAGCATCGACATCGAGTCACGAAGGGACTCGAAGACGGCGACGTTCAGGAGCACACCGGCGAACGCGACAGTGACGGCGTCCGCAGCGCGGCGCCGGATGAAAGACCGCATGAATCCAGCAATCGGCGCGCAGCGGCGCCGTCTTTAGCCGTGCCCTACGTGTGGCCTACGGCCACTTGAGGCCGAGAGGAAGAATCGCGACGAGCCACGCGAGGGGGGCGAGCCGATAGAGCCAGTCTGACCGCAGCATTTTCTCTCCTTGGTGTGATGTGCCCGCGCGACTGGCGAGCGTCCTCACACTTTGGAGAGAGCGGGCGGCTCATCCCTCCCTCTGAAGGGTGAACTCGCACTCACCCCGATGGAAAGCGCCACGATAGGCTCCAGCTGATGGCAGCATTGCGCATCATCCCGCTCGGCGGGCTCGGCGAGGTGGGGAAGAACCTCACCGTTTTCGAGGCGAACGGGGAGATCATCGTGGTCGATTCGGGCCTTGCCTTCCCCCGCGACGAGCATCTCGGCGTCGATCTCGTCCTGCCCGACTTCTCGTACCTCCGCGACAACGCAGACCGCGTCCGGGCAGTCCTGCTGACGCACGCTCACGAGGATCACGTCGGCTCGCTGCCCTATCTGATGCGCGAGGTGAAGGTGCCCGAGGTCTGGGGAACCCGGCTGACGCTCGGGCTCCTCCAGCCGAAGCTCGACGAGCACGGTCTCCTGCACGCGACCGAGCTGAAGGAGGCGCGGCCGGATGACGGCCCCGTGCAGATCGGCGGGTTCCGGGCGGAGTTCATCCGGATGGCGCATTCCGTCCCCGACTGCGTCGCGATCTTGCTCGAGGTCGGAGGTCTGCGCGTGCTGCACACCGGGGACTACAAGATCGACCATACGCCTATCGACGGCCTGCGCACGGACGTGGGCCGGCTGGCCGAGGTCGGGAACCGCGGCATCGATCTCCTGCTCGGCGACTCGACGAACGCAGAGCGGCCCGGCGTGACTGGATCGGAGCGGCTGGTGGGTGAGGCCTTCCGGCAGATCATCCCGGTGCGAGAGGGTCGCGTGCTGATCGCGAGCTTCGCCTCGAACGTGCACCGCATGCAGCAGGCGGTCGATGTCGCGATCGAGACTGGACGCAAGGTCTGTGTCGTGGGCCGCTCGATGCGCAAGAACATCAACATCGCCCGGAGCCTCGGGTACCTCGAGGCGCCTGACGACACCTTCATCAAGCCGGGACAGCTCGCAGACCTGCCGCCGCACCAGGCGCTCGTCCTCTGCACGGGCAGCCAGGGCGAGCCGTTGTCGGCGCTGACCCGGATCGCGTACAACGACCATCCGACTGTGCGCGTCGAGCGCGGCGACACCGTGATCCTGTCCGCCAAGCCCGTGCCGGGCAACGAGCTCCGCGTGCACGACACGATCAACAACCTGGCCAAGGTCGGAGCCGAGGTCCTCCACCAGGAGATCGCGAACGTGCACGTCTCAGGGCACGGGAACGCCGAGGAGCTGCGGACGGTGCTGGGGCTCGTGCGGCCGAAGGGCGTCATGCCGGTGCACGGCGAGTTCCGCATGCTTGCGGCGCATGCTCAGCTTGCGCGCGACAGCGGCGTCCCGGCGGACTCGATCGTGCTGGCCGAGAACGGCTCCGTGGTCGAGCTGGACGAGCGCGGCGTGCGAATCGTCGACCGGGTCGACACCGGCGTCACCTTCGTGGACGGGCTCGGAGTGGGGGACGTGCACGACGTCGCGATCCGAGACCGCAGGCATCTCTCGGAGCACGGGATACTCATCATCGTCGCGACCGTCAGCCTGAACGGCTCTCAGCCGAGCGCCCCGCCCGAGCTGATCGTCCGCGGCTTCGGCGACTCAGAGGCGCTGCTGGACGAGTTGCGCGAGGAGGCCGCGCGAGTGCTCGACGAGTGCCTGGAAGGAAAGATCACCGAGATCAAGCTCCTCCAGGAGCATCTCCACGATGGGCTCGCCCAGCTGATCTACGACAGAACGGGGAGGCGCCCGATGATTCTCCCCGTCATAGTGGAAGTATGAGCTCACGCGTCCCTGACCGGCAGCCGGCTCCCGCCGGGCAGAGCCCGGCTCCGCCCGCTGCCTCTCGCCGCTGGCGCCAAGCTAGGCGCTCTATGGATCTCACGAGGCGAAGCAAGGCTTCGCCCGCGTCAACTGCGCGCGGGCAGCTTGTCCGTACTTCGAGGTACTGTCCGGCGCTGCCCGCGCTTGCCTCCCGTCGCCAGCGACGAGTCAGGAACCCGTGAGTACTCTTCGAGCAGAGCCCAGCTGGCCCGACCTGCTTGTCGACAATGCGCGCGAGGTAGCAACCGCTCAGCGCCTGGTTGCGCAACTCCGCGCGTGCCAGGTCTCGGCGCTGTCGTTCTGCCGGCTGCTCGAGCGCTGGGCCAGGGGAGAGGCCACGCCCTCGACCCCCGGTGGCCGTGAAGCGGCGCTGGCTCGGGCTGCGGAGCGAGCGGAGACTGCCCTCGCCGGCCTCGAAGGCCCGCTGGGGCGCTACCTGCTCGAGCTGGAGGCCGATCAGGCGGAAGGACGCTCCTGGTACGGCGAGCCGGGACGCGCCGAGCTCGTGGAGTGGCAACCCGTCCTCAGCCGCGCTGGAGTGCGCGCCTCGCCGGTGAGGGTGGCGCAGGCGTATCTGGAGCTCGCCGTCCTCGTGCGAGCTCTCGAAGGGCTGGAAGCAGCGGCGCGGATGCGCTCTGCACCGGACCGCTCGTCCCTCTGGGCGGGCCTCTTCGACCTGCGCGAGAACCTCCTGAACGGCGCGCTCGACGACCTCAGAGCCCTAGCCGCCTAGCTGTCCACCGAGGACCTGTCCGGCGTCTGACACCGGACGCGTCGGAGGAAGACATGTCTTCTCGCCGGGATCTCGGTTCGGTTGACCCGATCAGAGGCTGACCGGCGGACCTGTCCGGTGTCTGACACCGGACATGGGCGTATCGGTCAGCTCAGGGACTTCACACATGAGCGGGTCGGGAGGGGTTGGCGGGGCGACGTAGAACGACGCGGCTATGGCGCGGCGACGCACGAAGCGCGTGCTCAAGCCTCGCACGCCCTCGCGCGTGAGGAAAAGCAGGCGCACGAAGAAGAAAGCCACTCGCGGGCATCATCATCCCGAGCTGACCGGGCTCGTCCTGCTCGCGTTCGGGGTCTTCCTCGCGTCGGTGCTCTGGGCCGGCTGGAACGGCGGCTACGTCGGCGTCTGGATCGCGGACGGGCTCAAGGCCCTCGTCGGCGGCGCGGCGTACGGGCTGCCGCTGGCGCTCATCGTCGTCGGCGCTCTCATGGTCGGCCGGAGCGACCTCGTGGACGTCCGCCCCTTTCGCACGGGCCTCGCCGTCCTCGCGTTCGGGCTCATGCTTACGCTGGGGAACAAGGGCGGCTATCTCGGCGAGGTCCTGAGCGACGCGTTCGGGCTCGCCCTCGGCGGCACCGGCGTCGCGATCCTAGGCATCCTCGGGCTCCTCGCCGGGACACTTCTCCTCTCTGGTGCCTCGGCAGGGGCGCTCATCAGGCGCGGTGCGACTGCGGCGAGGCGCTCTCTCGACCGGCCGCCGCGTGAGATCGTCGAGGAGCCGCCCGAGCTGATCTCGACCGCCAACGTCGTACCGCTCCTCGACGGCGCTTCGGAGTTCCCGGACGTCGTCGGCATGACCGAGCCCGCGCCGTTGATCCCGTTCCCGGAGCTCGACACGCAGGAGGATGGGCCCGACAAGGAGAGCCTCTTCAACGCATCTCCGGCCGTCCAGGACTACAAGCTGCCTGACCGGAGCCTCCTGCACAGCTCGGGAACCAGCGGGAAGCCGACCGCCGAGTCGAACGGACAGGTCGCCCACGCGCTCACCCAGGCCCTCGCAGACTTCGGCGTCCAGGCCTCCGTCGTCGGGGAGATCACGGGACCGCGCGTGACGCGCTACGAGCTCCAACTCGCGCCCGGCACGAAGATGTCGAAGGTCGCCGCGCTAAAGGACGACCTCTCGTACGCGCTGGCGACGACCGAGATCCGCATTCTTGCTCCGATCCCAGGCAAGCAGGCAGTCGGCGTCGAGGTGCCCAACCTGTCTCCGAACCTCGTCACGCTCGGGGACATCTACGACGACCTGCCGAAGACGGCGAGCCCGCTTGCGGTCTGGCTCGGCAAGGACATCTCCGGCACCGCTGTTTGGACCGACCTCGCCCGAATGCCGCACATCCTCATCGCCGGCACGACGGGCTCCGGGAAGTCGGGCTGCATCAACACGATCCTCACGTCGGTGTTGCTACGCGCGACGCCCGACGACGTGCGGATGATCCTCATCGACCCGAAGCGCATCGAGCTCAGCCACTACGAGTCGATCCCGCACCTGCTCGCGCCGGTCGTCTCCAGCCCGAAGGAGGCGACCGCGGTGCTCGCAAACGTGCTCGGCGAGATGGAGCGCCGGTACGAGCAGCTGAGCAAGGTGCGGGCCAGGAATCTCCCCGAGGCGAACCGCGCCTTCCGCGAGCGTGGCGAGCCGCAGCTCCCGTACCTGCTCGTCGTCATCGACGAGCTCGCCGACCTGATGATGATCTCGCCGCAGGCAGTGGAGGACGCGATCATCCGGCTCGCGCAGAAGTCCCGCGCCGTCGGCATCCACCTCGTGCTCGCGACGCAGCGCCCGTCGGTGGACGTC
>CAZQAG010000081.1:0-10206 GCA_964591295.1 uncultured Gaiellales bacterium | reverse complement strand
TGGGTGACGCCCATCGAGCCGCCCATCTCGGCGATGTCCTCGCCCATGATGAAGATGTCGTCGTCGGCACGCATCGCCTGGGAAAGCGCGTCGCGAACGGCCTCTCGGTAACTGAGCTCAGCCATGGCCCCCTCGGCCTGGTCCGGTGTCAGACGCCGGACATGGGGGTTTTGGCCATGCCTGGGGGTCCTGGATCGCCGATCCCGAGCGGGCGCTCAGCTCGCCGGGCGGACATGTCCCGTGTCTGACACCTGACATGGCTGGTTCAGGCATAGACATTCTTCAGGGCATCCTCGGGCTTCGGATCGGTGCCCGCTTTAGCGAATTCGACAGACGCCTCGACGAGCTCGTTCGCCTCGCGGTCGGCCTCCTCGAACTCCTCGTCGGAGAGCTTCAGCTTCTCGCGCAGCTTCGTGATCGGGTCCTGCGTCTCGCGCAGCTTCTCGACCTCGCCCTTCGGACGGTAGACCTGCGGGTCGCCGATGTAGTGCCCGGTGAACCGGTAGGTCTCGAGAAGGAGGAAGATCGGGCCACGGCCTTCGCGCGCATGGTCGAGCGCGGCGTGCGCGGCGCGGTAGACCTCCTCGACGTCCTGGCCGTCGACGCGCATCGCCTCCATCCCGTAGGCGGCGGCGCGCTTCGTCAGGTCCTCGATCGGCAGCTGCTGGCTGGCGGGCGTCGACTCCGCCCAGTGGTTGTTCTCGCACACGAAGACCGCGGGCACCTGCCAGAGCTGTGCCAGGTTCAGCGACTCGTGGACGGTGCCGATGTTCGTCGCCCCGTCGCCGAAGAACGCAACCGCGACCCGCGGCTCGTCGCGCAGCTTGAACGCGAGCGCGGATCCGACTATCGCCGGCAACCCTCCGCCGACGACCGCGTTCGCGCCGAGGTTGCCGCGCTCGACGTCGTAGAGGTGCATCGAGCCGCCGTAGCCGTGCGAGATGCCCTCGAGCTTCCCGTAGAGCTCGGCCATCAGCTCGTTCGGATGCGTGCCCTTCGCGAGCGTGTGGCCGTGCGCGCGGTGCGTCGAGGCGATCACGTCCGCCTCTTCGAGCGCTCGGCAGACGCCGACGGCGCAGGCCTCCTGCCCGATCGCGACATGAAGGAATCCCGGCAGCTCGCCCGCGCGGAACCGCTCCTCGACCTTCTCCTCGAAGCGCCGAATGAGCAGCATCTCGCGGAAGAACTCGCGCAGGAGATCCTCGGAGACAGCTCCCTTCTTTTCTACCTTGGCCAACTTGGCTCTGAGTTTATGCTGAGGCCCGTGAGCCTCGTCAAGCAGTGGCAGGAGATCCTCCGGGAGCTTCCTGAGAACTGGGCCGACGCCCGTCTGCGCGTGACGATCGAGGACGAGCGCAACGCCGACCGGGCCGCTGCCGTGCTGGCGCCGCTGACCCCGGGCCGGCGCGAGAACACGCTGCATTTCTACACGGCGCGGCGTGGAGCAGGTCCCGCTCCGGGCCTCGTCGAGCGGCTGCTCGCGCGACTCGGCGAAGAGCGGATCTCCGGCACGCTCGAGCTGATCGGCTCGGGCGAGGCTGCGCCTGAGCCCGTCACGCACCGCCCCGCGCTCGCGGCCACGTGGGATGCGTCGATCGCCGCGCTGCCGCCCGACTGGAGCGACCTCTACGCCGAGGTCGAGCTCGTCTCCACCGACTGGCTCGACCGCGCAGCGCTGCTGATGGCGCCGCTCAACCCCGCCCGCTACGGCCCAACTCCAGGATTCCGCTTTCGAGTTGCGCGCCAGTTCGGCTACGGGGCCGCGCCGGAGATGACTCGCCGCTGCCTCGAGCGAGTCGACCAGGAGGCGATCCGCGGCGAGCTCCGGATCCTCCGCGTCCTCTCGGACACCGATCCGGTCGCGACGCAGGGGCCGGTCTGGTACCTGGAAGGGCGGTCGGTGTGAGCGATCCGGTCTCCTGGCTCCTGATCGAGCCTGGGTGGAAGGTCGTAGACTCGGGCGGCGAGCACATCGGCCGCATCGATGAAGTCGTGGGCGACACCGCAAACGACATCTTCAACGGGCTCGCGGTTTCGACCGGACTGCTAGGGAAGCCCCGCTATGTTCCCGCCGAGCAGGTGGGCGAGATCACTGACGGCCGAGTACAGCTCAAGCTGCCTGCCGAGCACGTCGAGCGCCTCGAGGAGCACACGCCGCCCGCCGCCTAGCGAACCGTCACGGGAACTCGCTGCACGGAGTTGTTGACGTAACCCCCGAAGTTCCATTCGGGCTCGACCGGCTGGACGTTTCCCGCCGCATCGGTCGCTCGTGAGCAAAGCACGTACTCGCCCGACCGCGCGTCCTCCCAGGGATGGCTCCACCGCGCCCAGCCGAACTCCCCGACCGCCTCGTCGAGCGTCGCGTCGGCCCAGCTGCGCCCGCCGTCGACGCTGACCTCGACGCGGACAACGGGGCCCCAGCCGGACCAGGCGCGCCCTTCGAGCAGGCAGGGACCAGGCGAGAGGAACCGCTGCCGGTCAGGGAAGTCCGGGATTCCCGGCGGGATGACCAAGGAGCGGGGAAGCATCCTCGTCACCGGAAGTCCGGGGTCCTCCTCCGACTGCTTCTGCCGGTACTGGTGGGCTTGCTGGTAACCCTCGAACGGCTCTGTGAGCACCGTGATTCGATCGAGCCACTTCACGTGAGTCATCCCGTACCAGCCGGGCACGATCAGCCGGAGCGGAAACCCGTGCTGCGGAGGTAGCGGCTGGCCGTTGATCTCGTAGGCCAGGACGACCTCGGGACGCAGCGCGTCCGCGATCGGGAGGCTTCGCTCGTAGCTGTGCTCGATTCCGCCCTGGATCCCCCGGTCGAGCCCGGTAAACAGCACTTCGACGGCGCCGTCTTCAACCTGAGCATCCTCCAGGAGCGGACGCAGCGGTGTTCCGGTCCACTCGGCCGTTCCGACCGCCTCCTCGAGCCAGGGCTGGCTCAACGGGCGCGGAGAGAGCCGGGCACGACTGTTGCCCGCGCACTCGAGCGTGCATGCGAGGGTGACCCTGGGCCGTTCCTTCAGCTCGTCGAGCCCGATCGAGACAGGCCTGTCCACATGGCCGCCGATCGCGAGGCTCCAGGAGCCGGGATCCACGTGCGGGATGTCGAAGTGGATGAGGAGGTAGTGCAGCCCGAGCGGCGTGACGTCGTAGCGCAGCGCCTCGAGCGGCAGGCCGTGATTGCGCGTCGAGAGCGCAAGCTCGACGGGCGTGAACCCTTCGGGGGTGGAGTGTGTCTCCGTCTCCACGGTCACGGCATCAGGCTGAACGGTAACTGCTGGAGACGGGCCGCGCGCCGCCCTAGCCGGCGGCCAGCTCGTAGTGGATCCGGCGCAGGCGTGAGCTTCGCTCGTGGAAGGCCTCGACGATGCTCGGGTCGAACTGCCGCCCCACCTCGCTCGCGATCTCCGCGGTCGCCGCTTCCCAGGTTCGTGCCTGCCGGTAAGGGCGGTCGCTGGTGATCGCGTCGAGCGCGTCGGCGACCGCGAAGACGCGCGCGCCAAGCGGGATCTCCCTCCCGCCGAGCCCGTCCGGATACCCGCGGCCGTCCCAGCGCTCGTGGTGGTGGCGCACGATCTGCAGCCCCTGGCCCTGGAGCAGTGCGACCCCGCTCAACAGCTGCTCGCCGAGGACGGTATGGGTCTCGACGAGCCGCCGCTCCGACCTCGAGAGCGAGCTCTTCTTGAGGAGGATCTTGTCCGGGATCCCGATCTTCCCCACGTCGTGGAGCAGGAAGCCGTACTCGACGCTCTCGTCCTCGAGGAGAGCCGGATCGAGCCCGCCCGCCAGCTCGATCGCGTACCGCTGGACGCGCTGGGAGTGGGCTCCCGTGCCGGTGTCCTTCGACTCGAGAGCACTGGCGAGCGCCGTCACCGTCTCCCGGTACGCGCCCTGGAGGAGAGCCCGCTGGCCGCGCTCGACCTCCAGCAGCCTCCTCACGTCCTGGGCGTAGAGGATCAGCTGTTCCTCGGGCGGTCCGCTGCCCGTCCGGTACGGCCCCTCGTAGAGGCCCCCGGCAATCCGCTCGACCGCGTTCAGCAGCTCGAGCGGGCTGAACGGCTTGCGCAGGAAGGCATCGGCGCCGCACGCCTCCGCCGCGTACTCAGTCCGGTCGGAGCCGGTCAGCAGGACGATCCCGATGTCCGAGGTGACCGGGTCGAACTTCAGCTTCCGGCAGAAGGTCAGGCCGTCCATGCCCGGCATCCCCACGTCGAGGACGACGACGTCCGGTGCCCTGGCCGCGATCATCTTCTCGGCCGCCTCGGCGGAGTCCGCCTCTTCGACCTCGATGTCGACGACCTCGAAGGTCGTCCGCAAAAGGATGCGGAGTGCAGCATCGTCGTCGACCACGAGCAGCCGGAGCCCTCGCTCCTCGAGCCCTCGCGGGCCGGGGAGCACCCTCAGCCGGGCCGGCTCCTCTTGAACCGGGGCGCCCTCATCCTCGCCGCTGAAGACCTGGATGCAGTTCTTCCCGGCGAACTTCGCGGCGTAGAGGGCGGCGTCGGCTTTTCGCATCAGGTCTTCGGCCGAGGAGGCGTCCTCCGGAAACGTCGCGACGCCCGCCGAGACCGTTGGCAGTGTGTGACCGCGACGCTGCTCGGCCAGGGCGCTGCGGACGCGCTCGGCGACCCCCGACGCGATCTCCGAGGTACCCGACACGACGACGGCGAACTCTTCGCCGCCGATCCGAAAGACCTCGTCACCGGCGCGGACGACGCGCATGAGCACGCGGCCGACCTCGCGCAGCACGTCGTCACCGACGAGATGCCCTTCCTGGTCGTTCACCTGCTTGAAGTCGTCGAGGTCGAAGGCGACGAGCGACACGCTTTCGTGGTCGTCGGCAACGCGCAGCGCCTCGTCGAGGCATTCGTCGAAGGCGCGCTTGTTGGCGAGGCCGGTCAGCGCATCGCGCCGGGCTTCGGCGTAGGTAAGGGCGAGCCTGCGCTCGTTGGCGAGTGCCGCCGAGGCGAGATCGGCGACCGCCGCGACGAGCTCGGTGTCCGCCGACGCCTGGATATTGGCCGGGAGCACGACGAGCAGAGCGCCGAACGCCTCGCCGTCGGCAATGAGCGGCGCAGAGATCGCATCGGTGCAGGCGGCGCCGAGCCGGTAGAGCTCACCCAGCTCGTGAGTGTCAGCCTTGGCGAGCCGCAGCTCCGAGAACGCGCGGGCGACGACGCCCGGCGCCGAGTGCAGCGACTCCGGTGCATTCGGCCCCGAGATGGCGGCGAGCGAGAGCGAGCTTTCCGGCGAGGCGAGATACGTCGCGGCGAAGGAGGCCCCGGTCAGTTCGGCGAGTTCGCGCGCGACGAGCTCGGTGATCCCACCGCCGTTCATCGACCGCGAGATGCCGTGTGCGAGCCGGACGAGTGGGTCACTGGCCCCGGCGAGGGCTCGTTCGAGCTCCCAGAGCGGTGCCCCTTTTACGCAATACGCGTTCGCGCCGGCCTCCATCATCGACACCACGTCTTCGGTGTCGCCGGAGCCGGCGTAGGCGACGATCCGGGCCCTGGGGAGCAGTTCGCGGATGCCCCTCGTGGCCTCGATCCCGTCGAGCACGGGCATGCGGACTTCCATCAGGACGATGTCCGGTCGAAGAGCGGCGGCCAGGGCGATCGCCTCCTCGCCGTTCTTGGCCTCGGCCACGACCTCGATCTCCGGTTGCCCGGTGAGGCTTGCCCTGACGGCATCGCGCACTTCCGGCGAGTCGTCGCAGATGAGCAGTTTCAGCATGTTGACCCTCCTCGCAAGACGCTGGCGGCGTTGGAAACTGGCGCCGTTATCGGCATCTCGCGGCGAAGATTGAGACGTTAGATACGAGTAGAATCGGTAAGATTTACAGCGGTTTTTCTACGCGAAACCTCTACGGAAACGGTTCGACCGCCGCGAAAATCCCCCGTTTGGGGGACCCGATCAGCCGACGAGATCGGTGAGCTCGCGGGCCAATGTCGCTGCATCGCGGGTGTTGCGCGCGATCGCGACGCAGGTGTCGTCGCCGGCGATCGTGCCCACGATCCGCGGGTGCTCCAGCCGGTCGAGCGCGCGGGCGACGGCCGGAGCCGAGCCGAGCTCGGACTGGACGACGACGATGTTCTGGGCGGCGACGACGCGGCGCCCGAACTGGGAGAGGACGCCCGCGAGCGCGTCTCGTGGATCGGTGCTGCGGACGGCCTGCGGCGTCACGTAGCGAGGGCGGCCGAGAACGTCGTGCGTCTTGTCGAGACCGATCTCGCGGATGTCCCGGGAGATCGTCGCCTGCGTGACACGACAACCCGCGCGCGCGAGCGCGTCCATCAACTCGTGCTGCGTGCCCACGCGCCGCCGCGAGACGATGCTCGTGATCAGCCTCTGCCGCTCTTCCTTCTCGAGCGGCCTCCGCTCGCTGCGCATAACGCAAGAATAAGTATGCAGGAGCCTGCATCCGACGTTTCGCGGCCCCTGCTTCGCGGTACGCTTGCACGCAATGCTTCGCAAACTGATGTGGACCGGCCTCTACGGCGCGCTCGCCGCGACGGCGACGATGGCCGCGCGCCGCGCGGCTTCGAAGATCTGGCGTGTCACCACCGGCGAAGAGCCGCCGGCGAAGAAATGACGAAAGCCGATCAACTCGTCGACCGGGCCGCCGCGCGGCTCCAGGAAATCGCCGACAAGGCCGCCGCGGAGGGAGGCGCCGCCGCCAAGCTCGCACAGCCGCTGGCAGACGACGCCGCGTTCCTGCGCAAGCTGAAGCCGAGCCTGATCGTGGCGAGGGCGAAGGGAGACGCGCCCACCAACCAGAAGCCCACGCAGGGCGCCGTCGCCCCGTCGGGCCCTCAGCTCGGAAAGCGCCCGAAACGCAAAGCCGGCGGCCCCAACCCGCTCCTCGTCATCGGCATCGCCTTCGTGGTCGGGATCGCGCTGGCGAAGACCCTCGACTGGAGGGGCCATGCCCACCCGCGAGACTGATTCCCCGCCCGGCCTCGGCGGGCTCGCGAAGAAGGTCGCAGAGCGCGCGAGCGCGCTCGTCAGGCTCGAGCTCGAGCTCGCAGCACTCGAGCTCAAGGGAAAGGTCGCCGCCCTCGGGGTCGGCATCGGGCTCGCGATCGGCGCGGCGGTCTTTGCGGTCTTCGCGCTCGGCTTCCTGTTCGCGACGATTGCCGCGGCGCTCGCGACCTTTCTCGCCACGTGGCTCGCGCTGCTCATCGTCACCCTCAGCCTCTTCGCGCTGACCGCCGTCCTCGGCCTCCTCGGAGTCGCGAAGATCAAGAAGGGAACGCCGCCCGTGCCCGAGCAGGCGATCCGAGAAGTGAAGCTCACCACGGAGGCGCTGAAGAACAATGGCCGGTAACAACCGCGGCCCAGAGCAGGTCCGACGCGAGATCGAGGCCGAGCGCGAGCAGCTCGTCGGTGCCGTCGACTCGCTCAAGTCGGGGGTCGGCAATGTCGGCGCCAAAGTGCGGGCGAAGCTGCCGGTCCTCGCGGCTGGCGCCCTGGGCGTCGGGTTCGTCCTGGCCGGCGGGATCGGCGCGGGCATGCGCCTGGTCGCCCGCCGGGGACGCGAAGGCCGGACGAAGGCTCGATTCGGCCGCTTCCGCGTTGTCGACAAAGACTGACGGGCCTCCTGGCGCGGGCCGAGCCCCATCAGGCCCCGAGCGCCTGTCCCGCGGCGAGTGGATCGCGGTTTTCAAGCGGACGTTCAAGCAGTTCATGGCCGACGACTGCATGGGCCTCTCGCAGCAGATCGCATACAGCTCGCTGCTCGCGTTCTTTCCGGCGGTGGTCTTCCTCGTCGCCGTCCTTGGCCTGCTCGGTGCCTACGACACGCTTCAGAGCTTTCTCAATCCCGTGGCCCCGAGCTCGGTCACCGACATCATCCAGCAGCTCCAGGAGGATTCCGGCGGGGGAACCTCGGCAGTGGCCGCCGTCCTCGGCGCCTTCGGAGCCGTGTGGGCAGGCAGCGGCGCCATGGGCTCGATCGTGAAGGCAGTGAACCGCGCTTACGACCGGCTGGAGACGAGGCCGTTCTGGAAGGTGCGCGTGATCTCGGTCGTCCTCGTCGTCGCCTCGGGTCTCGTGCTCGCCGGCATGCTCCTTCTGATCGTGCTCGGCGGCAAGCTCGGCGACGCGATCGCACGCAAGGCCCACCTCTCCAGCGCGTTCACGTGGTTCTGGGACGTCTTCCGCTGGCCGGTCGCCTTCGTCGCCGTCCTCCTCCTCTTCGCGCTCATCTACTACCTCGCCCCGAACGCTGACCAGCGCAACTGGAAATGGATGACGCCGGGCTCGTTTGTCGGCAGCGTGATGTGGCTCGCGCTCTCAGGTCTCTTCGCGCTCTACACCGCGCTCTCGGGCTCGTACTCGAAGACGTACGGCGCTCTCGCCGGCGGGATCGTGCTCCTCCTCTGGCTGAACTACAGCGCCTGGGCGGTGCTCTTCGGAGCGGAGCTGAACGCAGAGCTCGACCGCCAGGCCGATATCCGTGCGGCAGGCGGCGAGAACGCCGGGCTCGTCAAGCCGGCCCGCCGCGTGAGTACGTAGCGACCCTCGGCTACGGGATCGGAACCGGGCGGACGGTGAAGCGGCCCTTCAGGCGTCGGTTCTTGTCCGACCGGTACGTGTACTTCCCGGGGCCGAGTGCGAGCGTCCACGTCTTCTTCGTCCTCGCCTTGATCGCGGTCTTCCTGTTTACGCCGGGGCCGATGAGGTGGAAGTTCTGGGTCTTCGCCGTGTCGCTGACGACGAGCTTGTGGGTGCCCTCGACCAGCGTGCGCACCTTCGCGCCCGTAGCCGCGTTCTTGAGCGAGATCGTCTTGGCGGTCACCTTGCCGTTGAGCTTCGGCGTCGGCGGCGGCGGAGGCGGAACGTTGCCGACCGTGAATGTGCCCCTCATCTGCGCCGCATGCGGATCGCAACGGTACGTGTACGTGCCGTCGACGAACTGGACGTTCCACGTCGTCGTCCCGAGTGCCTCGACGTCGGTCTGCTGTTCGACGCCGGGACCAAAGAGGTGGAAGTTGTGAAGGTCGGACTGGTCGCTGATGCTGATCTCGTAACTACCGGGGTCGAGCTGCCTGACAACGCTCCCATCGGCGTTCTTGAGCGTGATCGTCGCGCTGGGCCCGACGACGCCGGTCAGCGTCACGGTGGGCTCACTCGCGGCTGCCGCGGGCAATGAGATGGCGGCCACGGCAAGCGCGGCAATGAGGAGTAGTCGTGGCATGTGACCCTCTGTCATCTCTTACGTGCTTCGGTCCGTTCCGGTTTTCCCAAACCCTCCTACGCGGGCGGAGGGCCCGGCTTGACCCTGAACGTCCCGCGAAGCTTCGCGTTTCCGTCCGACCGATAGACGTAGGTGCCGGGTCGCAGATAGACGTTCCAGGCACGCGTGCCTGTCGCGGCGAGGCTCGTCTTCACGTTCACGCCCGGACCGACCAGGTGGAAGTTCTGCGCCTTCGACGAGTCCTTGACGACGAGGCGATACGAGTTCTGGCGCAGCGACTTCACCTGCTGACCACTTGCATCTGTCAGCGAGATCGACCGCGGGCCCAGTTTCCCGTTCAGCCGAGGGTGCCCGGGGCTCCCGCTCGCCGCCAGCGGCAGCGAAACGGTGACGACTGCGGCGATCACTAGTAGTGGACGCAACATCTGGTTACCTCCTTCCTACCAACAGCTCCTACCCACTCGCGCGCTTTAAACTCATCGCGATGAAGCTGCGCAAGGACGCCAAGGTCGAGCTGATTCGCAAGATCCCGCTGTTCAAGCACTGCTCAGCACGAGAAATCGGCCAGATCGCCGGGATTGCCGACGAGATCGACCTCAAAGAGGGCAAGGAGCTCACCCGCGAAGGGAAGCCCGGACGTGAGTTCTTCGTCCTCGTCGAGGGCAAGGCCGACGTCTTGAAGAAGGGCCGCAAGATCAATTCGCTTCGAGGAGGCGACTTCTTCGGGGAGATCGCGATCATCAGGCGATCGCCCCGAACGGCGACCGTCAAGGCGATGTCCCCCGTTCACGCGCTCGTGATCACCGACCGGAACTTCCGTACACTGCTCGACCGCTCGCCCGACATCGAGCGCAAAGTGCTCGAGGAGCTCGCCGACCGGTTAGCTCCGTCTACTCTCTGAGCCGGGCGCCGAACTTCTCCGCCAGCGCATCGAAGGACCGAGGGTCAGACCCTGTAAAGGTTCACGGGGTCAGACCCTGTAAAGGTTCACGGGGTCAGACCCTGTAAAGGTT
>CAZQAG010000080.1:0-10252 GCA_964591295.1 uncultured Gaiellales bacterium | reverse complement strand
GCCACGGGCCCGGGACTCGCGCAAAGTGCTTCGCACTTTCCGCGACTAAGGGCACGCCACACCAGGGAACGACGCCTCGACGGGCTCGCCCATGCCGTGATCGTTGAAGGCGCCGAGGAACTCCTTAATTCCAAGGCGGTGGATTGTGGATCCACCGGCCGCCTAACATCGTCGCTACGACCTGAACGTCGGGTAGCTCTTCGGGCGGGATCGCGAGCGGATCGCGGTCGAGGACGACGAGATCGGCGAGGAAGCCGGGGATGAGCTTGCCGCGGCGCCGCTCCTCGCCCGCGAGCCAGGCAGGCGCGAGGATCGTCGCCTCGAGTGCCTGGTCGACGGCGACCGCCTGCTCGGGGTGCCACGCCTCGCGCTCGTCGAGCGTCCGGAGCACGCCCGCGCAGATGCCTGCCAGCGGATCCAGTTCCTCGATCGGCGCGTCGGAGCCGTTCGCAAGCACGGCTCCTGAGTCGACGAGGGACCGATAGGCATAGGCCCGGTCGGTCTCACCTGCCCAGATCCGGTCCGCGAGGTCGCGATCCGACGTGGCGTGGCTGAACTGGACCGACGCGGCGACGCCCAGCTCCGCAAACCGGGCCATGTCTTCCTTAGCCAGAAGCTGGGCATGCTCGATCCGCGGGCGCAACCCAAGGGGGGCCCACTCGTTCCGCGTCGCCTCGAAGGCGTCGAGCGCCTCCCGGTTGGCGAGATCGCCGATTGCGTGAACGGCGACCGGCCAGCCGGCCCGCGCAGCGGAGGAGACGATCTCCGCCAGCTCTTCGCGGCCCGTGATCTGCACGCCCGACCCGTCCAGGAGGCGGGCCGTCTGCGAGCCAAGCGTCCCGTCCATGAAGACCTTCAGGTAGCCGATGCGCAGGAGGTCGTCGCCGAGCCCGGCGCGGAGCCCGAGCTCTTCGAGGCGCGCGATGTGGTCATACGGCAGCGACTGCCAGACGCGGAGGGTGAGAGCCTCCTCGCCGACGAGCCGCTGCCAGAAACGGGGCGCACCGAGCCAGCCGTCCTTGTCGTGGACTGCGGTCACGCCTCGGGCGGATGCAATCTTCAGCCCGTCGCGCATGGCGTCGACGAACTCGTCGTCCGGCGCGAGGAGGTAGCGGTCGCGGAAGCTCCAGGCAGCCTCCTCTCGGAGGACTCCGGTCGGCTCGCCCTGCTCGTCACGCTCGACGACGCCGCCCTCGACTTCGAGCTCGCCGTCGGCTGCGGCCAGCGCCGCAGAGCTCAGCCAGAGCGAGTGGTAGTCACGGGCCATGAGGGCGACTGGGGAGTCGCCGGCAATCTCGTCGAGAGCTTGCCGAGTAGGCTCGACGGGAGGCGACCAATCGCCGCTTCGCCAGCCACGACCGCGCAACCAGCGCCCGGGCGGCAACGATCCGACTGCATCGCGCACGAGCGCGAGCGCCTCGTCGAGCGAGCCCGCGCCTTCGAGCCGTACCTCGCGCTGAGCGAGAGCCCAGGTCGGAAAGTGGACGTGTGCGTCGCTGAACCCGGGAACCACGCAGCGGCCGCCGAGGTCGACGCGGTCTGGTGAGGGGAGCGCGGTCTCGTGCGTGCCCACCCCGCCTGCGATCCGGTTTCCCGCAATTGCAAGGGCAAGTGCGACAGGCATCGCAGGCTCCAGTGTGCGGATGACTCCCTTTTCGAGGATCACGGCGACAGAATGTAGTCGGTGATCGATCACGTCACGATCCGGGTTTCGGACTTCGAGGCGAGCAAGGCCTTCTACACGTGCGTCCTTGCGCCCCTCGGTCTCGAGCCCTACGAGGATGACGCGGTGCCGTTCACCGAGTGGGGTGACTTCTCGATCGCTGCGGACGACGAGCCCGTCGCGCAGAACGTCCACATCGCGTTCCCCGCGAAGAGCCGCGAAGAGGTCGACGCCTTTCATCGGGCGGCCATGGAAGCGGGGTACCGCGACAACGGCCCACCCGGCCAGCGGCCGATCTACCACGAGGGCTATTACAGCGCCTTCGTGCTCGATCCGGACGGCAACAATGTCGAGGCCGTCTTCCACGACCGATGATCGAGCTGTCGACCGACGAGTACGCCGAGCTCGTCGCGCGGCTCACCGCGTTGCGGCTGCTTGCGCTGGAGCTGAGCATGGCCTTCGACGACCCCAAGGCCGGGGAGGGCGCTCGCCAGGTACTCGCCTCGATCGACCGCATGCTCGCGATTCTCCGAGCTCCCGCGGCCGAGACCTAGAATCTAGCTCGTGCCCTCCGATCCGCTGAACGACGAGCAACGCGAGATCCGCGAGCTCGTCCGCACGCTCGCCCGCGAGCGCGTCGCCCCGCGCGCGGCCGAGATCGACAAGAAAGGCGAGTTCCCGTGGGACATGGTCGAGCTCTTCAAGGAGCACGAGCTCCTCGGCCTTCCCTACGACGAGGAGTACGGCGGCACCGGGACGGGCGCGCTCATGGTGCTCGTTGCGATCGAAGAGCTGTCCAAGGTCTGCGCCACGACCGGGCTCATCCTCGCCGTCCAGGAGCTCGGCTCGCTCAGCATCAAGCTGGCCGGCACCGAAGAGCAGAAGCAGCGGTTCCTGCCCCGGCTCGCGAGCGGCGAGTGGCTGGCCGCCTATGCGCTGACGGAGCCCGGTTCGGGCTCGGACTCGGCGGCGATGCGCACCGAGGCGCGGCTCGACGGTGACGAGTACGTGATCAACGGGTCGAAGCGCTTCATCACGAATGCTGGCGTCGCCCACCTGTACACGGTTTTTGCCAAGACGGACCCCAACGCAGGGCACTCGGGAATCTCGGCGTTTGCGGTCGAGGCCGACTCGCCGGGCTTCGAGGTCGGGCGGATCGAGCCGAAGATGGGGATCAAGGGCTCGACGACGGGCGAGATCTTCTTCAACGACCTCCGGATCCCGGCCGACAACTTGATCGGTGAAGAGGGCGAGGGGTTCAAGGTCGCGATGCGGATTCTCGATCGCTCCCGTCCTGGAATCGCGGCGCAGGGCCTCGGGCTCGCCCAGGGCGCGACGGATTACGCGCTCGAGTACGCGAAGAGCCGCGAGACGATGGGCAAGCCGATCGCGCAGCACCAGTTGATCGCGGCGTCGCTCGCGGACATGGAGACGAAATGCGAGGCGGCGCGCGGGTTGCTTTACAAGATCGGGATGATGATCGACGAGGGCTCGCCCGACGACGAGCTGACGAAGGTCTCGGCGATGGCGAAGCTCTATTGCACGGACGTGGCGATGGAGGTCACGACCGATGCGGTGCAGATCCTCGGCGGCTACGGTTACATGCAGGAGTATCCGCTCGAGCGGATGATGCGCGACGCGAAGATCACGCAGATCTACGAAGGGACGAACCAGATCCAGCGGCTGGTCATCGCCCGCGAGATGCTGAAGGAGAACCGGGCTTTTCTGCTGGCTGGCGTCGGCTGAGCCCGGAGCTGCCGGCGCCGTGACCTGGCACGCTTTCGGCGCAGTCCCGTTCCCCACGCGACACACTTTTCGCGCTAGCGTCAACAGCGGGGGTAAGGGGCCGAAGGCCCCCGGGGGGACGATCTAGTCGTGCCTGCCGCTGTCGTCATCGGATCGGGGCCGAACGGGCTCGCGGCTGCGATCACGATGGCGCAGGCCGGTTGGAAGGTGACCGTCCACGAGGCGGAGGCTTCGATCGGCGGCGGCGTCCGCTCGGCCGAGCTGACCCTCCCCGGGTTCGTTCACGATCTCTGCTCTGCGATCCACCCTCTCGGCCGGGACTCACCGTTCTTCCGGGATCTCGAGCTGCCGATCGAGTGGATCCAACCGCCCGCTCCCGCGGCTCATCCGCTCGACGACGGGACGGCCGCGATGCTCGAGCGCTCGGTGCCCGAGACCGCCCAGCAACTCGGCGAGGACCGGCAGGCGTACCTGCGGCTGGTCGGCCCGGTCGTCTCCTCGTGGCCCAATCTCGAGCCGATCGTGCTAGGCCCGCTTCCGCCGCCCGTTCGTCGCCTGGTCTCCGCGATCAGGCCTCGCCTGGCGCGCAACGGGCTCTCGAGCGCCCGCGCCCTCGCCGAGCGGACGTTCGAGACCGAGCGAGCGCGCGCGCTCCTGGCCGGGCACGCAGCCCACTCGATGCTTCCTCTCGAACGGAGGCCGACCGGCGGGATCGGGCTCTTCTTCATCATCGTCGCCCACGCCTACGGCTGGGCGTTCCCCCGGGGTGGCTCGCAACTGCTCACGGACGCCCTGGCAGAGCGTCTCCACGAGCTCGGCGGAGAGATCCGCACGGAGAGCCCGGTCGAGGACCTGCCGAAGGCCGATGCGGTGCTCGCGGACGTCGTCCCACGCGGGTTGCTGAGGATTGCCGGGGACAGGCTTCCCGCTCGCTATGCCGAGTCCCTCCGAGGCTACCGCCACGGGCCCGGCGCCTTCAAGCTCGACTGGGCTCTCGACGGGCCGATCCCCTGGCGCGCCGAGGAGTGCCGCCGGGCGGGGACGGTGCACATCGGCGGGAGCTTCGACGAGATCGCCGCGTCGGAGGAGGCCGCCTGGGAGGGACGTCACTCCGAGCGCCCTTACGTCCTCCTCACCCAGCCGAGCCTGTTCGACGACTCACGAGCCCCGCCGGGCAAGCACACGGCCTGGGCCTATTGCCACGTCCCGAACGGATCGACACACGACATGACCGAGACGATCGAAGCCCAGATCGAGCGGTTTGCACCCGGCTTTCGGGACCTCGTCCTCGCCAAGAGCGTGATCGGGCCTGCGGAGTTCGAGCGCCGCAACCGCAACATCGTCGGCGGCGACATCAACGGCGGGGCGATGGATCTCGGCCAGCTCCTCTTCCGCCCGGTTCGGCGCCTCGTCCCCTACCGCACTCCCGTCCGCGGTCTCTACATGTGCTCGTCGAGTACGCCCCCCGGAGGCGGCGTCCACGGCATGTGCGGACACTCGGCGGCGAAGCTCGCGCTTCGCGACCTCGGCTAGTACATCCCGTCGGTCCCGCTGCCGTCGCCTTCGCCGACGTTTCCACAGGCGACGTAGGTCTCGACCTCGGCAGCGGACTTGTGCACGTTGATCGCGAAGGCGCCGTCGCGTAGGTCGTCGAGCTTCGCGTCGACGGTGCTGGTCGACGTCCCGCCGTTCACGTCCGCGAGCGCGTATGCGGGAGTGGCATCGAGGTCGGCGCAGGAGCCTTTGTGGATGTGTGCCGGCTGGGCCGAGGAGTTGCCCTGGAGGTCGATCACGACCTTCGTCTTGTCGCCGTCGGCAGTCAGCGTCGCCGTGCCCGACTCACCGGAGGCATTCTGCTCGCCGAGCTCGACGGTCACCTCTCCGCTGCCGCTCGAGTTGCTCTCGCTGCCGCAACCCGCGGCAACCAAGGCCAGCAGCCCGACGATGACGCATGTTCCCTTGCGGACCATCACCAGACAGTTCGGACGCTAGGCCCGATCGGATTTCTACTAACTGACGACCTCGAAGTCCGAGCCCTTGACGCGACCGAGCGTGTGCAGCTGGTCGTTCGACCACCTCGGGTCGGGGGCGCCGGTGATGTACCAGCTCGACCCGTTGTCGGCGACCAGCATCCCGTAACGCTTGAGCGCAACGAGGACGATCCGCGCCTGCCGCGGGAAGCCGCTGACGTCGAAGCTCGCCTTGAGTCTGAGGCGAAGGCCCATGGGCGGCAGGCTCGCATCGGTCGAGTTACTCGCGAAGTGGCGGGCCGGGAAGACGTAGGCGCGGCGCGTGCGCTCGACGGTGAAGCGAAGCGCATGGTCGATCACTCCTCGCTTGACCTCGTCGTAGCGCGCGAGGCCGGGGAGGATTGGCAGGCCGGCAGCGTCGGCCGACGTCCAGCCCGCGGGGCGGAGCCGATTCGAGCGCAGGTTCCAGGTCGCTCCCGAGCCGGCTCGCCAGCCGCGTCCATTCGGATACAGCGCATAGAGCTCGTAGAGCCGGCACGAGTTGCGATCGACGATCACCGCGTGCCGGTCCCCGGTCGAGGAGCGGCCGCCTTCGATCTTGACGTTGCGCGGGATGGGATACGGGCCGCGGTCGGACTCGTCGGCGTATTCGAACGAGACGCGCGACCTGGGCTGCTTGCGGCCGACGACGGTGATCGGGATCCCGATCGGCGCTCCCTCCCACAGGCCGGAACCGAAGTCGGCGTGGAGGCCTCCGTTCGCGCCGATCGACGAAATGATCTGACCGGAGTTCGAGGCGACGGGCAGGCGGTCGACCCGTTGGTTCCAGGCGTTCGACTTCGGGAAGACCGGGCAACGCGGTGCAGACGGCATGCGCAGCGCATCAGCGGACGACCCTCCGAGCGCGAGCGCGCAGACGCAGATGAGTAGGACGCGGCGGCTCATTCTTTCGTTATCGACCGTTGGAGCTTTTCGACCAAGGGGTCGGGCTTCCCCCAAAGGGGTGGACACTCGTCGAGGGGCACCCAGCGGCACTGGTAGACGAGGCCCACGTCCATTCCGGTGCCCGTCACGTCGTGAGCCCAGCGGTCAGGGCCATCCGGCGCGGCGGTCGCATGAAAGGCGAAGGTCTCGTGGGCGCCCGAGCCCAAAGCCTGCGCATGTTCTACGGGATCCGCGAGGAGCATTCCCGGCGCCACGGTCAGTCCTGTCTCCTCCTCCACCTCGCGAACGACGCCTGCCTCGAGGCTCTCATGCGCATCGACGCGGCCGGCCGGAACCTGTGTGGGGACGTCCGGCATTCCCCGGTGGTCGAAGACGAGCAGTTCCGTGCGCCCGCCCTGCTCGCGTGTGACGTATGCGGAGACACGCTTGCGCACGAGGTGGCCGAGGAGATGGCCGCGGTGGCCCCAGACCGCGGCCCCGGCCTGCACGGGGAGCCAGTAGCAGCGAACGAGGGTTCCGGCTTCGTCACCGTGCCCGGTGATCTGGTGCTCCCACTCGTCGGGCTGGCCCTCGATCGGAGTCGCCTGGACGAAATGGCTTTCGTGAACGAAATCCGGGTCGCGGGTGCCCGGATGTTCCGAGACGCCCAGCGTGCGCACGACCCGGACGTCGATCCCGGTCTCCTCGCGCGCTTCGCGAACCGCCGCGTCCTCGACGGACTCGCCCTCGTCGATGCCACCGCCGGGGACGGTGGCCCTGAACTCTGGCTGGTCAGGAACGTCGAAGACGAGGAACTCGTCGGCGCCGGTTGCCGGATGCTCACGGGTGACGTAGACGACGACGTGCGGCCGAACGGTCAGCTCTGTTGCGCCCGCAGCTTCGCCTTGTGGGCCCGCTTGGCGGCCTGATAGCTCTCGAGGGCCTCCCGCGAGTCGACGTCGCCCAGCGTCGGATGGGAGGGGACGAGCCCCTCGGCGGCCTGGACGCCGAAACGCTTGGCGAGGACCGATCCGAGCGCGATTACCTTCATGTTTCCGAAGCCGGGGAGCGCCTCGATCCGCTTGCGCAGGTCGTCCGAATCGCTCGCCTCCCGCCAAAGGCGCGATGCGTCGCCGCCGTAC
This sequence comes from uncultured Gaiellales bacterium, assembly GCA_964591295.1. Taxonomy (GTDB): domain Bacteria; phylum Actinomycetota; class Thermoleophilia; order Gaiellales; family Gaiellaceae; genus VAXT01. Next base: position 2,807 of record CAZQAG010000080.1, on the reverse strand, counting down.
TCGTCTTCGACGAGCGCGCAGAGCTCCTGCACCCGCTTCGCCATCGCGCCGGGAAACCGGTGGACGGCCGGCTTCTCGCGGAACCCGGCCTCGACCTCCGCGGGATCGAGCCGAGCGACCTCGAGCGTCCCCAGCCGCTGCTTGACCTTCAGCGGGCCGGCGAATGCGGTCTGGACGGGCACCTGCTGGTCGAGCGCGAAGCCGATCAGCAGCGCCAGCGGGTCGGTTGCGAGGAGCACGTTCGCCTCGTCGCTGTCGGTGTAATGGAGTCGGTCTGGCGCGGCGATCGCCATCAGGTAGAGACTACTCCGGCCACCTGGTATTCGCTCGCTAGGCTGGGCTCGTGGATTCTCTGAAGCTCTTCTCTCCCAAGACTCGCGCCTGGTTCAAAGGGGCCTTTGAAGGGCCCACGCCGGCGCAGGAGCAGGGCTGGCCCGCGATCGCGAGCGGCAAGGACACGCTCATCCAGGCTCCGACCGGCTCCGGGAAGACGCTGGCCGCCTTCCTCTACGGGATCGACCGGCTGACCAGCGCACCCGGGGAGGGGCTCCGGCTTCTCTACGTCTCGCCCCTGAAGGCGTTGAACTACGACATCGAGCGCAACCTGCGCGGGCCGCTCGCGGGGCTCGACTCGAAGCTCCGCGTCGCGGTTCGCACCGGAGACACGCCACAGCGGGACCGCGCGGCGATGCTGCGGGAGCACCCGGACATCCTGATCACGACTCCGGAGTCGCTGTACTTGCTTCTCACCTCGCGCGGGCGCGAGATGCTGAAGAGCGTCGAGACGCTGATCCTGGACGAGGTGCACGCGGTAGCCGGGACGAAGCGCGGCGCGCACCTTGCGCTCTCCGTCGAGCGGCTCGACCGCCTTACCGAGAAGCCCGTCCAGCGGATCGGGCTCTCGGCGACCCAGCGCCCGATGGAGGAGATCGGCCGGTTCGTCTCCGGCGGGAGGCCGATCGAGCTCGTGGACGCGGGTCGTGCGAAAGAGCTCGACCTGAAAGTCGTCGTCCCGCTCGAAGACATGCGCGAGCCGGGCGAGTCGAGCTCGATCTGGCCGTCGATCTACCCCGAGATCCTCAAGCTCGTCGAGGAGCACCGCTCGACGATCGTCTTCGTCAACAACCGCCGCCTCGCCGAGCGGCTTGCGCTCCGGATGAACGAGCTGGCCAACGAGGGAGTCGAGGCGGATGCGCCGCGCAAGGAGATCGCGCGCGCTCACCACGGCTCACTTGCGCGCGAGCAGCGGCTCGAGGTCGAGGAGCTCCTGAAGATGGGGGAGATCCCGTGCCTCGTCGCCACCTCCTCGCTCGAGCTCGGCATCGACATGGGCGCGGTCGACCTCGTGATCCAGGTCGAGTCGCCGAAGTCGGTCGCGCGCGGGCTGCAGCGGGTCGGCCGGGCGGGGCACGAGCTCGGCGCCGTCTCCCGCGGCCGGATCTTCCCGAAGTACCGGGCCGACCTGCTCGAGTCCGCCGTCGTCGCCGAGCGCATGCGCGCGGGCGCGATCGAGGAGACGGTCATCCCGCGCAACCCGCTGGACGTCCTCGCGCAGCAGATCGTCGCGATCTGCGCCGACGAGGAGATCACGGTCGACGAGCTCCACGACCTCGTCTGCGGCGCGTACAACTTTGCCGACCTCTCCCGTGTCCAGCTCGAGAACGTCCTCGACATGCTCGCCGGTCGCTATCCGTCGGACGAGTTCGCCGAGCTGCGTCCCCGGATCGTCTGGGACCGCACCGCCGGTGTGATCCGCGGCCGAGGGGGCGCGCGCCAGCTCGCGGTCACGAACGCGGGCACGATCCCGGATCGCGGGCTCTACGGTGTTCATCTCGTGGACGGCGGCGGCCGGGTCGGCGAGCTGGACGAGGAGATGGTCTACGAGGCCCGTGCGGGCCAGACCTTCCTGCTTGGTGCCTCTACGTGGCGGATCGAGGAGATCACGCGTGACCGCGTGCTCGTCTCGCCGGCTCCGGGCGTGCCCGGCCTGATCCCGTTCTGGAAGGGAGAAGGGCCGGGCCGGCCGTACGAGCTCGGCGAGGCGATCGGCAAGGCTTCGCGCGAGTTGTCCGCGCTTCCAGAGGCAAAGGCGCTCGCGCGGCTGACGGAAGACCACTCCCTCGACGAGCAGGCTGCGCAGAACCTCCTCACGTTCCTGACCGACCAGCAGGCGGCGACCGGCGCCGTTCCCTCTGACCGAACCGTCGTCGTCGAGCGTTTCCGCGACGAGATCGGCGACTGGCGCGTCTGCATCCTGACGCCGTTCGGGGCCCGCGTGCACGCGCCCTGGGCGATGGCGATCGGCGCTCGTCTGCGCGGCGCGCTCGAGCTCGAGGTGCAGTCGCTCTGGTCCGACGACGGCATCGCGATTCACCTTCCGGACGCAGACGCGACTCCGCCCATCGAGGAGCTGCTCATCGATCCGGACGAGATCGAGGAGCTCGTGATGGCCGAGCTCGGCGGCAGCGCGCTCTTCGGCTCCCGCTTCCGCGAGAACGCCGGCCGTGCGCTGCTGATCCCGCGCCGGCGGCCGGGCGAGCGAACGCCGCTCTGGCAACAGCGTCTCAAGGCGCAGGGCCTGCTCCAGGTCGCCCGCAAGTACGGCTCCTTCCCGGTGATACTCGAGACCTACCGGGAGTGCCTACAGGACGTGTTCGACCTGCCGGCGCTGAAGCGCTTGCTGACGGGCCTGAAGACGCGGCAGCTCGACCTCGTCGACGTCGAGACGGCCACGGCCTCGCCCTACTCGACTTCCTTGCTCTTCGACTACGTCGCGAACTACATGTACGAGGACGACACTCCTCCGG
>CAZQAG010000079.1:0-10331 GCA_964591295.1 uncultured Gaiellales bacterium | reverse complement strand
GGGCGGCCGTCGGTCATGACGACGTCGGCCGTGAAGTCGTTCTGCCCCCGGATCAGCGAGGAGCCGACACCGTACGCGTCGACCGGCACCTCCTTCGCCTCGAACTCGGCGATCTTCTCGACCGTGAAGCCGCCCGACGCGACGATCTTGACGTGCTCGAAGCCGTCCGCATCGAGCGCATCGCGTACCTTGCGCACGAGCCGCTCGTTCACCCCGGTGGGCTTGAAATCGCCCATCTCGTCCCACAGCGAGCGGTCGACCAGGTTCTCGGACGTGTCGAGCCGCACACCCCAGAGGCGCGGGCCCAGCGCCCGGGCCACTTCGAGCGCCGTCCTCACGGAGTCGTTCTCGAAGTCGACCAGCACCGTCACGTTCAGGTCCTCGGGCGCCCACTCGGCGAACCTCGTCGCGGCGAGCACGGAATTGCCGCCGTAGGCAGCAATCAGCGAATGCGGCACCGTGCCCACGCCCTTGCCGCCCCACCAGGACGCCTGCTCGTCGGTCGTGACGCCGACCGGCGCCCCGACGATCTGCCCCGCGACATACGCGGCATAGCCGTCACCGGTCTGCACCCGGTGGTGGTCGTGGCGGGCCGGCATGAAGATGATCGGCTTCCCGTTGGCGGCCTCGAGCACACGGACGACGTTCGTCGTGATCAACGTGCGGCGCGCGAGGACCCCCAGGTACGCGGTCTCGAGATGAGCATGGAGCGTGTAGTCGCCCTCGATGTGCATCACGGTCTCGTACGACTCCACGGCGTCACCGTCGTAGAGCGCGTGCACCGTCAGCTGCTCCCAGTCGTGCGAGCAGAGCTTCAGGATCGCGATTGCCTCATCCATCCCGCCGAGGTAGCCGCTCTTCTTCTGGAAGACCTGCATCACGACCCGCGGGCGCCGGCCGTCCTGAAGGAGGGCCGCGCGTGTGTGATTGAAGTACGCGTCGGTGTAGTAGCCGTCGCGCATCTTCTCGACCGGGAGATCGAAGACCTCCGGCGGAAGGCGCTCGGTTCTAGTTCGTGTGGCCATCTTCGAGCTCGAGGCATGCAGCGAGGGCGGCCTCGGCCACCTCCAGCTGCTCCGCGGTCGGCTCAGCGGTCGCGAGACGATGCTGCAGTTCGTGGCCCGGGCGTGCCAGCGCCTTGGAGACGGGATGCTCGGGATTGCGCACCATCCACGAGAAGATCTCGGTCGAGGCGGCGAGCGCCCCGAGCGATGCGAGCCCGCGCGCTGCGAGCCTGAACTGCACCGGTGCGAGGCGCGCAAGGGTGTTTCCGATCGCCATCGTCCCCAGCAGCGGGCCGATCAGGTGCGAACCGCAGCGCTCGTGCTCCTTGTCCCGCGCCTCTCCGTGCTCGTACGTGCCGATCGTGATGTGCTCCGCGCCGTGGTAGGCGGCGAGGTCGGAGCTCCGGAGTGCGACCGCTGCGGGAGCGAGCGAAGCGATCGCGGCGACGAGCTCCTGGGCCGCCGGCCCCAGATGGCGCGATCCGCGCGCGACCTGGACTGCAACTGCGCCAGCGACCATCGCAGTCAAGACGCGCGGTCGCTGGAACGGAAGTTTCGCCTCCGGCAGCCGCCGCCGAACCTGCGGGAGCACGGCGAGTGCCTCTGCGAGCCGTGCCGGCCCGCGGAAGAGCGGATTCGTGACACCGGCCGCCTTGTAGCGCTTGAGCTCGGACGCGACCTCGATCCGTCCATCGGCGTGGCGGATCGCGCACGCCCAGGAGCTCGGGCCGTGGACGAGCACCCCGTTCGAGAGGGCCATTCCACCGAGCCTGAGCTGCTCCTCCGCCATCTCCTGAGGTTATCGACTCACAGTCGAATTCCGCAAACCACTACTGCTCGCCCATCGCACGCGCCGCGTAGCGGAGGAACTCCACCCCGAGCTCGAGGTCGTCCACCCGCACCCGCTCGTCGGCGGAGTGTACGAGCCGCGTCGCGACCTGCGGGTCCATGTAGCGCATCGGAAAGAACCCGTACGCGATCGTTCCAAACGCATTTCGCAGCCAGTGGCTGTCCGTGAACCCTGCGAGGCAGATCGGTGCGACCGCGGCGCCCGGCTCCGTCTCGGCCACCCACGACCCGATCGCATCCCAGAGCGGGCCTTCCATCGGCGACCGTGTGCCGCCGAACCCCTCGATCCACTCGAGCTCGTAGTCGCCCTCGCCGAGCAGATCGCGCACGACGCCGTCTGCTTCGGACTGCGTCTGCCCGGGTAGCAGCCGGCAGTCGACGGTCACCTCGCAGAGCGCGGGAATCACGTTTCGCGTCTGCGACGCCCGGATCATCGTCGGAGAGACCGTCATCCCGACGAGCGGCTCCACAAGCTCGCCCGCAACCGGATCGACTGCCTGCGCGAGAGCGACGACCTGGGCCGCATCCGTCGGCGCCTCGCCCGTGACGGCCTGGAACAGGGCGACCACCTCGGGCTCGAGGCGCGGCTCGGGGGAGAACTCTCCGAGCCGCTCGATCAGCCGGGCGGCCTTGACGAGCGCGTTGTCGGCGATTCCGGGCATCGACGCGTGCCCGCTCCGGCCGCGCACACGAACGACGAACGGCGAGCTCATCTTCTCGGCTGTCGACGCGAGGTAGAACTGGCGGCCTCCGAGCTCGACCCGGTCGCCGGCGCCCTCGTTCAGCGAGTACTCGGCCCGCACGGCCTCCGGATGCTCCGTGCAGAGCCAGGAGAGGCCGAACTCGACACCCACCTCCTCGTCGGCGGCCGCCACGAAGATCAGATCGCCCGCAGGCTCGAAGCCCTCGCGGGCGAGCGACGCGATCGCAACCGCGCTGGCCGCGACCTGCCCCTTCATGTCGAGCGCACCGCGGCCCCAGACCTCTCCGTCGCGCACCTCTCCCGACCAGGGATCGGCTTGCCACTCGGCGGGATCGGCGAGCACCGTGTCCGTGTGCGAAAGGAGAGCAAGGCGCGGGCCGTCGCCCCGGCCGGGGATCCGAGCGACGAGGTTCGCGCGCTCCGGCACCTTTGCGTACAGCTCGCACGAGACTCCGTTCTCGACGAGGTAATCGCGCAGCAGCTCCGCGGCAATCGTTTCGTTGCCGGGCGGATTGACCGTATCCAGGCGAATGAGTTCCTGCAGGAGCTCAACGGCCTCTTCGCGTAGCGAAACGGTTGCGCTCAGCGACGTGTCCCGAGCACGAGCAGCCATTCGCGGTCGTGGTCGATCTCGCCGTTTGACCGGTAGTTCTGCTCGAAGAAGTCGATCCAGGTCTGGCGAAACTCATCGCGGCGCTCGTCGTCGAGCGACTCGGCGAGTGTCTTCGTTGGGCCGTAGCTCGAGGAGAAGAGCTGCCAGTAGTCCTCACCCGACGGGACGCGGAGATGCGACACGTGCCGCTCGAGGGTCAGGTCGAAGGAGTCGCCGAGCAGGTCTTGCACGTGCTCCTCGCTTCCCCAGGAAAACGGGCTCCCGGCGCCTTCCGGAGGCGGTGGCGCAAACGGCTTCATCATCGCGAACATCTTCGCGAGCCCGCCCTCCGGGGTCCAGTTCGCGAGGCCGATGCGCCCACCTGAAGCCACTACGCGAGCAAGCTCGCCCGCAGTGGCCTCATGATCGGGCGCGAACATGACTCCGCAGGTCGACGAGACGATGTCGAAGACTCCGTCCTCGAGATCGAGGTTCTCACAGTCGCCGACCCTGTAGTCGATGGTCAGGCTCTGCTGCTCGGCCCGCTCCTTGGCGGTTTCGATCAGCGCGGGTGCGAGGTCGACACCGGTCACCGAAGCGCCCCTCTTCGCCGCCAGCTCCGACATCGCACCGGTGCCACACGCGAGGTCGAGCCAGGCGTCGCCTTCTTTCGGATCGAGGCGATCGACCAGCAGGTCGTGGATGTCGACGAGCGTCTCGGTGACGTTCTGGTACGGGCCGTTCCCCCACATGACGCTCTGCTTGGACTTCAACTCTTCGAACGCCATCATTCCTCCTCCATCGCGAGCTCGGCGAGCTCGAGAAGCATACTTCTGTCCTGTGGGAAACCTGTTCTCGGACGCGGCAGACGAGCGCCTGCCGGAGACGGCTCCGCTCGCCATGCGCATGCGGCCGCAGCAGCTCGAAGACTTCGTCGGCCAGGAACAGGTGCTCGGCGAGCACTCGGCTCTCCGCATCGCAATCGAGGAGGACCGCGTCGGCTCCTCGATCCTCTACGGGCCTCCCGGGAGCGGCAAGACGACGCTCGCGCGCGTGATCGCGAATACCACCGGCGCGGAGTTCGAGGAGCTGTCCGCCGTGTCGGCAACCGTCGCCCAGGTGCGCGAGATCCTCAAGTCCGGGCGGGAGCGGCTCGGCGCGAACGGCCAGCGCACGATCCTCTTCCTGGACGAGATCCACCGGTTCAACAAGGCGCAGCAGGACGCGCTCCTGCCGGCGGTCGAGGAGGGAACGGTGACCCTGATCGGCGCGACGACCGAGAACCCCTACTTCGAGGTCAACTCGGCCCTGCTCTCCCGGAGCCAGATCTACGAGCTCGTCCCGCTCGCGGACGAGGAGCTCGCGGTGATCGTGCGCCGGGGGGCCGAGGAGCTCGAGGCCGAGGTCGCGGACGAGCTCGTCGAGCTGATCGCCCGCCGCGCGGGGGGTGACGCGCGAAACGCCCTCAACATCCTCGAGCTCGCCTTCCACACGGCGAGAGCCGAGGGACAGTCCCTCGCGGAGGAGCACATCGAGGACGCCGCCCGCAAGCGGCCGCTCGTCTACGACAAGGGCGGCGACGCGCACTACGACTTCGCCTCGGCCTTCATCAAGTCGATGCGCGCGTCGGACCCGGACGCCTCGGTCTACTACCTGGCCGCGATGCTCGCGGGCGGTGAGGATCCGCGCTTCGTCGCACGCCGCATGGTCATCCTTGCCTCCGAGGACATCGGCAACGCCGATCCGCGCGCGCTCCTCGTGGCGGTCGCGGCGGCCCATGCCGTGGAGCATGTCGGCCTTCCGGAGGTGCAGCTCAATCTCGCGCAGGCGGCGATCTATCTCGCGCGGGCGCCGAAGTCGAACGCGGTCATCACTGCGCTGCGCGACGCCCAGGCGGACGTGAAGGAGCACGGTCACATCCGCCCGCCGGACGCGCTCCGCGATGCGCATTACGACGGCGCCAAAAAGCTCGGCCGCGGGAAGGGCTACATCTATCCGCACTCGGACCCGCGCGGTTTCGAAGTGGACAACCTTCCCGAGCCGTTGAAGGGCAAGAAGTACTACAAGCCTTCAGGTTCAGGAGAGGAGGGGGGCCACGATTAAGCTCGCTTTTTTTCTCGTCGCCGTCGGACTGCCTCTGTGCGCAGGCTGCAGAGCCGATAAAGCCCCCCAGCGGGAGGACTTGATCGCATTCATCCGAGAGTCCCCGAGCAGGGTCGACGCGACGCTTTTCGTAGCTCGGCCGGACGGCTCCTCCGAACGACGACTGAGTGATCGCCAGGACTATGTGCAGAGCGTGGAATGGAGGCCCGACGGAACGAGGCTCTCGTATCTCGGCTGGGAGACTCTCTTCGACCTGAAGCCGGACGGCACCGATCGGCGCGCCTTGCTCCCCGTGGACAAGTACTACGGGGCCCAAGGCTGGTCGCCCGATGGGCGGTACCTCGCGCTCAGTATCGGAAGAGCGAACATGCATACATGGGCGGCAGGGGTGGGACTCCTTCCACGAGACGGAGGTGATGTGAAATACCTCGACATCCTTGGGCGAACTGCCTGGTCGCCCAACGGCAGGCAACTCGCATATACCGAGACCGGATCGTTCTTCGACTCCTTCCCCCCGGCGGAGGGAAGCACGGCAGCTGGGCTGTATGCGATCGATGTCGAGACAGGCCGCCAGGCTCGTTTAACGCACAGCGGGAGTGCCCGAGACGACGACCCCGAGTGGTTTCCCGATGGCCGGCGTCTGGCCTTTCTCCGGGACCGCCGGGATGGACTCGGCGACCTCTATCTGCTGGCAGTCAACGACGGAAGACTCATCCGGTACGCAACCGGCGTGAAGGAATTTGCGATCTCACCAACCGGTTCGCGTCTGGCCTGGGTAACTGAACGCGGCTTGTTCGCGGACTCACTCGACGGGTCGAGCAACACACGCCTGACCAGCCAGGACGCACAGGCGCTCACATGGTCGCCCGACGGAACGCAGATTGCCTACTCCGGCTGGGATTCGACTCGGCGCCAGAGGGACATCTATACGGTTGCGATTCAAGAGCGTCGAGTGCGGCGCGTCACGATGACGGCCGCAGACGAGAGGGCAGTGACATGGCGTCCAAACTGAGAGGAGCGGCCGGTGGCGACTGAGAAGACTGCGCGCGCGACCTGGGAGGGGTCTCTAGCCGCAGGCCAGGGGCGCTTCAGCCTCGGCAGCGGGGCAGTGACCGACCAGGCGGTGACCTGGAAAGACCGTGCCGAGGAAGGCGGCGGCACGAGCCCCGAGGAGCTGATCGCCGCAGCGCATGCGAGCTGCATCCTGATGGCGCTCGCGGGCGCGTTGTCCAAGGCCGGTACCCCGCCAACCAAGCTCGAGTCCGAGGCGAGGACCACCTTCGACAAGGTCGGCGAAGCCTTCGCGATCACGACGATTAAGCTCAGCATTCGCGGTGAGGTCGAAGGGATCGACGACGAGGCGTTCCAACAGGCCGCCGCAGGAGCGAAGGAGAACTGCCCGGTCTCGAAGGCGCTCAAAGGGAACGTCGAGGTCACCCTCGACGCGCACCTGCTCTAGTCCGAGCCCTTCTCGATCCGCGCTGCCGCGAACTCGCCGAAGTCACCGTCCATCGAGCGATAGGCCGCGGCCGCCCGCGCTACGTCGTACTCCGTGCGGTGGAACTCGAAGTCTCCGTCCCACGTGGCCCAGGCCGCGCGCACGTCGCCGTCGAGCGGCATGCCGACGCTACCGGAGTTGACGAGGTCGGTGCCGTTCGGGCCCGGCCGCCGGAACTGGAGATGGCTGTGGCCGAAGACGACAGTCCGGTCTCGGACGCCTTGGAGCAGATGCTCGTCATCCTCACTCGGGTCGGCGTGGAAGCTTTCGACATCCGACAGCGGCGAGCCGTGCACGTAGAGATTGCCGTCCAACTCGGTCTGCACCGGAAGCGAGTACAACCACTCGACGAGCTCCTCCGGATAAGGACCGGCGAAGAGCTCGTACGCCTCCATCACCTCCGGCCGGTCGAGCGGCGGCTCGCGAAGCCAGCGCTCGCCGTTGCCGCGGATCCAAAACGCGTTCGGCAGCTCGCGCAGGCGGGCGATCGTCTCCTCGGGCCACGGGCTCGGCGTTCCATAGTCGCCGCCGAGCAGCCAGCGGTCGATTTCGAGCCGTTCGGCCTCTTCGAGCACGCGCTCCAGCGCCGGCAGGTTCCCGTGGATGTCGTAGAGGACTCCGAGCACCGCCGGATATGGTCGCACGATGAAGATCATCTGCCTCGTCAAACAGGTGCCGGCGATCGGCGCGATCGAATTCGACGAGGAGACGAAGACCCTCAAGCGGCAGGGCGTCCCGCTCGAGCTGAACGTTTTCGACGGCTACGCCGTTCGGCACGCCGCGGCGCTCGCGGACGAGGTGATCGCGATGACGATGGGCCCGCCGCAGGCCGAGGAATGCCTGCACGAGTGCCTGGCCCTGGGTGTCGACCGCTGCATCCACCTCTCCGACCGGGTCTTCGCGGTCGCGGACACCCTGGGCACCTCGAGAACACTGGCGCTCGCCATCCGGAAGGAAGGCGCCGACCTCGTCCTCTGCGGCTTGAAGACGACCGACTCCGAGACGTGGCAGGTGCCGCCGGAGGTCGCCGCGTTCCTCGGCTGGCCGCACCTGACGAGCGTCGTCGCGATCGAGCCCGGCCTGCGCGTTACCCGGGAGACGGATAGCGGCGAGGAGGTCTTCGAGGTCGAGGCGCCGGCCGTCCTCTCGGTCTCGGCTCCGCCAGAGGGAGAGCCGACGGCGAAGGACGGCCCGATCGAGGTCTGGCAGGCGAGCGACCTGGTCGACGATCTTCGCCCGAACGACAAGCGGTTCGGCCAGACCGGGTCGCCCACCCGGGTGCTTGCGGTTCGCGACGCGCGACCCGAGCGGAAGGGATTTCGGACGGATCAGGTCGACGAGGCTGCCCGCGTCGTTACGGAGCTCCTGGTGGAGCGCGCGCCGAAGGCGCCGCCGTGGGAGAAGCCCGGGCACATCGCCGAGAGTCCCGGCGCCTCTTACGACTGCTGGTCGGTGGTCGAGCTCGCCGGCGGTCGGCCGCGGCGCGTCTCGCTCGAGCTGCTGGCCCGCGGTCGCGAGCTCGCCGGGAAGCTCGGCGGACAGAACGTCGCGCTCGTGGTCGGGCACGGCCTCGACGACGCGATCCGGGAACTCGGACGCCACGGCGCCGAGGTCGTCTACACGGCCGACGACCCGGCGCTTGCCGAGTACCACCCGGAGCTCTGGTCGGCAGTCCTGCGCGACGTCCTCGCACAGCAGAGCCCGCATGTGCTGCTCATTCCGGCGACGGCGCAGGGTCGCGACTTCGGGCCTCGCGCAGCCGGCGAGCTCGAGCTCGGCATGACCGGCGACTGCGTCGCCGTCGACATCGCCAAGGCGGGGCGTCTTCTTCAGCAGAAGCCGGCCTTCGGCGGCAACATCGTCTCGGTGATCATGGGCTCGACGACCCCACAGCTCGCGACGGTGCGCCCCAGGATGTACGAGCCGCTCGACCCCCGGGACGACGCGGCGCCCGAGATTCGAAGGGTGGAGCCAAGCGACCCGCGCGCTCCCCGGCTGAGACTCGTCGAGCGGCGTGCCGGGGAGAACGCGGGTGCGCTCGACGAGGCGGACGTAATCATCTGCGCCGGCCCGGGAGTCGACCTCACCGAGCTCGAGGAGATCGCGGCGCCCCACGGAGCCGGTGTCGGCGGATCACACGGCTCAGCCGCGCCGCGCGGCCGGCAGATCGGCCTGCTCGGACGACCCGTCGCGCCGCGCCTCTATGTCGCGGTCGAGGTCGTGGACGAGCCCGAGCACTGGGCCGGATCCGTGAAGGCCGGCGTGATCGTGAACGTCGGCGCGTCGGTTCCCGAGGTGGCCGACGTGTCGCTCGCAGGCGAATGGCAAGGAGCTGTCCCGATATTGCTTGACGCCGTGCTCGAGAAGCGGTGAGATGGGGACCTGTGACGGTGGAGGCTTCCGAGGCGGCGATCAGGGTCCTACTCGCAGATGATGACGAGGGGTTTCTCGCCTCACTGTGCGAGGTGATCGACCACCAGCCCGAGCTCTCCGTCGTCGGGACGGCCACGGACGGCCTGGCCGCCATCGAGCTCGTGGACGACCTCGAGCCGGACGCTGCCGTGCTCGATCTGCACATGCCGCTCCTCGACGGCGTCAGCACCGTCGCACGGCTGCGCCGCGACTACCCTCACCTCTGCCTGATCGCGCTCACCGGCGACGAGGCGCCGGAGCTCCATCGCGCCGCAAGGGAGTCGGGCGCCGACGACGTCCTGCTGAAGACGCAGCCCGTCGACGGTCTCGTCGAGCGGCTGACAGCAGCCCGCGCGAGCGCTTAGGTCAGCAACCGCCTCGCTACACTCCGACCGCACGGCGAGGTAGCTCAGTTGGTAGAGCACAGGGCTAGCCTTCGTCTCGCCCTTCGAGAGGCCGGCGTTCTGGTCAGGGAGGACGGCAGAGGCCGCGAGGTGTGCGAGCGCCGCCAGCGCGACGAAACCGCCGACGGAGGGCGGCGGTCACGAGCGGCCCGCGACCGCGATCCGGAACTCCCCGCACCCGCGCTCGGGAACCCGTCCTTGAGGTCGCGGATGTGCGCGGCTCAGGCGGCGAGCAGCCGCCGCAGCACGAAGGGGAGGATGCCGCCGTGACGGAGGTACTCCCGCTCCCGCGGCGTGTCGAGCCGCACGCGGGCGCGGAACTCCTTGCCGTCTGCATGAACCGTCACCTCGCGTGCCTCGGCGTTCTCAATCCCCTCAGTCGCGAACTCCTCGCGACCGGTCAGCCCGAGCGACTCGGGGTTGTCGCCGTCCATGAACTGGAGCGGCAAGACGCCCACCATCAGCAGGTTCGAGCGGTGGATCCGCTCGTAGCTCTCGGCGATCACGGCCTTGACGCCGAGCAGCCGGCAAGCCCGTGGCCGAAGTACTCGACGAACTTCCCGACGACGCCGGTCTCGCGCAGGATCTGCGTGACCGTTAGCACGAGATCCGTCGCCGTCGCGCCCTCGGGCAGCTGGCCCGTCAACTTGAAGCCGACGACCTGCGGGACGAGCATCGAGATCGCCTCGCCGAGCATCGCCGCCTCCGCCTCGATCCCACCCACGCCCCAGCCGAGGACGCCGAGGCCGTTGATCATCGTGGTGTG
>CAZQAG010000078.1:0-10368 GCA_964591295.1 uncultured Gaiellales bacterium | reverse complement strand
CGACGATCTCGATGAACTTGCCGTCGCGCGGCGAGCGCGAGTCGGCGACCACGACCCGATAGATCGGATTCTTCTTCGACCCGACTCGGGTCAAACGCATGCGAACTGCCATCGCACCTCCTCGAGCCTAAGAGACTTAGCAACAGACTGTTGCAAAGTCATCGACGGCCCTGCTGTTGGGCTTGCTTCAAAAGCTCCGGTGGGAGCCCCGGCATCTTGCCCTTTTTCATCTGCTTCATCATCTTCTGCATCTGTTTTCTCGCCGAAAGCAGCTGGTTGACCTGCTGGATCGTCGTCCCGCTGCCCGCCGCGATCCGCTTCCGCCGCGACCCGTCGATCAGGTGCGGCATGCTCCGCTCCTTCGGCGTCATCGAGAGCACGATCGCCTCGACGCGGGCCATGTCCCTCTCGTTCACGTCCAGCCCCTGGAGCTGCTTGCCAACTCCAGGGATCATCGAGAGCACGCCTTTCAGCGGCCCCATTCGCCGCAGCATCTTGTAGCTCGAGAGGAAGTCGTCGAACGTGAACTCGCCGGAGAGCAGCTGCTGCTCGAGGCGCGCCTGCTCGTCCTCCTCGACCGCCTCCTCGGCCTTCTCGATCAACGTCAGGACGTCGCCCATGCCGAGGATGCGCGAGGCCATCCGGTCGGGGTGGAAGTACTCCAGCTGGTCGAGCTTCTCGCCGATCGACGCGAACTTGACCGGCTTCCCGGTGACTGCGCGTACCGAGAGCGCAGCGCCGCCCCGAGCGTCGCCGTCGAGCTTCGTGAGGATGACGCCGTCGAACGCGACCCGCTCGTGGAAGGCCTCGGCGACCGAGACGGCCTCCTGTCCCGTCATCGCGTCCAGGACGAGGAGGACGTTCGTGGGCTTCGCCGCCTTGCGCACCGCGGCCAGCTCCTCCATCAACGGCTCATCGACGTGCAGGCGCCCCGCGGTGTCGAGGATGACCACGTCGCGTCCCTGAGTGCGCGCCTGCTCGATCCCCTGGGTCGCCGCCGCGACCGGATCGCCGGCCGTGTAGACCGGGATCTGGAGCTCCCGCCCGAGTTGCTCGAGCTGCTCGACGGCCGCGGGACGCTCGAGATCGGCGGCGACGAGCGCGGGCGTATGCCCCTCCTTGCGCAGGAGCAGCGCGAGCTTCGCGGCTGCCGTCGTCTTGCCCGATCCCTGCAGGCCCGCAAGGAGGATCACTGTCGGCGAATTGCTCGCGAAGGCCAGCTTGGAGTCGCCGCTGCCCATGAGCGTCGTCAGCTCGTCGTGGACGATGCGGACGACCTCCTGACCCGGCGTCAGGCTCTTCGTAACGTCTGCGCCGAGCGCCCGCGCGCGCACTCGCGCCACGAAGTCCTTTACGACCTTGAAGTTGACGTCTGCCTCGAGCAGCGCGAGGCGGACCTCGCGCATCGCGCGCGAAACGGCGTCCTCGTCGAGTCTTCCCCGGCCCCGAACGTCGTGCAAAGCGGCCTGGAGCCTGTCTGAGAGGGTGTCGAACACCGCCGCAGTGTACTCAGCACCCCTCCGCCTCTCGGAGCGGCCGAGCCACCGTCGTACACTCGTCACATGGCCGTTTTGCGCAAGACCGTGACGGTCCTCTTCTGCGACGTGGCCGACTCGACGCCGCTCGGAGAACGGCTCGACCCGGAAGTCGTTCAGCGGGTGATGGCCCGGTACTTCGAGGTGACGAGCGCCGTCCTCGAGCGGCACGGTGGGACGGTCGAGAAGTTCATCGGCGACGCGGTCATGGCGGTCTTCGGCATCCCGACGGCCCACGACGACGACGCGCTGCGGGCGGTGAGGGCCGCCGTGGATCTGCGCACCGCGCTGGCCGACCTGAACGGCGAGCTTCTGCGCGACTACGACGTCGAGCTCTCCGTCCGTACGGGCATCAACACGGGCGAAGTGGTCGCGGGCGATCCCGCCTCAGGCCAGGCCTTCGCCACAGGCCACGCAGTCGTCGTCGCAGAGCGGCTGGAGAAAGCGGCCCGCGGCGGAGAGATCCTGATCGGGGAGCCGACGAGGGTGCTCGTCGAGAACGCCGCGCTCGTCGAGCCTGTCTCGCCGCTGAACCTGAAGGGAAAGGCCGAAGCGGTCGAAGCCTGGCAGCTGATCGGGATCCTCGAAGGCGCACCGTCGTTTGCCCGTCGGTTCGACTCGCCGATGATCGGCAGAGAACCCGAGCTCGCGCAGCTCCGAGCCGCGTTCGACGGTGCCGTCGAGGAACGCTCCTGCCGGCTGATCACGGTCCTCGGTCCGGCAGGGATCGGGAAGTCCAGGCTTGCCAACGAGCTGCGCAGCAGTGTTCGCGACGAGGCGTCCGTCCTCGTGGGCCACTGTCTTCCGTACGGCGAGGGAATCACGTACTGGCCGCTCCGTGACGTCGTTCGCGAGGCTGCCGGCGACCTGACGCAGGCGCAGATCGAAGGGCTGCTCGAAGGGGAAGAGGATGCGAGCCGCGTCGCAGCGAGCGTGGCGGCGGCAATCGGCGTCGGCGAGGTCGCCGGAGCCGCCGACGAGACTCTCTGGGCCGTCCGCCGGCTGTTCGAGCACCTGGCGCGCGATCGTCCGCTCATCGTCGGCTTCGACGATCTCCAGTGGGCCGAGCCGACCTTCCTCGACCTCGTCGAGTACCTCGTCGGCTGGAGCCGGGACGCGCCCATCCTCGTCGTTTGCCTCGCGCGACCCGAGCTACTCGACAAGCAACCAACTTGGCTTGCCGTGAGACCGAACGCGGACTCGATCACGCTCGAGCCTCTCTCAGAGCAAGAGGCCGACTCGCTGTTGGAGCTCCTGCGTGGCGAAGCCGACCTCAGCTCCGGTGTGCTCGCGAAGATCGCCGAGGCGGCGGAGGGCAACCCGCTCTTCGTCGAGCAGATGCTCGCGATGATGACCAAGGACGACGCTCCCGGCGGGGAGATGCCGCCGTCCATTCACGCCCTGCTCGCCGCGCGCCTCGACCGCCTCGAGCCCGAGGAGCGGGCCGCGATCGAACGAGCTTCCGTGATCGGGAGGGACTTCTGGCGCGGAGCGGTCGCCGATCTCTCGGGCGAGGAGGACCGAGACTCGCTGACCGCACGGCTGATGACGCTGGTGCGCAAGGACCTGATCCGGCCCGCCCGCTCGATCTTCCCGTGGGAGGACGCCTTTCGCTTCCGGCACGCGCTCATCCGCGACGCCGCCTACCTCGCGATCCCGAAGGAAACCCGGGCCGAGCTGCACGAGCGGTTCGCCCACTGGCTCGAGCGCACGGCGGGCGAGCGGGCGAACGAGCTCGAGGAGATTCTCGGCTACCACCTCGAGCAGGCGTTTCGCTACCGAGAGGAGCTCGGCCCGGTGGGCGAAGAGGGTCTCGAGCTCGGGATCAGGGCAGGCGAACGGCTCGCTGTCGCGGGTCGCCGCGCAATCGTCGCCCGCGGCGACCTGGCCGCGGCCGTCAGCCTGCTCGGCCGCTCAATTTCGCTTCTCCCAACGGACCATGCGCTGCGCCGGGAGCTGCTACCCGAGCTCGGGAGCGCGCTCATGCGCACCGGCGACTTCGCAGAGGCCGAAGGTGTCCTGGACGAGGCGATGGAGGCCGCTGCGGCGGCCGGGGACCGGCGGCTCGAGTTGCGCACGACCATCGAGCGGGAGTTCTTCCGCACGTTCACCCAGCCGGAGGGATCGGTCGCCGAGATCACCGAGGTGGTCGAGCGGACGATCCCGCAGCTCGAGGAGCTCGGCGACGACCTCGGGCTCGCGAAGGCGTGGTGGCTGAAGAGCGAGGTCTACGTCAACGCCTGCCACTGGGGTGAGCGCGCCGCTGCTCTCGAGCACGCGCTGGAGCACGCCTTGAGGGCGGGGGATGCCGCCGAGGTCGCCACGATCACTTCCCATCTTGCTCAGGCGCTCTACTACGGGCCCACGCCGGTCCCGGAGGCGGTCGAGCGCTGCGAGCAGTACCTGTCAGAGCATCCCGAGAATCGCTCGCTGGAAGCCTCGGTGACCGGCGTGCTCGCCGGCCTCCGCGCGATGCAGGGTGACTTCGAGGGGGCACGGGCCCTGCAGGCACGCGCTCGCGAGATTCACGAAGAGCTCGGCCAGCGGTTCCGGATTGCGGCGCGGTCGGTGATGGGTGCCCAGATCGAGCAATTGGCCGGTCGCCCCGAGGAGGCCGTTGCGATCTTGCGCTGGGCGCACGAGACGCTCATGAAAATGGGCGCGACGAGCATCATGTCGACAACGGCCGCGTTCCTCGCAGACGCGCTCTGCCTGGCCGGCGAGCACGAGGAGGCGGAAGAGATCTCGAAGGTCAGCGAAGAGCACGCGGCGGAGGCTGACGTCGTCACCCAGGTGCTCTGGCACACGGCGCGGGCTCGAGCCACGGCGGGGCGCGATCCTCAGGCGGCGGAGTCGCTGGCGCGTGAGGCACTCGCCGCGGCCCAGACGACGGACCATCCCGATCTCGAGGCACGAGCACTCATGGCGCTCGCCGAAGTCGTTGGCCCAGGCGAGGAGGCGTCGCGTCTAGTGGAGGACGCGCGGCGCCTGTACGAGCAGAAGGGCAACGTCGCGGCGGTTGCGCGTCTGTCGGCTGCCCCCACGCGTCCGTCGTAGGATGGCGCCGATACCGACGACCAAGGAGCGAGGACATGAAGCAGAGCGGAGAAAACGGGGACACGTACCTGGGCATCAGCGAGCACGGGTTCAAGGCCGCTGCGCAGGCTGCCGTCGAAGAGTACCAACG
Organism: uncultured Gaiellales bacterium; assembly: GCA_964591295.1. Lineage (GTDB taxonomy): Bacteria > Actinomycetota > Thermoleophilia > Gaiellales > Gaiellaceae > VAXT01. The sequence continues at coordinate 5,646 of CAZQAG010000078.1, read as the reverse complement.
GGTCAACGGACCGCCGCCGGAGGGCGAACCGGTGACGCTGCGCGTCGTCGACATTCTCGTGACGGTCGAGAATCCACTTCACGACTACCGCATCCTGCTCGGCCCCTCGGGTTGATCGCCGTGAACGAGCAGCCGACGCCGCCGCCACAGCCGGAGCCGCCGCCCCTGCCGGAGCCGACTCCGGACGAGCCGCCGGTTCCGGAGGAGCCGCCGGTCGGGCCCGACATCCCCCGCCCGCTGAACCCTAGACTCGGTCGAGAGCCGTTAGTCTCCGCCGCCCAGCAAGCGAACAAAGGAGCGGGGAGACATGGCAGACGTCGCAAAGGTCGTCACGATCATCGGTCAGTCGCCGGAGAGCTTCGCCAAGGCCGCCGACGTGGCCGTTCAGGAGGCGGCGAAGACCCTTCGCGGGATCACGGGCGCCGACGTCATCTCGATGAGCGCCGAGTCCGACGGCAGCAAGATCACCCAGTACCGCACGACGGTCAACATCGCGTTCGCGCTCGAGCGCTAGGACAACGGAGCACGAGCGAAGCCGCGGGGGTTGAAGGGCCGCAGGTCCTCGACCCCCGTGTCGAGTAGGATCGGGAAGGACGTAGAGGGGAAGGCGGTGAACGAACTGCGGTTCCTCGTGACAGTCAGCTCGATCGCGTTGCTCCTGGCCAGCGCGGCGAGCGCCGGCCCGACTACGACGACGACGACCCGTGTCAGCGTGAACAGCAGCGGCGCACAGGCGAACGGCAACAGCTACTGGTCCGCGCTGAGCTCCGACGGCCGCTCCGTCGTCTTCTGCTCCGTCGCTTCCAACCTCGTGGCGGGAGACACGAACGGCGCTTACGACATCTTCGTCCACGACCGTCACAGCAACTCGACCACGCGCGTCAGTATCAGCGACGCTGGGACCCAGGGAAACCAAAACAGTCAGAAACCTTCGCTCAGCGTCGACGGCCGGGCGGTTGCCTTCTACTCCGGCGCATCGAATCTCGTCGCAGGGGATACGAACGGCGCCGGCGACGTCTTCGTCCACGAGCGGCCACTCAAACCGGGACTGATGTACCCCTGCGCTTGACCGGAGCCTGACTACGGTGCCGTCACCGTCTTCACAGGATCGTTGTGCTCGCCGGTCGCGGCGTAATGGGAGACGACCGTGGCCACCGCGACGAGGAAGCCGATCGCGACCGCGATGATGATCATCAGCTTGCGCACGATCAGCAGCCGTACCGACTCGACCAGGCGCCATTGCCGTAGACGGTGAGATTCGCGCAGCGGCTGAAGCTGCGTTCTACGCCACCCCAGCTCCACCGGAAGTTGCCGATGCCCTTCAACTGGATGCGGGCACAGCCGATGCAACCGGCCACGACGTGGTGTGAGACCCCGGTCGGGTGGTAGTGCCCCTGCGTCTCCTGCCAGTGCGAGGACTGGTCGCGGCCCGTGATGACGCTGCCGTTGATACAGACGACCGGCCGGTAGTAGTGGTGCCAATTGTTGTCTCCGAACCACCAGAAGCTGTCCCACTGGAGGAAGTACCAGCGGTAGCAGGCCACGGGAGCGTCCTGACTGACCAACTCCCTGATCACCTCGGCCTCCTTCCCACCGCAGGTCGGCCGGTCGTCGCAGGTATCGGAACCATCAGCCGCCACCACGACCGCAGCCGGCGCCGTGGTCGTCGTCGTGCCGCTGTCGGCCAGAGCCGGCGAGGCCAGCACCAACGCGCCGGCGAGCAGCATCAGGAGTGGCATTTTCTGCTTGGTTGGCATAACCGACCTCCGTTGTTCGTCGAGGAAATCCCCACCGATTAAAACTGCTGCTTTCCTGCGCGTTTGCGCCGGATGTGTGCCAGCTTCGCGCCGCTGTGACTAACCGGAGATCAGTGCCCGTGCGAACTCGCGCGGGCTGAACGGCCGCAGGTCCTCGACCCCCTCGCCCACGCCGATGAGCTTCACCGGGAGGCCGAGATCGTAGGCGATAGCGAGCGCGACGCCGCCCTTCGCCGAGCCGTCGAGCTTCGTGAGCGCGACCCCAGTCACCTGGACCGCTTCGGAGAAGAGCTGCGCTTGGCGCACACCGTTCTGGCCGGTGGTGGCGTCGACGACGAGCAGGGTCTCGTGCGGCGCGCCTTCGAGCCTGCCCTCGATCACGCGCCGGATCTTCGCCAGCTCCTCCATGAGGTTGGTCTGGGTGTGAAGTCGCCCGGCCGTGTCGACGATGACGATGTCACGGCTTCGCGCCGAGGCCGCCTCGATCGCGTCGTAGGCGACGGCCGCGGGATCGCCGCCGCGCTCGGAGCCGACAAAGTCCGCCTGCGCCCGCTCGGCCCAGATCTCGAGCTGCTCCTCGGCAGCGGCGCGGAACGTGTCGGCGGCGGCGACGATCACCGAGCGGCCGTGCTCGTGCAGGTGATGCGCGAGCTTTCCGATCGTCGTCGTCTTGCCCGTTCCGTTGACGCCGACGACGAGCACGACGCTCGGTTTTTCGCGGATGCTCAGCGTCCCGGGCCTGCCAAGCATCTCGGAGGCCTCATCGACGAGCGGCTCCGTCAAGTCCCCCGCGACGCCGCGTGCCTCGAGCCTCCGGACGAGCTCCGCAGTCGCCGGCACGCCGACATCCGCAGCGATCAGGGCCTCTTCCAGACGCTCCCACGCCTCGTCGTCGGCCGGGTCGAAGGCCGCAGCGGCAAGCTGTTCGGTCAGCGCTCGCCTGCTGCTCCCGAGCGAATCGCGCAGCCGCGTGAAGAATCCCTGCCCTGACTCTCCACTCTCCGGCAGAGCGCCGTCTTCTCCGAGCAGCTCACCCCATGACCTCGCCATCGCCGCGCCACGATAGCCTCCGGTAATGGCGACGTGGAACGACGTGCGAAGGTTCGCGCTCGCCCTGCCCGAGGCAGAAGACAGCACGACGTACGGCAAGCCTGCGTTCAAGGTCGCCGGCAAGGCCTTCGTCTGGGAGAGCCCGCACGTGCGCGGCGCGCTCGTCCTGCGCTGTGACCCGGGGGAGCGCCCGCTGATGATCGAGTCCAACCCGGAGATGTTCTTCGCGACGCCGCACTACGACGGGTATCCCCATGGTCCTCGTTCACCTCGAGCACGCGGACACAGAGGAGCTCGCCGACCGAATCGAGGAGTCCTGGCTCCTCACGGCACCGAAGAAGCTCGTCGACGCGTACGTGACGGACTAAGCCGCGACGGCTTCGCGCGGCAGGCGGCGCGAGACGATCTGCGAGACGCCGTCGGCGCCCATCGTCACGCCGTAGAGGACGTCCGCGGCCTCCATCGTCTTCTTCTGGTGGGTGATGACGATGAACTGCGCCCGCTCCGAATAGCGGCGGAGCAACTCGACGAAGCGACCGATGTTCGCGTCGTCGAGGGCGGCTTCGACCTCGTCGAGCAGATAGAACGGGTGCGGTCGGGCAAGGAAGAGCGCGAACAGGAACGAGATCGCGCCGAGCGCCTTCTCGCCGCCGGAGAGCAGTGACAGTCGCGTCACCTTCTTGCCGGCCGGCCTGAGCTCGATCTCGATCCCGGGCTCGGTGTCCTCGTCCTCGCCCTCGAGCTCCGGCTCGGTCAGGCGGAGCCGGCCCTCTCCTCCGGGGAAGAGCGTCGCCGCCACCTCCTCGAAGTGGTCGCGGACGGCGGCAAAGGTCTCCTCGAAGCGGCGCTCGACGGTCTCGGCGAGCTCGTCCCTGAGGTTTTGGAGCTCCGTCAAGCTGTTCTCGAGGTCCGCGCGCTGGTCGCGGAGCTCGTTGAGCCGCTCCTTCTCGCGGTCGTACTCCTCTTTCGCGAGCGGGTTGACGCTGCCCAGAGACTCCCGACGGCGCTCCAGGCGCTCGAGCTTCACGCCGAGCTCCTCGGGGTTGTCTCCCTCGGCCGGCTCGGCTGCAGCCTCCTCGATCCTCCGGTTCAGCTCCTTCGCCTCCGCGGCGAGGGTCGCCAGCTCGACGTCGACCGCCGAGGCGCGCTCCCCCGCCTCGGCCGCAGTTCGCCTGACCTCTGCCTCCTTCGCGCCGAGCTCACGGAGCTCCTCGCCGAGCTCGCGGGAGCGCTGGGCCCGGGCATCGGCGCGTGCACCGAGGCTCGGCTCGAAGCGCGAAGCGAGCTTGGCGGCCTCGGCAAGGGTGGCCGCCAGCTGCTCGGCCGCTTCGGCGAGCCGCGAGTCGGGTGCAGCCGGAGCCGTGGCAGCGCGCTCCGCAGCCGCGGCGAGCTCCTGGATCTCGCTCTCGAGCGCGCGGCGGCGGGCTTCCAGCTCGAGGAGCACCGCCTCGGCCGCCTCACCCGCGTACCAGAGCTCGCCTCGTTCCGGGTCGTACGCGAATCCCTCGCGCGTGACCGAGAGCTCCTTCGCGTCGAGCAGCCGCTCCTTGGGGACGATCGGGGCGTCCGGCGAGGCGCCGCCGACGACGACGCCGAGGTTCCCGAGACCCGCGGCCCGAGCCTGTTCGAGCAGCTTCAAGCCGCTCGCAGCATCGGGCGCGAGCACCGCGGCGGCGCGCCACGCGAGGGCCGCGGCGACAGCGCGCTCGTCTCCCTCGGCGACTTCGAGCGACGAGAGAACGAGCCGCTCGCCCTGCTCGGCGAGCGCTCGGGCTGCAGGCGGCAGGCCCTCGAGCTCGATCAGGGTTCGCTCGAGCGCGCCGAGCCGCTCCCGGCCGAGCCGGGCCTCCTCGAGCAGCCGCTCACGCTCAGGTGAGCGCGCCCGCGGAGGGTCGGCCCGCAGCCGCTCGGCGAGGGCCTGGGCGCTCTCGCGGCGGAGCTCGAGCCGTTCGCCGGCGCTCTTGAGCCGGTACAGGCCCGCGGTGGCCTCCTCGCGGCTGCCCGCGGCGCCGACGAGCTCGCCTTCGACCCGGTCGCGCTCACGGAGCAACGCCTCGAGCTCCTTCGCGGTTCTGTTACGCGCAAGCGCGGCGGCCTCGCGGCGCTCTCCGGCGCTCGCCCGGCGCTCCTCGACACCTGCCAGCTCGAGCTGCGCGATCCGCGCCTTGATCGACCCGATCTCGCCCCGGAGCTTCTCGGCCCGCTCGGCGGCGGTCGCCTGCAGCGCGAGTGGCCGCAGACGCTTCTTGACCTCGGCCTCGAGGTCGCGGGCGCGCTCGACGTCGGTCGCAACACGCGCCAGCTTCAGCTCGGCGCGGTGACGACGGCGCTTGAAGCGGCCGAGGCCGGCTGCCTCTTCGACGAGCTGGCGCCGTTCCTCCGGCTTGCTGCCGAGGATCTCCTCCACGCGGCCCTGGCTGATGATCGAGCCCATCTGCCCGCCGAGGCCGACGTCGGCGAGGAGCTCGACGAGATCCGTCCGACGCACCGGCGCGCGGTTGACGAGGTACTGACCCTCGCCCCCGCGGTGCAGCCGGCGGACGAACGAGACCTCCGCGAAGGGAAGCTCCGCGAGCGCCCCGTCCTCGTTGTCGAAGAGGAGCTCGACCTCGCAGGAGTCGGCCGGCGGCCGGTCCTTCCCGCCTGCGAAGAGGACGTCGTCCGGCTTCTCGGCCCGAAGCTCACTGGGAGCGAGGCTGCCGGCGGCCCAGAGCAGCGCGTCGGAGACGTTGGACTTGCCGGAGCCGTTCGGCCCGACGACGACCGCGACTCCTTGCTCGAGCCGAACCTCGACAGGGTCCGGAAACGACTTGAAGCCGCGCAGCTTGATCGCTCGCAG
>CAZQAG010000077.1:0-10517 GCA_964591295.1 uncultured Gaiellales bacterium | reverse complement strand
GTCGCGGAAAGTGCGAAGCACTTTGCGCGAGTCCCGGGCCCGTGGCCCGGGACCTTAGTGGGCCTCGTGGATCAGCGAGCGCAGCTTTTGGCCCGTCTCCTCGTCGATCTCGGTCATCCCGTGCGCTTCTCGAGCGTGCTCGGCGGCCTTCGACATCACCTCGTCGTCGCTCTCGCCCTCTAGCGTCTTGTCGCACTCGAAGCCTGCGTCGGCGCAATGCAGAATGCGCGTCATCTCGTCCCCCTTTGCTCGGTGAACGGCGGACTATCGCAGCTTGGCAAGCGATTTGTAGAGCTCTTTCGCCGTCTCCACGCCGAGCGCGATGTGCTCGACACGGAAGCGCTCGTTCGGCGAGTGGATGTTGCCCTCGGGAAGGTCGAAGCCGGTGAGAATCGTCGGGACGCCCTTCTCCTCCAAAGCCGACATCACCGGCAGGGAGCCGCCGACCCGCAGTAGTAGCGGACGCGCTCCGATCACCTGCTCGAAGGCGTCCTGCCCGAGGCGGATCGCCGGATCCTCGGGTGGCACGAGCGCCGCCGGGGCGCTCGCCAAGAGCTCGATCTCGACATCCGCGCCTTCCGGGGCGGCTTCTCGCATCAAGCGCTCCATCTCGGCTGCGATCGCCTTGTCGTCCTGACCCGGGACGAGCCGAATGGAGACGTTGGCCTCTGCGACGACTGGGAGCACGGTCTTCTGCAAGTCCGGCGAGCCGCCCGAGAGCCCGTGCACGTCAACCGCGGGCTCGACCCAAGTTCGCAGGTAGAGCTCCTCGGCCGCGCCCGAGTCGGCCGATCGCGCACCCTGTGCCGCGAGGACCTCGGCGCCCGGGTCGAGCTCGTCCCAGCTCGCGATCTCTTCGTCGCTCGGCCTGATCATTCCGGCGCGAAGGGGCTCGGGAACGAGCCCGTCACGTGGCAAAACGGCGCCGAGGACCTGCATCAGCGCATGCATCGCGTTGAGCGCCGCCCCGCCGAAGATGCCGGAGTGCAGATCGCGCTCGCCGGTTCGCACTCGCACGTGGAAGTACGCGATCCCGCGCGTCGCGATCTCGAACACCGGGGCGCCCGGCCTGAGCATGTGCCCGTCGAAGATCACGCAGGCGTCTCCCCCGCGCTCGTCGGCCTCCAGGAACTCGACGATGGAATGGCCGCCGCTCTCCTCCTCTCCGTCACACGTGAACCTCACGTTCACGGGCAGCGAGCCCTCGGCTGCGAGGAGCGCCGCGGCCTTGAGCAAGAGGTACAGCTGGCCCTTGTCGTCGGCGACGCCGCGCGCGAAGAGCCAGCCGTCTCGGACGGTTGGCTCGAACGGCGGGGTCTCCCACTCCTCGAGCGGCGCCGGCGGCTGCACGTCGAAGTGCCCGTACGCGATGACGGTCGGCGCGTCGTCCGCATTCTCGGATGCCCGAATCTCGCCGATCACGAGCGGGTGGTTCGCGGTCTTCTGAAGCTCGGCCTCTCCCCCCGCGGCGCGAATGAAATCGCGCACCCACTCCCCGGCGCGCACCACGTCGTCCGCGTGCGCGGGATCGGCACTGACACTAGGGATGCGAAGGAGCTCAAAAAGCTCCTCGAGCCAATCGGCAGGCGGCTCCGCCACCGAACAAGTCTATGCGGGGTTCGGCCGCGGAGGTGGGCTTTGCCCGCCTCCGCTCACAACGGCCGGACCTCCGGAAATCTCGAAGAAAGTCGTCATGGCACGCCTAGGGCATCGCTTGCGATGCCCTAGAAGGACGTGCCGGCTTTGCCGGCGCGGCCGTCCTGGAACGCCGGACTTTCTTCGACTATTACGCGACTTCGCGGAGCTTCTGGCAGTCGGCCAGCGCGCGGAGCTTCTTCAGGCACTGGTTCTCGATCTGCCGGATCCGCTCGCGCGTGACGTTGAATGCGCGTCCGACCTCGTCGAGGGTGCGCGGCTGCTCCCCGTCGAGCCCGTAGCGAAGCTCGAGGATCCGCTGCTCCCGTGGCGAGAGCGAGCACAGGATCTGCTTGAGCGTGTCCCGGCGAAGCGCCTGGTCGGCCGACTCCTCCGGAAGCGGCGCCAGCTCGTCGGCGAGGAAGTGCCCGAACTCCGACTCTTCGTCGTCGCCGACGGGCTTCTCGAGCGACACCGGCATCTGCGAGCTGCGTCGGATCTGCTCGACCTCGTCGCCGCTCAGGTCCAGGTCGCGCCCGATCTCGAGGGCGGTCGGCTCCCGGCCGAGCTCGCCGCGCAGCTTTCGTTCCGAGCGCACGATCTTGTTCAGCTTCTCGACGACGTGCACAGGCATCCGGATCGTCCGCGACTTGTCGGCGAGCGCGCGTGCGACGGCCTGGCGGATCCACCACGTCGCGTACGTCGAGAACTTGAACCCCTTGCGGTAATCGAACTTCTCGGCTGCGCGAACGAGGCCGATCGTCCCTTCCTGGATCAGATCCAGAAACGGCAGGCCCTGGTTGCGATACCGCTTGGCGATCGAGACGACGAGGCGCAGATTCGCCTCGACCATCTCCTGCTTCGCAAGATGATCCCCGCGCTCGATGCGCTTCGCGAGCTCGATCTCCTGCGGCGCGGTCAGCAGGTCGACCTTGCCGATGTCCTTCAGGAAGAGCTGGAGCGCATCGGTCGACACGTCGGGCGCGTCGAGGTCGAGCGACTCCTCCTCAACCTCTTCCGCGGTCGGGACGACCTCGATGTGCAGCTCCTCGAGCATCGAGTAGAACTCGTCGATCTGCGCCGTGTCGAATGACAGCTCGTCGAGCGTGATCGTGATCTCTTCGGCCGTGAGCTTCCCCGCCTGGCGGCCTGCCTGCAGAAGGTCCCATGCTTCCTCTGCTTCGAGGACGGTCCCCTGCGTCCCAGCTCGTACTGCGACTTGCTCCCCTGCGCTCAACTCGGATCCCCCTCCCGGTTCCCACCGTAGTAGCGACCAGCGAATTCGTCAACGTGCCGATTCGTCTGGCTGCGGCAGTCTTCCAAACATGGTCAGTATCCGTCTATAGGCCGTAAGACCCATCTTGTGGCTCATAAGTCCTAGTATCAATCATCCGGTCTGTACATGCTCTAGACGGCTCAGGAGCTTCTGTGCTTCCCGCGCGAGCGGAGAACCCGGGTCCTGTCTCTTGGCGAGGCGAAGCTGGCGCTTGCCCTCCTCGACCGAACCGGGCTGCGATCGAGCCAGCCAGAGGAGCAAGAGTCCGAGGTGAAAGCGCACGGTGCCGGCCTTCGGGAAGCGTTGTGTGAGCGGCCCGAGCCGCGAGAAGGCCTCCGCGGGACGGCTCTTGTCGAAACGAGAGACCGCGGCTGCGACGAGCGCCTCCGGGTCCTTGGGCGCGAGCCTCGCGGCCGCGTCGTACTGGCGTCGCGCCGAGAGCCGGTGGCCGAGCCGCTGCAACGCGAGCCCGTAGAGCATCTTTGCGCGGGGGTCGGGCCGTTGCGCGTCTGCCGCGAGCGCCGCCAGCTGGTCGGGCGACGAGAGGGCGCGCAACGATGCGGGCGGCGAGAAGCTCGGCACGAAGAACGGCTGTCCCGGCGGAAAGTTCGGGTGCAGGGCGTCGTCGGCCCGCTGGGCCGAAGCGGAGTCGGGCTGGGCCTCGGCGGCCTCCCGCCAGGCGTCGGTCGCCTCCTCGGCACGGCCCGTCCAGAGATTGGCAAAGCCGAGGTGGAGGAGCACGAGCGAGTCTCGTCGGCGCTCGAATGCCAGGCGCTCGAGCTTCGCCAGGCTCGTGCCCGGCCAGGCAGCGAAGGCGGCGCCGATCTGCGCCGCAGGCGAGTCGTACCGCTCGAAGATCCGGCCGGCGGCCTCATGCCGTTTCTGCGAGTAGAGGCGCTCGGCCCGCCTTAGCGCGCGTGCCTCCGGATCGACGCGCACACCCAGGTCGAGGACGAGCGGCGGCCTGCCCGTGAGCGGCTGCCGGCCCTGCTCGGCGTTCCCCTTGTGACTCGCGGTAACCACGGCCAGCGCGACGGTGCCGCCGACGGCAAGTGCCGCGGCGATTCCGGCGAAGATGATCACGCGGGCGCGAGGGCTCATGCAGCCCCGATTATCCTTGGAGCATGGCGAGTCACCGCGAGGTTGTCCTGGAGATCGACGCAACTCGGGCGCACGAGCTGCTCGGCATTGAAGACGCTCCCGTTCTGATCGACATCCGCGAGGCCTGGGAGCTGGAGCGGGGTCGGATCGCCGACTCGGTGCACATTCCGATGGCGGACCTCGGCGAGAAGCTCGAGCCGTACAAAGAGCGCTCGATCGTCCTCTACTGCGCGCATGGCAACCGCTCGCTTCGGGCGGCCAAGGCCTTGAGCCAGCAGGGATACGGCGCGATCGTCTCGCTCGCGGGCGGCATCGACGCATGGGGAAAGGCCGGGCTGCCGGTCGAGCTCCCCGAGGGGCTCGACGAGAGCCAACAGGTGCGCTACAGCCGCCACGTCCTGATCCCCGAGATCGGCGTGCAGGGCCAGAAGCGCCTGCTCGACGCGCAGGTGCTCCTCGTCGGCGCGGGTGGGCTGGGCTCGCCGGCCGCGCTCTACCTCGCAGCGGCGGGGATCGGCCGCCTTGGAATCGTCGACGACGACGTCGTGGACGAGTCGAACCTCCAGCGCCAGGTGCTCCATTCGACGGCAGCGCTAGGGGAGCCGAAGGTCGAGTCCGCTGCCCGACGTCTGCGGGGCCTGAACCCGGATGTCGAGGTCAGCGCCTACGGCGAGCGGCTCACGGCCGACAACGTCGACGGCATCCTCGAAGAGAACTGGGATGTCGTCGTGGACGGCGCCGACAACTTCCCGACCCGCTACCTGCTGAACGACGCCTCGGTCTGGCACGGCGTGCCCGTCGTCCACGGCTCGATCTTCCGGTTCGAGGGCCAAGTCACGGTCTTCGCGCCCAGGACTTTGCAACAGACTGTTGCTAAGTCCTCTGGCGTTGGGCCCTGCTACCGATGCCTCTTTCCGGAGCCGCCGCCGCCGGAGCTCGCACCGAGCTGCGCGGAGGGCGGCGTCCTCGGCGTGCTGCCGGGTGTGATCGGCTCGATCCAGGGCGCCGAGACGCTCAAGCTCGTGCTCGGGATCGGTGAGCCTCTGATCGGCCGCCTTCTTCTCTACGACGCGCTCGCCGCCAGCTTCGACGAGGTCGCCGTGCGTCGCGACCCGAAGTGCCCGGTTTGCGGTGATGCCCCGACGATCACCGAGTACGTCGACTACGTCGAGTTCTGTGATCGTCCCGCCTGAGCTCAGGCGCGAGATGGAGCGCCACGCGGCCGAGGAGGCCCCGAACGAGGCCTGTGGTCTCGTCCTGCTGCGCGATGGCCGCGCGGTCGGCTACGAGCGCGGACAAAACGCGGAGGCCTCGCCCTATCGGTTCAGGATCGAGGTCGAGCCCGAGGTCTGGTTCCTCGAAGACGAGGGCTACGAGCTCGCCGTGTTCCACTCGCACCCCTCCTCCCCACCGAAACCATCGCGCGCCGACGTCGAGCGAGCGGGGCTCTGGGCCTCGCGGCCCTGGCTGATCCTGCGCACGGACACGCGCGAGCTGGCGGCGTGGCGCATTGAGGGCGGCAGGGCGAGAGAGGTGCTGATTGCCTAGCGCGATCGTCGTCGGGGCCGGCGTCTTCGGCGGTTCGCTCGCCCTGCGGCTCGCCTCGAGCGGCTGGGAGGTCACCCTCGTCGAGCAGTACCCGCCCGGCCACGTCCGCGCGGCCTCGGGCGGCGAGTCGCGGCTGATCCGCTCCGCCCACGGCTCGGGCGCCTGGTACACGCGCTCCGCGCGGCGAGCTCTCGAGCTCTGGCGCGAGCTGGAGCGGGAGTCCGGGGCCGACCTGTTCGTCCCCAGCGGTGTTGCCTGGTTCTTCAGCAAGCCCAACGGCTGGGGAGCCGAGAGCGAGCGCGTGCTCCGAGAGGAGGGCGTGCCGGTCGAGCGCCTCGCGCCCGAGGAGGGAGCGAGACTTTTCCCGAGCTTCGACGGCATTGGCCTTGCCTCGATCCTCTACGAGCCCGAGGCGGGAGTTCTGCGAGCCCGCGACGCGACCAGGGTGATCGCAGAGCAAGCCGTGGCGAGGGGCGCGCGCTTCGTCTCGGGAACGGCGGTTCCGGACGGCGAGACCGTCTCGGTCGGCGGGGAACGGCTCGAGGCCGATCGCATCGTCTGGGCGGGCGGCGCCTGGCTCGCGGGGCTCTTCCCCGGCCTCGTCGACCTGCGGGTGACGCGCCAGGACGTCTTTTTCTTCGGCGCTCCCGCCGACTGGCAATCGCCTTCCGTCCCCGCGTGGGTCGACTTCGACGGAGGCATCTACGGCGTCGGCGACCTCGACGGGCGCGGATTCAAGGCGAGCCCCGACAGCGAAGGGCCGGACTTCGACCCCGATGCCGAGGACCGCGTGCCCTCGGCAGAGAAGGAACGCGAGGCCCGCGACTATCTCGCCGTCCGCTTCCCGGCGCTGGCCGGTGCGCCCCTCGTCGGCACCCGCTCCTGCCCCTATTCGCTGACGTCAGACACGAACTTCCTCGTCGCGCCCCATCCTGAGCACGAGCGGGTCTGGCTCCTCGGCGGCGGCTCGGGCCATGGCTTCAAGCACGGGCCTGCGCTCGCCGAGTACGTGCAGGGGCTTCTGGAGGAGAAGGAGGCGCCCGACCCGGTGTTCGGGCTGGGCGCCCGCCCGCCCGGAGGCGGATTGCGGGCGCCCTGGATCGAAACGGGCTAGGTGACCCGGAAGCTGCCCTTCATGCCCTGAGCGACATGCGGGTCGCACTGGTAGATGTTCTTGCCCTTTCGAAAGGTGACCAACATCGTCTTCGAACCGATGTAGGAGAGGGCCGTGATCTGCCTGTTCAGGCCCGGGCCCTTGAGCCGGAAGTTGTGGATGTTCGACTTGTCCCTGACGGTGATCGAGTATCTGCCGGCCTTCAGCGTCCTGACCTTCACGCCGTTCTTCTTGAGCGAAATCGTGAAGCCGGGGCCCGTGACTCCGACGAGCTTCGTCGGGGCTGTGGTGACTCCGGCAGTCGGCGCGGCGAGAACAACGGCGGCCACGAGACCGGAACTAATGAGAAGCGCAATGCGGGACATCGTCCTCCTTTGATGGTTCTACTGGCCTTCTTCGTGCAAGCGAGCCATCTGGATTGCAATACAGGCGATACTAGCCACGGTGCGGCTGCCCGCTGGTTACACGCTCGTTAACGGTGCCCTGGAGCGTGAGTTTTCATTCACCGACTTCAGCGAGGCGCTTGCTTTCGTGAACCGGGTCGGCGAGCTTGCCGAATCCGAGAATCACCATCCGGACGTCGAGATCCACTGGAACAAGGTGACGCTTCGCTGGTGGACGCACGTCGCGGACGCGGTCACCGACCGTGACCACGAGCTGGCATCCTGGTCAAACGACCTCGTCGTGTAGCCAGAAGAGCCCGACGGTGCCCGGGCCTGCGTGGGTTCCGACGACCGGGCCGAGCGTCGTCGCGACCTCGATCTCGGCGTTGGGCCGCACGTCTTGGACGAGCTTCCGCACCGCTTCCATCCGGTCCGGCGCATCGGCGTGTGCGATCCCGACGCGGAGGCCTGGCTCGTCTCTCGTTCCAGCTTCGAAGGCATTCACGAACTCCTGGATCGCCTTCCGATTCCCGCGCACGCGCTTGAGCGGCAGCACCTCCCCGTCGGCGATCGTGAGGATCGGCTTGATGTGCAGGAGCTGTCCTGCCCAGCCGGCGGCGCGGCCGATGCGCCCGCCTTTCGCCAGGTACTCGAGCGTGTCGAGCGTGAAGACGAGCCCTGACTCGCGCTTGAACCGGGCAACGAGCTCGTCCACCTCCCCGTCGGTCGTCCCCCGCTCGAGCCGCCGTTGGACCGCCAGCGCGAGCATCGAGATCCCCGCCGAAGCGCTGCCGGTGTCGACCACGCGCACGCTCTTGCCCAGATCCGCGGCCGCATTGTTCGCACTGGCAAAGGTTCCCGACAACTTCGCGGAGAGATGTAACGAGAGCACGCGCTCGTAGCCGGTGAGCTCCTCGTAGGCGGCGAGGAAGTCGGCCGGGGTGGGCTGGGAGGTGGTCGGCAGCTCCTCGGCGGACCGCAGCCGTGCGTAGAACTCGGCCGGGCCGATGTCCACGTAGTCGCGGTAGCTCTCGGCGCCAAAGCGGACGTACAGCGGCACGATGCGCCAGTTCGGGAAGCGCGACGGGGCCTCGGGGAAGTCGGCCGTCGAGTCGAGGACGATCGCGATGTTCTCGGCCGTCAGCTGCATTACTCGATGCGTCCCGCAGCCCTTTGAATGGCGGCGACGATCTCGTCGAGGGGCTCGTCCTTCGTCAGGCACGCAACCGCGCCGGCCGCGTAGAGCGCGTCGATCTCGCGTAGGTTTGCCGAGGCCGTGAGGCAGACGACCGCGACCTCCGGACACGCCTCGCGAAGCACCCTCGTCGCCTGGACTCCGTCGAGCGCAGGCAGCCGATAGTCCATCACCACGACCTCCGGCGAGAACTCGTGGCACATCTCGACCACCTTCGTGCCGTCCTCCGCGGACGCGACGACGACGATGTCCGAGCGGAGGCCGAGGAGCAGTTCGAGCGCTTCGCGGAAGACCTCGTTGTCCTCGACCAGGGCGACGCGGACGGGCTCGGACACCCGCCCACCCTATCCGCCTACTCGGCCGCGATCAGCAGCGGGTAGTGAGGCTGACCGCCGGGATGAACCTCGAGCTCGACCTCCGGGTGGCGCTCGGCGACCCGGGCGAGGAGCGGGCCCAGCTCCGGTTCCTCCTCGCCGGTGATGAACGTCAGCACGTCGCGAGGCTGGCCGAGCAACCGCTCGACGACCGAGTCGGCGACGGTGTCGAAGCTCGTTCCACCGGCGATCGGCTCGCCTTCGGCGAGGCCGAGGTAGGCGCCGCGCTCGAGCTGCATTCCGTCCACGCTCACGGCCCTCGATGCAACCGTTACCGCTCCGGTGGCGATCGCGGCCGCTGCGTCCTCCATCGCAGCCGCATTCGTCTCGGCATCGGCTGACGGGTCGTAGGCGAGCATGGCGGCAAGGCCTGCCTGCATCGAGCTCGAAGGAACGACGTGAACTGGCATCCCGGCCAGGCGCGCCGCTTGCCGTGCGGCGAGGACGACGTTGTCGTTGTTCGCCAGGACGACCGCTTCGCCCGCTCGTGTCCTCTCGATCGCCTCGACGAGCTCCTCGGTGGACGGGTTCATCGTCTCGCCGCCCTCGACGATCCCCGTAGCGCCCATGCTCTCGAACAGACGCCGGTTGCCCTCGCCTGCGACCACGGCAACGACCGCGGTCTTCCTCTCGTCGTCGGAGCCGGACTGCGTCGCGAGCCGCCCCTCGCGCTGGGCGGACTGAACGTGCATGTTCCCGATCTCGACCCGCTCGATGACTCCGAGCGCTGTCCCGGCACGCAGAGCGGCGCCCGGGTCGTCGGTGTGCACGTGAGCTTTCAGCGCCTTCGCGTCTCCCACGACGAGGAGCGAGTCCCCGAGCGGCGTCAGCTCTCTCTCGAGCGCGACTGCATCCAGCCCTTCCCCCTCGACGACGAAGACCGTGCAGTAGCGGAAGCGGGAGGCCTCCTGGTGGACGGCCTCCGGAGTGAGGCGTTCGACCTCGACGATCGCCGGCAGCGGCTCGCCGGCGAGGTGGGCCGCGATGCCACGGACGATCTCGACGAGCCCGGCCGCCCCGGCGTCGACGACGCCTGCGTTACGGAGGACCTCGAGTTGGTCGCGCGTGGCCTCGACGGCCTCGTCGCCGCGGCGCACGAGCTCTGCGGCAAGTTCCGGCAGCTCGAGCTCGGTCCGCGCTTCCGCCTCGTCGGCGAGCGCCCGAATCACGGTCAGGATCGTCCCCTCGACCGGCTTCTGCACGGCGGCGTATGCCTCGTCGGACGCGCGGCGAAGGGCCTTCGCGACCGTTGACGCGTCGAGCAGCTCGGCGCCGGCGAGGGCCTCGGAGGCTCCCCGCACGACCTGCGACAGGATCACGCCCGAGTTTCCGCGAGCCCCGAGGAGAGCCGCGTGAGCCACCTCCTCGGCAAGACCACTCCTATCCGACTTAGCAACAGTCTGTTGCAAAGTCTCGGTGACCGCCCGCACCGTGAGGAGCATGTTCGTCCCGGTATCGCCGTCCGGGACGGGAAAGACGTTGAGGTCGTCCAAGCGGGCGCGGTTGCGCTCGAGTGCTGTCTCGGCCGCACGGACGAGCTCGAGGACCGAGTCGCGCTCGCTCATGCGCCGGTTATATAGAGATCAGAGCGCCTTTTCGACTTTTCCGGCTTTTAGACACCGGGTGCAGACGTAGGCCCGCTGCGCGCGGCCGTCGAGCAGCACGCGGACGCGCTGGAGGTTCGGGTCGAAGCGTCGCTTCGTCGCCACCATCGAGTGGCTCCGGTTGTTCCCGAAGGACGGCTTCTTCCCGCAGACGGCGCAGATCCTGGACATGAAGCCAGTGTACCGAGCAGTGCTAGCCCTCGTCTGGCCTCTCATGATCCTTGGGCGCGTAGCGATTAGCTGTCCTGCCCACAGACGTTGTGAACGCGGCTGATCGGCGGTAGGCC
>CAZQAG010000076.1:0-10832 GCA_964591295.1 uncultured Gaiellales bacterium | reverse complement strand
TGAACGAGGACGAGATCGTGGACGAGTTCAAGAAGTTCCTGGACAGCGTCTCGCCTGACCAGTTCGCGGTCGAGGACGAGGAAGAGACCACTTAGCGCTCATCTGCCGACCCAGTCGACGTAGACGTCGGGGCCGGCGGTGAGGCTGATCAGCCGAAAGGGATACGTGACGCGCGGACGGACGTCTGCGCCGAGACGGGGCGAGCGCTCCCGGACGCGGACGGTGATCCTCTCGCCGCGCTTGCGCGCGCTGAGCACTTCGACGGAGTAGCCCGTGCTGGAACGGGGGCCGGGCGAGACGATCAGGAGCTGGCTGGCCGAGAAGTCCACGGCCGGCGTAGGCCGCTCCGCCCGTACTCCCCGGAGGTACCTCTCCAGCTTCGAGCGCTTCCGGAAGACCCGGTGCTCGGGGCGCACGATCGTGAGCGGTCCCACCTCGGAGGAGAGGTCTCGCCAGGCGACGGCCTGCCCCTCTTCCTCGGGGCGGAGGCGGACCGCGAGCAGGATGGTCGCGAGCGTGAGCACAGCCGTGACGGCGAAGATCGTCCGCGCGCTAGTAGTAAACGTAGATCGTCCCGCCGTACCGGACCGTCGCGAACAGGCTGGGCGCGATCCACATCGGCGTGCGCACGCAACCATGCGAGGCTGGATACGGGGGCACCGACGGATAGCCGTGGATCGCGAACCCGCGGAGGAAGAACATCGGGTACCAGAGGATCCAGCTCCAGCCCGTCACCTTGCGATAGACGCGCCAGCGGCCGATCGGGGTGTTCCCGGTAGCGCCCGTGGAAACGTGAACGACCCTCTTCACCTGGCCGCCCTCGACTTCGAAGAGGACCTGCCTCGTCTTATCCACCTCGATATGGGTTCCGCGGTAGCGGGCGCGCGGTACTTGCGCGGTTTGGATGCGCCGCCAGACCGTCGGGTCGACCCGGCCGGTGCGTGCCATCCCGTGCACCTTCTGGAAAGCGAGGACGGCCTCGAACGTGTCGGAAGAGTAGAACGTGTCGGTGCTCCGGAGGGCGTACCGGAGCCCCGCCAGTCGTCGTTCGAGGACCCGGACGCTTGGTCCGCGGCTTCCGATGGAGAGGTGCGGCACGAGCACGCTGGACCTGACGGTCGTGCTCCGTTCTTTGAATGCCCCGTTTGGCGCGACGGTGATCCGGATCGTGTAGTCGGCGACCTTGCCGGTGCTCAGACGGAGAGTCGCGCGATCGTCGAACGACCGTTTACGCAGCTCGCGGCCTCCACGCCAGATTCGAACTGCCAGGCTTCCGCTTCCCCGCGGCCGAACCGCAGCACGGAGGACGAGCGCCTGCCCGACCGTGCGCGAGCTGGGCAGCGCGACGTCGAGGGCGGGCCGGATGGAAACGGCGGACTGGTTCGAGACGACGGAGCCAAAGCGAGCCGTGAAGGTGCCGGGCGCTCGGAGGCGCAGCCGGAAGTGGAAGCGCCCCTTCTTGTCGGCCTTGTTCGATAGAACCTCCGTCTCGTCCGCGAAGAGCGAAACCCTGGCGCCTCGCATTGCAGGCACGACCCGGCCGTTGAACTCGGCCCGCTGCCCGTAGGTGCCTACCTTCGGGCCGGTCAGCGCCAGCTTCAGTGCCGTGATCGTGACGGACGCGTGGGCCTGCGTGCCGTCGACTCCGGTTCCGGTCACCGTCGCCGTGAATCTCCCCGCTTCGTACCGGTGCTGGACGACCGCCCCGTCGGCCTGGGACCCGTCTCCGAGATCCCAGTGGTAGGAGACGGCGTCGCCGGCTGCGGTGAGCGTGACCTCGAGGGGTGCCTGGCCGAGTGTTGTGCTCACCGCGACCGTGATCGTGGGCGCCGCATGCGCCGGTGCGACCCAGATGAGAAACGCCAGGATCGGGAGTAGGCGCCGCATTGGACGAAAAGGCTAGCGTCAGCTGCTGATGCCGATGGCGAGTCCGGCCGCGTTGAAGGTCGCGTGGAGGAGGATGCAGGGGTAGATGCTGTCGGTTCGCATCCGGAGATAGGCGAGACCAATACCGAAGGTCGCGATCACCGGGAAGCCCTCGACGAGCCCGTGCATGAGTCCGAAAGCGATCCCGACGAGGACGACGGCTGCCGGCCGCCCGAACCGCTCGAAGAGCCCGTAGCCCACTGCGCGGAACAGCAGCTCCTCGACGATCGGCGCGACCACGATCACGACGACTGCGAACGCCACGAACGGGGCGATCCTGTCGGGGTCAAAGCGCTGAGGGATGAGGCCCTGCTCCTCCTCGGGGTTTCCGAACGGTGCGACAGCGGCTCCGACGGCCAGGACGGCCAGGATCACGAGCGCGGAGATGCCGGCCGCGCGCGGCCACGAGGTGGGGCGCCGCAACGCGAGAAACTGCCGGCGGTCGAGCTTCAGCGTGAGCAGCATGACGACGCCAAAGAAGACTCCGTATGCGATGAGGCCGAAGATGCTCGACTCCCATCGGTACGCGACGTCCTCCGGCGGTCGGTCGCCGCTGAAGAGGGATGCGTAGTTCAGGGTGGCGAAGAAGCCGACGAACAGGCACCAGCCGATTAGGCGCGCCCTCAGTCGCTCGCCTCCATGTGTGGCTTGCGAAGCCGTTGACGTGTGCTCACAACGGCGGGGATCATACGGGCGTGGCGCAGCCATACTTCACACCCGACGAGGCGAACGAGGCGCTCGCGGAGGTGCGTCCGCTGACCGCGGAACTGGTCGAGCATCGCCGCGCGCTCGTAGAGCTCCAGGAGCGCCAGGTGGCGCTGACGGCCCGGATCGTGGCAACGGAGGTGACCTCGAGCCGCGCGAGCTGCAGGACGTGCAGGAGGCTTTCGACGAGGAAGTGGCGGGCATCGCGCGCTGCGTGGCGCGAATCCACGAAGCGGGCGGGCTCGTGAAGGACCTCGACGAGGGCCTGGTCGATTTTCCTGCTCGGCGGGAAGGCAAGGACGTTCTGCTCTGCTGGCGCCTGGGCGAGGACGAGGTCGCCTACTGGCACGGCCTCGAGGAGGGCTTCTCGGGCCGAAGGGAGCTCCCCTTCTAATCCCCACCCGGGTGGGGAGTTTCGTCCACCCGCCACCCGTCGTTCACGCTACCAGCGAAGCGATCACGAGGCTGTGCCGATTTTGCGCCGAGTTCGGTTTGCGGCGAGCCCTGAGGATCGCTCGCTCCCCCGTCGAATAGAGCGCGCATGGAGCTCTGGCAGCGTTGGCTCGTCGTCGGCGGGATCGTCCTTCTCGCGATCGCGCTCGCGAAGCTCGTCGACTGGCGGATGTCACGCCGCGAGCTCCCGCCCGGGGCCGTCACCCGGTACAAGGTGCTGCGCCGGGGCCTGATGACCGCGATCGTCTTCGTCGGCATCCTCTCGGCGCTGCTCGCCGTTCCTCAGGTGCGGGCGGTTGCCGCGGCTCTGCTCGCGTCCTCCGCGATCGTCGGCCTCGTCGTCGGCTTCGCCGCACAACGCCCTCTCGCGAACTTCGTCGCCGGCGTCGTGATCGCGTTCACCCAGCCGCTGCGGCTCGGCGATCTGGTCACCGTCGACGACGTCGAGGGCACCGTCGAGGAGATCGGGCTCACCTACACGTTCATCAAGACGCGCGACAACGCCCGGCTCGTGATCCCGAACGAGAAGCTGTCCTCGGATACCATTCGCAACTCCACCATCGTCAGTCGGGAGAAGCTCGCTCAGGTGTCCTTGCAGGTACCGCTCGACACAGATCTTGATGCGGTGGTCGACCTGTTGCGCAACGAGACGGCGGGCGACCCTCGCGCCGACGTGCTCGTCACCGGGCTGGACGAAGCTGCGACCGTGACCCTTCGCACCTGGGCCTCCGACGCCGCGTCCGTCGAGCAGGTCGAGAGCGAGCTCAGGCTGCGCATCGCCCGCCGGCTCCGCGAGCAGAGCCTCCTGTGACCCCGCCGCCTCCTTCCAACGGCCCTCGCCGCAGGTCGCGGGGGCTCGAGATGCCCGGCCGGAGGCGCCAGCGCCGCCGTTCGAGGGCCCGGCGCCGCCGCAAGCTGGCGATCATCGCGTTCGTGCTGGTCGCCGCGGCCGCCGCGCTCGCCGTCGTTGGATTCAGCGGTGCAACGTCGGTGGGGCGCGACTGCAATCTCGGCGAGCTCAAGCCCGTGTCGATCGGCTCGAACTCGTTCATCTATGCCGCCGACGGCTCGACCCTGGGCTCGATCCCCGCCGAGAAGAACCGGCAACCCGTGACTCTGGCTCAGACGAGCCCCTGGATGACGAAGGCGACGGTCGCGATCGAGGACCGGCGCTTCTACTCGCACGGCGGAATCGACCTCGAGGGAATCGGGCGTGCGCTCGTGAAGGACGTCCGCGCGGGGCGCGCCGTCGAGGGCGGCTCGACGATCACGCAGCAGCTCGTCCGCAACCTCTACATCCGCAAGAACGAACGAACGCTGAGGCGGAAGGTCGTCGAGGCCTGCCTCGCGGTCAAGCTCAACCGGAGCTGGAACAAGGACAAGATCCTGGCCGAGTACATGAACACGGTCTACTACGGTAATCACGCGTACGGCGTCGAAGCCGCGGCTCGCACGTACTTCTCGCGGCCGGCAAGCAAGCTCTCCGTCCTCCAGTCGGCCCTCCTGGCGGGCCTCCCGCAGGCGCCCTCGAACTACGACCCGTTCGACTACCCGGAGCGCGCGATCCAGCGTCGCAACGACGTGCTCGAGGCGCTCTACACGAACGGCGACATCACCTATGCGAACTACCAGGAGGCGATCCAGGTCACCGACCTCAGGCTGAAGCCGGGCCGGATCTACACGACGATCCGCGAGCCCTATTTCTTCAGCTACGTGCGCGAGGAGCTCGTGGAGGCGTACGGTGCGGAGACGGTCCGCTCGGGCGGCCTCAAGGTCTATACGACGATCGACCGCCGCTTCCAGCGGGCCGCAAACAAAGCGGTTCAGGACACTCTGTACTACGACACCGATCCGGCGTCCGCGGTGGTGGCGATCGACCCGAGGAACGGTGCGATCAAGACGATGACCGCGGTCACGCCTGGCCGGTCGGGCAACCAGTTCAACCTCGCGGCCCAGGCGCGACGGCAGGCGGGGTCGACCTTCAAGACATTCGTCCTAACCGAGGCCGTGGCCGAGGGCGTGAACCCCGACACCACGAGCTATGTCTCGGCCCCCTTGCGCTACCAGCCGGACCCCTACTCCGAACCGTGGGAGGTCGCGACTTACTCCAACACGTATCTGGGATCGACCTCGATCACGCGAGCGACGCTGGCCTCCGACAACACCGTCTTCGCCCGGCTGACGCTCGACCTCGGGCCCGAGCAGGTCGCAGCCATGGCAAACCGGCTCGGCATCCGCTCGTCCCTGAAGACGACGGAGGGAGCGTACGTTCCGTCCCTCGGACTCGGCTCGATTGGGGTCTCGCCCCTCGACATGGCGTCTGCGTACGCGACCATCGCAGCGGGCGGGATCCATTCGAAGCCGATGGCGATCCGCAAGGTCGTTCTCGCCGACGGCAAGGAGGACGAGGACTTCGGCTGGGGCAAGCCGGAACGCCGCCGGGTGATCGCCGACTGGGTCGCGGCCGAGGTGACGAGGGTCCTCGAGATGAACATCCAGGGCGGAACCGGCGTCGGTGCGAACATCGGGCGGACGGCCGGCGGCAAGACGGGTACGACCGAGAACCACGCCGACGCCTGGTTTTGCGGGATCACGCCCACCCTTTCGGCGACCGTCTGGGTCGGCTACCCGCAGGCCGAGATCCCGATGACGAACGTCCACGGCATCTCCGTGGCGGGCGGCACGTTCCCGGCGACGATCTGGCGCCTGTTCATGGAGCAGGCGATCGGCCCAACGCCGGTGCGCGAGTTCCCCGAAGCTCGGTCGTCACCGGTCTGGCACGAGTTCACCCGTGGCCAGTACGCGGGAGAGGTCGCGCCTCCTCCCCCCAGCGTGACAACGACTACGACGGCGACCACCACCCGAACGAACAAGCCGCCGCCGAACCCACCTCCTCCGCCGCCGGAGCCTCTGCCCCCGCCGCCTCCGGAGCCTCTCCCGCCGCCGCCTCCGGAGCCTCTCCCGCCGCCGCCTCCGGAGCCGCCACCCCCACCCCCGCTACCCTAGCCGCCTGGAAAGGCCCCCCCCAGAAGGCAGGGACGAGCTGGGGCTCGCCGCGCGGCTCGCCGGCCTGGCGGCGCCCGTCTTCCTCGCGGCCTGCGCGGTTCCCGACGGAGGCCTCTTTCGAGCCGAGCGCTTCCGGGACGTTCATCTGTACGGCGTCTACGCGGACCGGTTCCTGGGCGGTGATCTGCCGTATCGAGATGTGTTCGTCGAGTATCCGCCCGGCGCCTTTGCCGTCTTTCTCCCGCCGGCGCTTCTCCCCGCCGGGGCCTACAACTTCGCCTTCAAGAGCCTGATGGCGCTCTGCGGCCTCGCGGCCCTCTTCGCCGTGGTGCTCGTGCTGGCGAAGCTCGGCGTTCGGGGGCGACGCCTCTACGCAGCGGCTGGGCTCTTCGCGCTCTCGCCGCTCGCGGTCGGGCCGATCTCACTCAACACCTACGACTTGTTTCCTGCGGCGCTGACGGTCGGCGCGCTGGCCGCGCTCCTGTGCCGCCGCGACCTCCTTGCCTTCGGCCTGCTCGGGCTGGCGGTGAGCGCGAAGGTCTATCCGCTCGTGCTCGTTCCGCCCGCGGCTGCCTACGTCTGGGTCGTCACGGGCCGCAGCCGCGCGCTGAAGTCCCTGCTTGTTCTCTCCGGAGTCGTTCTGATCGTGGTCGCGCCCTTCGCGGTGCTCGCGCCGGGTGGGCTCTGGGACAGCTTCCAGGCCCAGTCCTCGCGGGGCCTGCAGATCGAGAGCCTCGGCGGCGCCGTCCTGCTTGCCGCCCACCGGCTCGGGCTCTATGACGCGATCGTCGTACGGGGCTCGACCGGAGCTGCGACGCGCGACCTCGCCGGGTCGCTCGCGGGCTCGATCGCGACGGTCGTGTCAGTTCTCCAGGTTGCCGCGGTCGCGCTCGTGTGGGCGCTCTACGCACGCGCGCGCCGAGATCCACAGGCGCTCGTGCTCGCCTTCGCCGCGGCGGTCGCCGGATTCGCCGTCTTCAACCGCTTCCTTTCGCCTCAGTACCTCGTCTGGCTCGTGCCCCTCGTCCTGCTCGTGCCGGGACGAGCCCGCCTAGCCGCCGGGACGCTCCTTGCGACCGCGCTCGTTCTCGGGCAGATCTGGTTCTTCCACTACCGCGACGTCTTCGCGCTCGAACGGATCGTCTGGCTCGTCGTCGCGCGGGATGCTGCGCTCGCCGCACTCTTCGTAGTGCTTGTTGTCCGCCTCTGGAAGACGAGGACGCCGTCCTCCGAGAAGACGAGTCGCCAGCGAGGATTACGGCGGAGCCGGGCGAGCCCTCTGGCAGTGGCCAACGGGTCCCAGCGGTCGGCATAGCCCGGCTGGGTCTCGTCGGCTGCGATCCACCGCGCGTCCTGCACGTAGGGGAAGCTCAGGAATCGCCTGCGCGCGGAGAGATGCGAGCCGAGCGAGTTCGTGGCGCTGACGACCTCTCCGTTGGGAATCAGCCGCAGGGCCCGCTCGGCTATGCGGTCGTGGGCCGAGACGTGCGAAGCGGAGGCCTGGTACGACCCGGCTCCCGGCAGTCCCCGCCAGAGCGGAAAGGCCCCGAGGCGATAGTTGCCGGCGAGAGCCACGACGACCGCGAGGGCTGCGAGCGTCACACCCTTGCGGCTATCCCCGCGCGCCAGCCTGCCGGCGCCGAGCACCGAGGCGGCGACCAGCGGCGGAATGAGCCCGGCGGTGTAGTGGTGGTAGATCTCGGTTTGGGTGTCCGTCGCCGAGAGCAAGTTGAGCCCGAGCTCTGGGATCGCGGCAACGAGGACGAGTGGGGCAGCGACGAAGAGAAGCGCAAGCGGGAGCAGGAGCTCAGCGAGATAGCGGATCCCCTCCCAGTCGAACGCGGTGGTCAACAGCCGATCGGGACGGGTGAACGCGGTCTCGAGGATCCCCATCGGCGAGCCGCCGATCTCGCCGTAGCGAGAGTAGGACTGCGACGGGGCCCCGTCGTTGAAGTACGGCAGGACGAGCTCGACCGAGACCGCGGCGACGATCACGCCGACCGCGGCAATCGCGCCGCCGGTCCGGAAACGCTTCCGCGAGAACGCGTACCAGACGCCCATGCCGGCGATCACGAGCGGGATCTCCTCCTTCGTCATCGCCGCAAACACGGCGAAGACGGCAAAGGGAACGAGCCGGTCCTCGTCGAGGTACCAGAAGGCATACAGCAGGAGAGGGCACGCGAGCGCGACGGGATGGAACTCGCTCAGCGTCAGCCACTCGACGGCCGGGTAGAGGAGGTACGCAAGGGAGAAGCCGAGGGCGGCACGCTCGGAGCCCACGTGCTTCCGAGCGAGCCAGAACACCGGTAGCGCTCCGAGCGCGATGGCGACGGCCTGGGCGGTGAGGAGCATGCTCGGGCTCGGCCAGATCCACCAGAGCGGCGCGAAGAGGACGAGGATCGGGTCGATGTGCGAGCCGAGCCGCGAGACCTGGTCGCCGTGGAGGTTCGTCACCGCCAGCGGGTGGCCGTGCGCGGTCGCCCAGACTGCCTGGGTCATGTTGCCGAGGTCGAACCGCCCGGCGTTGAACGAGCGGTAGCGAAGGACTGAGAGGGCGCCGAAGCCGCACGCGTAGGCCGTCATCGCCGCCCACAGGAGCCCCTGCGGGCCGAGGACTAGAGCAGCTCTTCGATCAAGGACCGCCACCTCGCGCCGAGCACCTCCTCGCTCGCCCTCTCCTCGTAGACCTTGCTCCCGCCGATGCTGAGGCGCTGCGCGAGCTCGGGGTCGGCCGCTACCTGTCGCATCGCTTCCGCCAGCGCCGCAGGGTCTCCGGGCGGAACGAGCAGCGCGTTCTCGCCGTCGGTCAGAAGCTCGCGCGCGCCGGGTGTGTCCGCCGTGATCAGCGGTGTGCCGCAGGCAAGCGCCTGGAAGGCCTTGTTGGGGATCACCCGCTGGGCCTTGTCGGAGAGCCCGAAGATCCCGAGCGCGCAGCCCGCGCCCCAGTACTCATACGGCAGTTTCTCGTAGTCGATCCACTGCAGCCACTCGACATTGTCGGTCCGCTCCTCCATGACGGCCTCGAGCTGGCCGCTCCCGATGAGCCGGATCTGGAGCTCCGGCGCGAGCCGAGCAGCCTCGAGGATCGTCTCGAGCCCGTGGAGTGGGATCATCTTTCCCACGAACAAGGCGCGGAAGGGCTCGTCGGGGCGCCATCCTCGGTGGAAGAGCCGGTCTTCTGCGCCGACGAAACACACACGCACGCGTTCCCGGGGAATCCCGCCGAGCTCTGCGAGAAAGTCAGCGTTCGCCTCTGTGTCCGCGACGACCATGTCCGGAAGCCGCAATGCCCGACGATCGACGGCCGCGAGGACCCAGGCTGCGAACCGCCCCTGCCGGAAACGCTCCCGATCGGAGACGAGCGTGTCGTGGAGCGAGACGAGCGGATTGAAGACGAGCGGCTTGCGGCCGGCGATGCGGCGCGCGCGCGGGACGTCGAAATGGCCGGGGTAGCCGACGACGATGGCGTCGAAGGAGTCCCTCGGGGAGAAGCGCAGCCGGAGCTCCGCCACGCCGAGGCGTAGCGCCAGTCCCCAGCGTGCCGCCCAGTTGTCGCGTCGTCCCTCCCAGACCGGCGTGTGCCGTTCGATCACCTCGACGCCCGCCCCCCGGAGCGCGGACATCACCTCGGCGTTCCGCGGATAGTCGCGCTCGTAGGTCCCGAAGTAGAGGACGCGCAACGCTCTAGCTGAGAACTTCTTCGACCTGGCCGCGCTCTCGCTCCACCGCGCCGGCCCGCTCCTCGTGGTGGCTCGTGACCATCTCGCTGATCAGGCCGAGCGAGAAGAACTGGAGACCGACCACGACGAGCAGCACGCCGAGCGTGAGCAACGGCCGGTGGCCGATCGCCTCCCCGGTCGCCTTGAGCACCGTCAGGTAGACGAGGATGAGCGTCCCCAGCAGGCCGAGGACGAGCCCGAGCCCCCCGAAGAGGTGCAGGGGGCGGTGGCGATAGCGGCCCATGAACGTCACCGTCAGCAGATCGAGGAAACCACGCACGTAGCGCTCGAGCCCGTACCTGGAGCGCCCGTGGGGCCGCGGCCGATGATTCACGGGAAGCTCGGCCACCCGATAGCCGCGGTAGTGGGCGAGCACCGGGATGAACCGGTGCAGCTCGCCGTAGAGGGGCAGCCCCCGGACGACTTCGGCACGGTATGCCTTCAGGCCGCAGTTCATGTCGTGCAGCCGAAGACCCGAGACGCGGCCGGTGACGGCGTTGAAGATCTTCGAGACGAGCCTGCGGCGCCAGGGATCTCGCCGGCGCGCCTTCCAGCCGGAGACGAGGTCGAAACCCTCGTCGAGCTTCGCCAGTAGGTGGGGAATCTCGGACGGATCGTCCTGAAGGTCGCCGTCGATCGTGACGATCGTCTCTCCCTGAGCCTGGGCGAAGCCGGCCGCGAGCGCAACGGACTTCCCGAAGTTACGGCGGAGGCGGACGACCCGGGCGTTTGGCGTTCGGGCGTGCAGCCGGGTGAGCGCAGAGAAGGTGCCGTCCTGGGAGCCGTCGTCGACGAAGATCGCCTCCCACGGTTCGCCCGCCGGCTGGAGCGCAGCCTCGAGCTCCTCGTAGAGGAGCGCGACGCTCCGCTCTTCGTCGCGCACGGGGACGACGACCGAGATCACGCCGGGAGCCTAGCCGGGGGGCGGCGGCGGCACGGGCTCGGTGGTTGTGGCGGCCGTGGTCGCGGGCGGTGGCGGCTCCGGCGGTGGCGGCTCCGGCGGTGGCGGTTCGGGCGGAGGCG
>CAZQAG010000075.1:0-10977 GCA_964591295.1 uncultured Gaiellales bacterium | reverse complement strand
GTACTACCGGGCTGACCGAGATGGGAGCCTCCGCGCAGCATCGCGCCCGGTTATCGGAGAAAGTGTAGAGGCGTCAAGCGGAGGGCGTTCTAGGGCGGAGCCGGGCTTTGCCGAGCCCAGCCCACGATTCTCACCGCTAACCCCAACGGCTCCCGAAAGGCGCTCGCTTGCGACGCCGACCACAAAGGTCGTGCCGGCTTTGCCGGTACGACCGATTTTATGCGGCGCGGAGGAGGCGCTCTTCGAGTCGGGCGCGCTTGATGATCACGTCACGGTCACCGAAGCGGCCGCGCACGCGAGCCTCGCGATATTCATCCCAGAGGCGCGCGATCGTCTCCTCCACCTCGGCGTGCTCCGCGGCGACAGCCGCGTCATGCCCTTCGGCGAGGACGTGCAGCAGCTCGGCGCGTCGCTCTGTGGCGCGCTCGATCTCGAGCTTGATTGTGTCCAACGTATTCGTAGTCATCAGTGAATAAAACGCGTAGACCCGCCCCATCATTCCTGCGAAACTTAAGAACATCATGTGAACGGAAAGGAGTGAACATGGAAGAAGAGCGCAAGGACGAGGAGCAAGGCGAGCGCGAGGAGAACGTGCAGGACCTCGAGGTCTCGGACGATCAGGCTGAGGACGTCAAGGGCGGCGCCCGCTATCGGCCTGAGCACCAGCGGTAGCTCGCTTCTCGGTCGCGAGGAGGGGAAGCTGCTGCGTGACGCAGTGCACCCCTCCTCCGACGCGAGCGAGCGTGTCGCCCGGCACGCCGACGACTTCCCGCGCCGGCCAGACCTCTCGGAGACCGGCTAGGCCTTCCTCGTCGGTGGCCGCCCCGGCCAGTGGAACGACGACGCACTCGTTCCCGACGAAGGAGTTCAGGTAGGGCAGCGCGATCCGCCGGCCTCGAAACTCGGCATAAGGAAGCACCGGGAGGTCGACTACCTCGAGGCCCGCGGCTATGAGGGTCGCGCGATTCGCGGCGAGTCGGGACGCGTTCGCATCCTGCGGGTTCGTGACGGTCTGGCATAGAACGCGGTTCGGCGCCACGAAGGCCGCCACGTTGTCGACATGCCCATCGGTCAAGTCCTCGACGAGCCCGTGCTCGAGCCAGATCGTGCGCTCGATCCCTAGGAAGTCCCGGAAGGAGGCCTCGATCTCCTCGCGCCCGACTCTGGGGTTCCGGTTTTCGTTGAGGACCGAGCTCTCGACCGCGATCAGAGTTCCTTCGCCGTTCGTCGTCACCGAGCCGCCCTCGAGCACGTGGGGCGCTTCGGCGCGCGGGGCCCTGAGCCATTGGGCCAGGGCGCGGCCGGTTGACGCATACCGCTCCCGCCGGACTCGCTTCGAGCCCCAGAGGTTGAATCGGAAGTCGACCGCCACGAGCTCCGTCCCGTCCCGGATCGCGAAGAACGGGCCGGAGTCGCGGAGGAAGACGTCGTCGAAAGTGAGCTCCACGATCTCGATTCCCGGCCCGCACGCCGATTCGGCCTCGGCGCCGACCCCAGGATCGGTGACCATCGTGACCGGCTCGAACTCGGCGATCGTTCTCGCGACGTGCGCGAAGTCACGCTTCGCCTGGCCGCTCAAGCTCTGCGGGTGCACTCCCTGGCCGGGCCACGCCATGAGGCAGCGCTCGTGCGGTTCCCAGTCTGCAGGCAACCGCAGGTCGCTCATTCCCGCCCGCCGAGGAAGAAGAGCAGGATCACGATCGCGCCGACGATCGCCGCGATCACGGCCACGACGTTCAGCGCGGTGATCACTACCTGTAACCGAGCTCGGCGATCCGGTCCTCGTCGATCCCGAAATAGTGGGCGAGCTCGTGGAGGACCGTGACGCGGATCTCGCGCTCGAGCTCGGCGGGATCGGGAAACGCCTCCTCGAGCGGGCGCCGGTAGACGACGATCTTCGCCGGCAGCGCGCCCGGGGGAGTCCGGTCGCCGTGCGGGTACCCGAAGAAGCTGCCCAGGATTCCCGGGTCCTCCGGGCTCTCGTCCTCGACCACGACCGCGACATTCTCGAGGCCGCGGGCGAGATCCTCCGGCAGCGAGTCGAGCGCCGACCGCACGTGCTCCTCGAATTGCTCGTCGTCCATCAGTAAGCGGGCCGTAACGGCGGGCGTTTGGTTAAGAGGCGGACGGCGATCACACCGAACACGAAGCCGCCGATGTGCGCGAAGAAGGCGACCCCGCCGCCGGCTTCGGGCTGGACGAGCGAGAAGCCCCCCTCCCAGAGCTGGAAGAGGAACCAGAACCCGAGGAACAGGAAAGCGGGCACCTCGACGAGGAAGTAGAAGAGGATCGTGAGCACGCTCGCGGTCGGCAGGAGCACGAGGTACCCGCCGAGCACGCCCGAGACGGCGCCGCTGGCGCCGAGGTTCGGGATCGCGGCTGCCATGTCGGAGCCGGCCTGAAGCGTGACGGCAGTCTGCAGGGCGGTCGCCGCAAACCCTGCCAGCAGGTAGAAGACGAGGAAGCGGATCTTTCCCATTGCGTCCTCGACGTTGTTGCCGAAGATCCAGAGGAAGAGCATGTTCCCGATGATGTGCAACCAGCTTCCGTGCATGAACATGGAGGTGAGCGCGGTCACCTCCCAGCCCTCGCCGACGGAGGCGTCGGGCGGGCACGAAGACACGACTTCGCAGGGCTGGTAGGCGAGCTCGACCACGGAGCCGTTGAGATCGGGGAGCTGGTAGAAGATCCAGACCGCGAAGTTGGCGACGATCAGAGCGACCGTCACCAGAGGGAACGACCGGGTTGGGACGTTGTCCTTGAGCGGGAACACGCGTTAGGGAACGATCAGCGCCATCAGCGCTTTCTGGGCGTGGAGCCGGTTCTCGGCCTGGTCCCAGACCGCTGAGTGCGGTCCGTAGAGCACGTCTTCCGTGATCTCTTCCCCGTAGTGCGCGGGGAGGCAGTGGAGGACGATTGCGTCTGGGTTGGCGAGCGCGAGGAGGTCGTCCTCGATCCTGTAGTCCGCGAGGTCGGCGCGGCGCCGGTCGGCCTCCTCCTCCTGGCCCATGCTCGTCCAGACGTCCGTGTAGAGGACGTCGGCGTGGCGGGCGGCATCCTTCGCGTCGTGGACGAGCTCGACCGTGCCGCCCATCTGCACCGCAGCCCGGCGGGCGGCTGTAACGGCGTCGGCGTCCGGCTCGTAGCCCTCCGGCGTCGCGGCGACGAAGCGCATCCCGAACCTGGCGGCGCCGACCATGAGCGACACGCACACGTTGTTTCCGTCCCCGAGATAGGCGAGGCGCACGCCTGAGAGCCTGCCGAGCCGCTCGCGGATCGTCATCAGGTCCGCGAGTGCCTGGCACGGGTGCGCGTAGTCGGTCAGCCCGTTGATCACCGGCACGTCGGCGTGCTCCGCCAGGTCTTCGACGTCCTCCTGGGCAAAGGTGCGGATCATGATCGCGTCGAGATAGCGCTCGAGCACGTTCGCCGTGTCCTTGATCGTCTCGCCGCGGCCGAGCTGGAGGTCGCCGGCGGCGAGGTAGAGGCCGTGCCCGCCGAGCTGTGCGACGCCGACCTCGAACGAGACGCGTGTTCTCGTCGAGGGCTTCTGGAAGATGAGCCCGACCATCCGGCCGGGAAGGAGCTCGTGGGGCTCGCGCTTGGCCTGGAGCTGTTTCAACTCGTCGGCGAGGTCGAGGACGGTCTTCAGCTCGTCGGAGCTCCAGCTTCCGATGCGCGTGAAGTCCCTACCCTTCAGGTGCTCCGCAACCTCGACCATGCCGCGCGGATGCTAGCTCTACGCGCGCTCGAAACCGGCCTCGACCAGCAGCGCGTGCAGGCGCTGGAGACCGGTGAACATCCGGCTCTTGATCGTGCCGAGCGGCTGGTCGAGGCGTTCGGCGAGCTCGGACTGCGTGAGCCCGCCGTAGTACGCGAGCTCGATTGCCTCTCGCTGGTCCGCAGGCAGCCGGCTCAGCGCGTCCCGGACGACCTTCTGTCGTGAGCGCGCGACGGCGGTCTCGTCGGCGCCTGCGACCACCGGCTCGGGCAGCGCGTCGACCGGCTCGGCTCGACGCCGTTCCTCGCGTCGGACGAGGTCGACCGCTCGGCGATGCACGAACGTCAGCACCCACGTGCTCGCCTTTGCCCGCTCGGACTGGTAGCCGCCAGCTCCGCGCCAGACCTGGAGGAACGCTTCCTGCACGGCATCCTCCGCGAGCGCGGGGTCACGAAGGATTCGCAACGCGAGCCCGTAGGCGACGCGGCCGAAGCGGTCGTAGAGCTCGCCGAGGGCCTGCTCGTCGGCGCCCGCGACGGCCTCGAGCAGCGCTTCGTCGGAAAGATGCGCGGCGCCTCTCCTCAAGATCTCCCGTTCCCTCGCGACCGGGCGCAACCGTAACAGCGGCAGGGCTCGGGCACGCACGTTCTCGGCGGTCGCGGACATGTCAAGCGGCCGCCGAATGGAGCAGGATCGGGCCCGTCGGCTTCTCCGCGCCCCCCTTGCGCTCGAGCGTGACCGCCACGATTGCTCCGGCGGGGACCTGGCGGTCGAGAAGGACCGGCGGGCAGCCGCCGCCGCCTCGAAAGAGCCCGGCCGGGCGCGGCGTTCCCTCTTCGATGACCCAGGCCTCATACGTCTTGTCCGGAGGAGCCGGAGAAAGGCCGCAGACGACAAGCGCTGCTTCACCCCCGCCGGGAGTGACGAGCAGGCCGCCCTCGGCGTCGGTGAGACGCCTGATCTGCGCGCCCCCGCCGAGGAGCTCGACGGCGCGCGCATAGCCTGCCTTGGCGCTTCGCTCGCGATCGAGTGACCGTGAGAGCGAGCTCGCCCAGAGGCCGAGGCCGATCGCGGCGCAGGCTGCCGCGGCGGCGACGGAAGCCACCGCAGGTAGAGCCCACCGCCTACGCGGGAAGGCGAGCACCTTCGCGCCGCTCTCAGCGCGCGCCGACTCGAGGATTCGCCCGCGCAGCGAGGACGGCGGCTCCGGGCCCTCCGCGGCAAAGGCCAGAGCACCGGCGGCCTCCTGCAAGTCGGCAAGCTGCTCCGAGCAGCGTTCACACTCGGCGAGGTGCCGCTCAAAACGCTCACGCTCGTCAGCGTCCAGCGCGTCGAGCGCGTAGGGCGCGACGAGCTCGTGCAGGTCGGAGCTCATCAAGGTGGGCTCAGAAATAGTAGGGGAGCAGCTCCTGCGCTCCGAGCGCGTACCGGGTGCCGGCCGCAGGCGCGAGGAGCGCGGCGTGGATCGCGAGGGCGACGGCGATCCGTTTCACGACACGTACCTCCGCGCGGCGGGCGCCCAGATCAGCGAGAAGTGCGGGTTCACGTCGAGCGCCCGGGCAAACCAGGTACGCGCCGTCGCGTGCTGCCCGAGGCACCGCTCGATCATCCCGCGGTGAAACAGCGTGGACGCGTCGACGGTCGAGAGCCGGAGGGCGCGCTTCGAGTAGCGCAGCGCCTCGCCGCAGCGACCGTTCCGCGCGAGCGCCCAGGCCAGGACGTCGTCGGCCTCGATGCTCGGCCGCTCACGGTGCGCGCGCCGCGCGCGCGCGAGCGAGTCGCGGAGGCGGAGGCCGCGATCGACATTGAACAGCGCCGTCTCGAGATCGGTGCGCACGCCGTCTGCGCGTTGCAACTGTTCGATCGCGTCGACGAGCGCATACTGCTCCTCCGCCTCGGCCCGCCGGCCGGCGAGGCGGTAGAGGTCGCCGAGGAAACCGATGAGCTCCGGCAGCGGATTGCGCTCGACCGCCTCTCGTTGGAGCTCGACTGCGCCGGCGAGGCGTCCCTGTGCCGCCTCGGCGTGGGCCAGGCCGTCGAGCGCGTACACGTAGCCGGGGAAGGCGGCGAGCGCGGCCCTGTACTCGCGCTTGGCTGCCCGGACCCGGCCGCGGGAGAAGAGGAGCTCGCCGACCTGCACCCGCGACCAGGCGAGCGGCTCGGGCTGCGAGCCGGCAGCGCCGACGGCGAGTTGCATCGCGGCCACCGCTCCGCGCCGGTCTCCAAGCAGCTCGCGCGCGTGGGAGACGCGCGCATACGCCGAGAGACTCGGCTTGAGCGCAGCCATGCGGTCGTACGCGCGGAAGGCCTGCCTGTAGCGCCCGAGCTCGAGGAGCGCGTCGCCGATCACGCCGTAGGTGCGGGCGGTCGAGGGCGAGAGGCGCTGCGCACGGCGTCCAAGGACGAGCGCCTCGCGGAAGCGATGGCGCGAGAGCGCGAGCGAGCCGAGCCCGCCGAGCGCATGGAGATTCGCGCGGTCGCGGTCGAGCGCCCGGCGCAGCGCGCGCTCGGAGCGGGCGTAGTCGCTCGAGTCGCCTGTCTCGCGGGCTCGCTGCTGGTAGGCAAGGCCGAGGAGCGCATACGCCGTGGCGCTCTCCGTTCGGCGCGCCTCGTCGCTCAGGCGCAGGATCTCCGCCTCCGTGTTACCAGGCGAGAAGCCCGCGAAGCTTCGCTCGGCGAGTGCTGCCGGCGCCGACCTCGCGGCGGGAGGGGCGGCGGCCGGGTTGGCGGCGAGCACAGCGCCGAGCAGGAGCGCGAGTGCGGTCACGACTGCCGCGGCCGTTCCGATCAGCAGTTTCTTCGTCATCTGGCTCCGAGGGCCGCGGAGGGCCCGCCGAAGCGGGCCCTCCCATCAGCCGTCAGGCTCCTATGGCCCTCCGGGCGGGCCGTGGTGGACGTGTTCGTAACCCTGGTGCGGCTCCCCGACGTAGGGGAAGTTGACGTGGAACGGGCGGTCGTTCTCGTCCACGCCGTCGCCGAGCAGGTTGTTCGGCGTGCGGTTTGCGTTTCCGTTGCACTGACCGAGGCTCTCGATCAGCGGACCGACGATCGCGCCGTAGCCGCAAGCGAACGCACGCAGATCGATGTCCGTGACGTCGTCCTCGAGCCGCCGTCCGTTCGGGAATCCGGCGAAGTCGCCCGCGAGGACTCCTAGCCGGTTGCCCTGGCCGACCGGGGCGCTTGGCGGGATGCCGGTGTTCAGTCGCAGGAGCTCGGCCTTGTCGTTCCCGGTGAAGTTGAGCCCGGGGATGCCCGTCAGGTGAATCGCGACGAGGTCGCCGCGCCCGGTCTCGGGAGCGTTGTCGAGCGCCGGGTAGAGCGCGTTCTCGAGTCGCGTGACCTCGGGACTGCTGTACTCCTCGACGAACGCTTCCTCGTCGTCCGGGTCCTCCGAGTTCCAGCGGTCCTTGCGGTCGAGCGGGATCACGACCTCGTTCACGAGCGGGTTCGCCAGGCGCGAGACCTGGATCTCGCGACCGGTGTGCCTGACACGCCCGTTGTTCTGCAGGGTGCGCACCCGCGGACGGCTTGCGCTCGCGTAGATGCCGAGCACCGCCTCCGGGTCACCGGCTTCATGAATCTCGCCGTCGCGGGTCAACTGCTCGATCGGGACCTGGATCGCGATCATGTGGGTGTTGAAGCCGCCGACTCCGTCCACGCCGGGCTCCGTCGGGAGCGGAAGAACGTGGAGGGAGTTGAACGGCCGTAGGCCGGCGAGGTCGAAGATCGAGCCGAGATCGACGAAGAACGGATCGTCGATCTGACCCGCGAAGACCTTGCCGCCGCTGTGCGGAATGTCTTGCACGGCCGCCGCCATCAGCGATGTGTAGGCCGGTGTCGAGCGTGGGCCGATGTTCACGGGCGACGTCGGCAGGCTCTGCCCCAGGTTTCTCCTACGATTCCCATCGAACCGGGTCAGGCTGTAGAACTGGGGCCGGTTCCAGTCTGGGTCGGAGAGCGTGTCGATCGGCCCGGTGTTGTAGAGAAACGTGTCGCCGTTCCGGGTCTCGGTGCGAAAGCGGAACTGATAGACGATGTCCTCTTCGCCGTCGGCCGTGTTGTCGATGTTGATCGAGTACACCACGTCCTCGCCGAAGGCGTTGAAGTTCGGTCCTCCGGCCGGCTCCTCGAGCGGGATGTAGTTCGTCATGATGGTGACGGTGTCCGGCTCGTCCGGGCTCCGGAACGCGTAGACGTCGGTGTTGTCCGCGGTTGGGTCCTCGGAGATGAGTGGTGCTTCCCGGTGGCTCGAGGCCTTGGCGGCGTCAGGCTCGGTACCACGCGTGAGCGCGGCGAGCAGGATCGCTGCTGTGCCTGCCAGTAAGACGAGTGCCAAAGTACGCATGCGGTGCGGCTCCTTCCGTGTTGGGGTCGCCGCTGATTCGCTCGAGGCGCCCGATCGGTTCGGTCAGCCTGAAATGCGCGTTCCGGCGCGGCCGCCGAGCGCGTCGCCGAGTGCCTCGAACGAGGTGATCAGCGTCTCGCCGCCTGTGCGGGTGAAGGCGACCGCGGCTTCGATCTTCGGGCGCATAGAGCCTTCGGCGAGCTCCGGGAGCAGCGACTCGGCGTCGTCGGCGGAGAGCTGGCGGATCTCCTCCTGGTTCGACTTCCGGAACCTTCTATAGACCGCCGGCACTTCGGTCAGGATCACGAGTTGCTGCGCGCCCAGCCGGGTCGCCAGGAGCGCGGACGCGCGGTCCTTGTCGATCACCGCATCGACTCCCTTCAGGCGCCCGTCCTTGCTCACGACGGGGATTCCGCCTCCGCCACACGCGATTGTCACTGCGCCGCTCGCGAGCAGGGCCCGGATCGCATCGAGCTCGACGATCTCCAGGGGCGCAGGCGACGGGACGACCCGCCGGAAACCGCGACCTGCGTCCTCGACGAGCTGCCAGCCCCGCTCCCGCTCGAGCTCGGGTGCCTCCTCGGCGCTGTAGAAAGGCCCGATCGGCTTTGACGGGCTCGCGAACGCCGGATCGTCCGGATCGACGTGCACGTGCGTGAGCAGGCACGCGACGTGGCGGCCGGACGCGGCGGCGAGCTCGGTCTCGAGCATCGCCCCGATCTCGGCCTGGGTCTGGGCGACCGCGAGAAAGAGCGGGAGCGGAGGCACCTCGTCCGCCGCCCGCTCCTGTCGCAGGAGCTCGTTCCCGACCTGGGGCCCGTTTCCGTGGGTGACGACGACCTCGCCCGCGCGGACGAGCGGCTCGATCGCAGCACAGGTCTCACGCAGCGCCGTCAGCTGCTCGGCGGCCGTCCCGCGCCCGAGCGCATTGCCCCCGAGCGCGACGACGACCGTCACACGATCGCTGCGCGCTCGCCGATCAGGCCGTATTCGCCGAGCACGTCGGCCAGCGTCGGCTCGCCGATCTCCTCGAGGCGATACGTCACCCGCATCGCCGGCACTCCTAAGTCGATCAGGCGGCGAAGGTCGATCGGCGTCCCGATGAGCACGAGGTCTGGCTCGGAGCGCTTGATCGTCTCGGCGAGATCCTCCATCTGCTTGCGCCCGTAGCCCATCGCCGGGAGGAGTGCTCCGACGCCGGGATACTCCTCGAAGGTGGCGGCGATCGACCCCACCGCGTGCGGCTTGGGGTCGACGAGCTCGGCGGCTCCGTTCGTCTTTGCGGCCAGCACGGCAGCGCCGTAGGCCATCTCACCATGGGTCAGCGTCGGCCCGTCCTCGATCGCGAGCACCCGCTTGCCCTTGATCTCGGAGGCATCGCCCTCGACGTGGATCGGCGAGGCGGCCATCACGATCCCCGCCTCGGGATTGTGCGTCCGGATCGAGTCGAGCACGGCGTCGATACCGGCCTGGTCGGCGCTGTCCACCTTGTTGACGACGCAGACGTGCGCCATGCGCAGATTGGTCTCGCCGGGGTGGTACCGAAGTTCATGACCCGGTCTGTGGGGATCGACGACGACGAGGTGCAGGTTGGGCTTCACGAACGGCGTGTCGTTGTTGCCGCCGTCCCAGACGATCACGTCCGCCTCCTGCTCGGCAGCTTCCAGGATCGCGGCGTAGTCGATTCCCGCGAAAACGAGGTTCCCCTCCGCGATGTGGGGCTCGTACTCCTCGCGCTCCTCGATCGTGCAGTCGGCTGCCTCGAGGTCCTCGTACCGCGCGAAGCGCTGAACGACCTGCTTCGTGAGGTCGCCGTAGGGCATCGGGTGCCGAAGGACGGCGACGCGTTTCCCGTCCTCGCGCAGGAGTTGAGCCACGCGGCGTGTGGTCTGGCTCTTTCCCGAGCCCGTGCGGACGGCGCAGATCGCGACCACGGGCTTCGACGACGTAAGTGCGGTGTCTTGAGGAGAAAGCAGGCTGAAGTTCGCACCCGCGGCGAGCGCGAGCGACGCGACATGCATCACATGCTCGTGCGTCACATCGGAATACGAGAAGACGACTTCATCGACCTCTTGCTCGCGGATCAGCGCGCCGAGTTCGTCCTCCGGGTGGATCGGAATCCCGTCCGGATAGAGATCACCCGCCAGGAGCGGGGGATAGACGCGACCTGCGATGTCCGGGATCTGCGTCGCGGTGAAGGCGACGACCTCGTACTCCTCGCGGCCGCGGTACACGACGTTGAAATTGTGGAAGTCGCGTCCGGCCGCGCCTGCGACGAGAACTCGTTTGCGCTCCATGTATACGAATTATGCAGCCATACGCGGACGGCGGGGCGGTAGAGTCGCGCCGTGGCGAGCTTTCCCAGCAAGCTGAACGAGCAGGTCGGCCACGAGTTCGCGGCCTCCCAGCAGTACGTCGCGATCGCTGTCTACTACGACGCCGAGACGCTGCCCTTGCTAGCAGCGCATTTCTACCGGCAGGCCGTCGAGGAGCGGAACCACGCGATGATGATCGTCCAGTTCCTGCTCGACTCCGATCACGCGGTCGAGACCCCGGCTGTCGCGGCGCCGCGGACAACGTTCTCGGACGCACGGGCGCCGGTCGCGCTCGCGCTGGAGCAGGAGAAGCGCGTCACAGAGCAGATCGCCGCGCTCGCCGCCTTGGCGCGCGAGGAGGGAGACCTCGTCGGCGAGCAGTTCCTGCACTGGTTCTTGACCGAACAGCGAGAAGAGGTTGCGAGCATGTCAGCGCTCCTGGCGGTCGTAGAGCGCGCGGCGGAGACGAACCTCCTATTGGCCGAGGATTACCTCGCCCGCAACGCCGTAGGCGATCAAGGAGCGCCCGAGGCGGGCGCGCCACAGGCAGCGGGCGGCGCGCTCTAAGACTACGCTTCGGGGCGCGTCTTACCTAG
>CAZQAG010000074.1:0-11221 GCA_964591295.1 uncultured Gaiellales bacterium | reverse complement strand
CGAGTTTCTCTTCACCTCGGAGTCCGTCACCGAGGGCCATCCCGACAAGATCGCCGACCAAATCTCGGACTCAGTGCTCGACGCCGTGCTCACGGACGACATCAACGGCCGGGTCGCCTGCGAGACGCTCATCACGACTGGCCTCGTCGTCGTCGCCGGCGAGATCACGACGGAGACCTACGTCGACGTCGCGCGCATCGTTCGCGATCGAATCACCCAGATCGGCTACACGCACTCGGAGTGGGGCTTCGACGCGCACACCTGCGGCGTCGTGGTCGCTATCGACGAGCAGTCGCCCGACATCGCCCAGGGCGTGGACGCCTCGT
This sequence comes from uncultured Gaiellales bacterium, assembly GCA_964591295.1. Taxonomy (GTDB): domain Bacteria; phylum Actinomycetota; class Thermoleophilia; order Gaiellales; family Gaiellaceae; genus VAXT01. The sequence continues at coordinate 10,895 of CAZQAG010000074.1, read as the reverse complement.
ACGAGGTACAGCACGACCCGGGCGACGACGACCCGCTCGACAAGCTCGGGGCCGGCGACCAGGGAATGATGTTCGGGTACGCGACGCGCGAGACGCCAGAGCTGATGCCGCTGCCGATCATGCTCGCGCACAAGATCTGCAAGCGGCTTGCGGAGGTGCGCAAGGCAGGCGACCTGCCCTATCTGCGTCCCGACGGCAAGGCGCAGGTGACCGTCCGCTACGAGGTCGACGAGCACGACATCCAGCGACCGGTCGAGATCGAGCGCATCCTTGTCTCGACGCAGCACTCGGACGGGATCAGCTCCGAGGACCTGATCAAGCCGGACATCGTCGAGCGCGTCCTGAGGCCGATTCTGCCTGCGGATCTCTACGACCCGAAGCGCCTGCAGGACCGTGAGTTCGTCTACGTGAACCCGACCGGCAAGTTCGTGATCGGCGGTCCGATGGGCGACACGGGCCTGACGGGCCGCAAGATCATCGTCGACACCTACGGCGGCGCCGCGCGGCACGGCGGAGGGGCGTTCTCCGGCAAGGATCCGACGAAGGTCGACCGCTCGGCCGCCTACGCGGCGCGCTACGTGGCGAAGAACCTCGTCGCCGCCGAGCTCGCGGACCGGATCGAGGTGAACGTCGCGTATGCGATCGGCGTCGCCCACCCGGTCTCGATCGCCGTGCAGGCCTTCGGCACCGAGCGCATCCCGGTCGCCCGCATCGAGGAGCTCGTGCACGAGCACTTCGACCTGCGACCCGGCGCGATCATCCGCGACCTCGATCTCCAGCGCCCGATCTATGCAAAAACCGCTGCATATGGCCATTTCGGCCGCGACGACCACGACTTCACGTGGGAGCGCACCGACAAGGCCGACGCGCTACGCGCCGCCGCGGGCATCACCGAAGCAGCCCGCGTGTAGCGATGCGCGCAGTCGCCGCCTTGGCTCTTGCCCTTGGGCTTGTGCCCGCGGCTCTCGCGGCGCACTCGTCCCAGCGCGCGTCCAGAGTCATGAACCTCGACGACGACCCGGCTCGTGAAACGGTGACCGCCTCGTGGAACGTCAGCTTCGACCACACGTACCAGCGGGCGGAGGTCGTCGTCCTGGACGACTGCGGCGGAGAGCGGCGCCTGCTCGAGCTCGCTCCACCGGGTCGCTCCATGTTCCCACGAGCGATCCAGGGCAGCCGGGCACTCGGCCGCCCCGGTGTCCTCTTCAAGATCGGCTATTCGGACGGCCATTGGATCGCGCGGGTTGCCCGGCTCCGCCGTCCGCAAACGGGCGGATGCCCGGAGCCCGCGGCGCTCTTCGACTACTCGACGGCAAGCCCGCCGCGTCCCCCGCCGACCGGCCGGGTCGTCGCCGGGTTCGGAGTCACGATTGGGGAGTACTCACGCATTCCGGGCCGAGAGCTCCGGCTCACCGAGCGGTACGGGACGTCTCCCTCCCATCGCGGCCCCATGAGCCGCCGAACCTACTTTCGCTACCTCAAGGCGCAGGGCCGTTACGTCGGCTACCGCACGGTCCTTACCGCCAATTAGGCGGGCCTGACGAAGAGCCCCGCTGCCGCCTTCTCGCCGATCGCCTGCTCCCGGCCTTTGACCTTCACAGTGAACTGGCCCGCCGCGGGCTGCACCTCCCGCACTTCGATCTTCGTCCCGGGCACGAAGCCCTCGTCGTAGAACCAGTGCAGCAGGTCGCCATCGTGCTCGGCCAGGCGAACGATGGTCGCGTTGCCGCCCGGCTCGAGCGCGGCCAGCGGCGTGAGCTCCTTGTTCTCCTCCTGCTCGAAAGCCGGGTCGACCGGCCAGCCGTGCGGGCAGCGGTCGGGGTAGCCGAGCTTCTCCTCCATCCGCTCGACCATGTCGTCCGAGAACGTCTCGCCGATGTCGTCGGCGTAGACGTGCGCCTCTGCGGCCGTGTAGCCCATGAAGTCGGTGAGCAGCCGCTCGACGATCCGGTGCTTGCGGACGACGCGCTCGGCGCGCTTGCGGCCCGACGGAGTGAGCAGCGCCTCCTTGTGCTCTCCGCGGCGGACGAGGCCTTCCTTCTCGAGCCGCTTCAGCATCTCGCCGGCCGAGGCGCGCGAGACGCCGAGCATCTCGGCGACGCGCGAGGCGAGCGTGGGGGAGCCGCCCGAGAGCGGGCTGTACTCGCCGATCGGGAAGGCGAGGAAGTAGATCGTCTCGAGGTACTCGTCGATCGAGTGACGCTGCGCCATCGGTTCGACTATAGTGCCCCTCGCTGGCTGTAAGGTAACCCTTACACTCGACCGAAGGAGGACCGTTGGGCGCAGGACTCGTGATGTTGAGAGAAGGCTTCGAGGCTTCCCTGATCGTGGGGATCGTCCTCGCGTTCCTGAATCGGACCGGTCGCCGCGAGGCATTCACGCCGGTGTGGATCGGGGCCGGCCTCGCGCTTCTGCTCAGCGTCCTGACGGGCACGCTCCTCTTCGTGATCGGCGCCGAGCTCGAGGGCCGCTCGGAGGCGATCTTCGAGGGCAGTGCCATGCTTGTAGCAGCCTCGCTCCTGACCTGGATGATCTTCTGGATGCGCCGGCAAGCGCGGTTCATCAAGAAGGATCTCGAGGGGCAGGTGGAGCATGCGCTCGCGATGGGATCCTCGTTCGCGCTCGGCCTTGTCGCCTTCGTCGGTGTCTTGCGCGAAGGGGTCGAGACCGCTCTCTTCCTCTTCGGGACGGTGGAAGGGTCGAATCGGCTCGTCGCCGGCACGAGCGCAGTCGTCGGGCTGACGGGTGCGATCTTGCTCGGCTATCTGTTCTATCGAGGCGCTTCTCGGCTGGACCTGCGGAAGTTCTTCACGGTGACGAGTGTCCTGCTGCTCGCCTTCGCTGGGTGGCTCGTCGCGCAAGGACTGCATGAGTTCGCCGAGGCTGGTCTGTTCCCGGAGAGCACGTTGCTCCTCGCAGCCGCCTTCGGGGCACTGGCGGCTCCGACGCTCTACTTCTACCTCCGGCCAGCGAAGAAGCCCGTCGCCTCCTAGCCGTAGTCTGGCGGCGTGAGCCGTTACGCCTCGGTCTACCCGCTTGTGACGACACGCGCGCTCGCGCGTCCCTTCACCTACGAGGTTCCCGACGAGGCCGAGCGCGGAGCCGTCGTGGCGATCCGACTCGGCGGCGCGAAGCAGCGCGGCGTGGTGATCGACGTCGCCGACGAGCCGCCGGCCGGAATCAAGATTGCGCCGATCGAGCGCCTCGAAGAATCGCTTCCGCCCGCGCTGGTCGAGCTCGCTCTGTGGGTCGCGGACTACTACGGCTCGACTCCCGGCCGGGCCCTCGCCCTCGTCGCGCCGTCGAAGCGAGAGCGGCGCAAGGAACTCCCGCAACCGGCCGAGCGGGATTCGCTTCCGGGCGAGCCCGAGCCGGAGAACCTGACGGCCTCGCAGGAGCGCGCGCTCGCGAGGCTTCGCGAGGCGTTCGCGGGCGACGGGGGGCATTTCCTGCTCTACGGCGCGACGGGCAGCGGGAAGACCGAGGTCTACCTCCAGGCCGCAGGTGACGCGCTCGAGCGGGGGCTCGGCGTGATCGTCCTCGTCCCGGAGATCGCGCTGGCACCACAGACGGTCGGCCGGTTCCGAGCGCGCTTCGGCGATCGGGTGGCGATCCTCCACTCGTCTCTGACCGAGGCCGAGCGCCGAGACGAGCGCGAACGGATCGCCTCGGGCGAGGCGCCGATCGTGATCGGGGCGCGCTCGGCGGCCTTCGCTCCTCTGCCGCGGCTCGGGCTCATTTGCGTCGACGAGGAGCACGATGCCGCATACAAACAGGAGTCGGATCCGCGCTACGACGCGCGAACGGTCGCGGCGAAGCGCGCCTCACTCGAGGGAGCGGTGGCGATCTACGGCAGCGCGACACCCAGGCCCGAGAGCTGGCAGGCGCTCGAGCGGCTCGACCTCGGCGAGAGGGTCGGCGCCGAGCTGCCGCCTGTGAGGATCGTCGACCTGCGGGGGGAGGCCGGCTACCCGCTTTCGGCTCCGCTTCTCGCCGAGCTCGGCAAGCTCGCCGAGGTTGGGGGGAAGGCGATCCTGCTGCTCAATCGGCGTGGCGTAGCGCCCGCACTGCACTGTCGGGCCTGCGGCGAGACGCGACGCTGCCCGAACTGCGACGTCGCGCTCGTCCTCCACCGTGACGAGCACCTGCACTGCCACCACTGTGCGTTCGTCGAGCCCATGCCCGAGGCCTGTCCTGAGTGCGGCTCCGTCGAGCTGGCGCGGATCGGCGCGGGGACGCAACGACTCGAGCGTGAGCTGGAGGAACGCGTCCCGGAGCTGGAGCGGTTCCGGCTGGACGCCGACGCCGTCGCCGAGCGGGGGGCGCTCATGGAAACGCTGCGCCGCTTTGCTGCTGCCGACCGCGCGGTGCTCGTCGGAACGCAGATCGTCGCCAAGGGCCACCACTTCACGGGTGTCTCGCTCGCGGCGGTGATCGACGCCGATACGGGGCTGGGCGTCCCGGACTTCCGCGCGGAGGAGCGAACGTTTCAGCTCGTCACCCAGCTCGCAGGAAGGAGTGGACGCGACGCGCCCGGCCGGGTGATCGTCCAGAGCTTCCAGCCCGAGTCCCGCGCCGTCGCGCTCGCGGCGCGGCACGACGTTGAAGGCTTCCTGGAAGGGGAGCTCGCCCGACGGAAGGAGCTCGGCTACCCGCCGTTTCGGCACATCGTCCGGGTGCTCGTCTCGGGACCGGACCGCGACGACGTCATGCAGGCCGGGAGGGAGCTGGCCGAAGGGCTGGCAGGCATCGCCGGAGACCTCCTTGGCCCGGCGGAGCTCTTTCGCGTGCGTGGTCGCTACCGGGCACAGCTCGTCGCGAAGACCGAGCGCCCGCGCGAGGTGGCCTCCCGCGCCGCGAAGCTCCTGGGCGCAGGGGCGCCCGCGATGCGCGAAGCGAACCTGTCCGCGGTCGTCGACGTGGACCCGCAAAGCGTCTGACTAGACTCGGAATCGTGGCCGAAGAAGAACGAGTCGCAACCGACGAGCTCGATCCCCAGGTCGAGGCTACCCGGCGGCTTGCGCTCGCCCAGATCCGGCAGTACCCGGACCCGGTGCTGCGCCTGCGGGCTCAGGAGGTGGAGGACTTCGACGCGGATCTCGCGCAGCTCGTCGAGCGCATGACTCGGCTGATGCAGGACGCACGCGGGGTCGGCTTGGCGGCGACACAGGTGGGCATTCTCCGGCGCGTGGTCGTGTTGCATGCCGACGACGAGGACGAGCCGCGTGTGCTCGTCAACCCGACGATCGTCGATCGTTCGGAGGTAACCGAGGAGGACACCGAGGGCTGCCTTTCGCTGCAGGGGGTGGTCGTTCCCGTCGAGCGCTCCGTCACGCTTCGCGTCGAGGCGCGGGATGCCGACGGCGAGCCCGTCGAGCTCGAGCTCGAGGGCCTCGCTGCCCGCGTTGCTCAACACGAGGTCGACCATCTCGACGGCGTCCTCATCGTCGACCGGACGACGCCCGAGGGCCGCCGCGAGGCGCTTGCCGTTTTGCGGCAGGCAGCCGCGCTTTGAAGATTGGCGTCGCCGCGACGGCGCCCCTCGGAGCGGACGTGCTCGAACGTCTGAGCCAGAAGCACGACGTTTCCTTCCTCATCACGCGGCCGGACCGGCCTCAGGGACGAGGTCGGCGAGTGGGCGCGCCACCGGCGAAGGAGGTCGCCGAGCGACTCGGCATCGAGGTGCGCCAGCCCGAGAAGCTGGACGAATCAACGGACGTCGCCGGTGTCGAGGCGGTTGTCGTCGCCGCCTACGGCGCGCTGATCCCCGAGGTCCTACTCCAGCGCACGCTCTGGCTGAACGTCCACCCGTCACTGCTTCCTCGCTGGCGGGGAGCCGCGCCGGTGGAGAGGTCGATCATGGCGGGCGATGCCGAGAGCGGCGTGACGATCCATCGGACGACCGCGGAGCTCGACGCGGGCCCGATTGCGGCGCAACGAGCCTTTTCGATCGAGGCGGAAGACGACGCCGGAGCCGTGTATGCGAAGGCGGGAGCGCTCGCCGCAGAGCTCCTGGAAGGAGTCCTCGGAGCGCCGGCGTTCCGCCCACAGCTCGAGGATGGCGCGACGTACGCCGAGCGGCTGACTGCTGCCGACCGGGACCTCGACTGGGATCGGCCCGCCGAAGCGCTCCTCAACCAGATCCGCGCGCTCTCGCCACACATCGGCGCCCGTGGCGTCGTCGACGGCCGAATGCTCACCGTGTGGCGGGCTGCCCCGGCCGATGCCGAGTCGAAGCTGACTGCCGGAGGGCTGGAGCTGCTCGAGGTGCAGCCCGAGGGAAAGCGCCGCATGACCGGCGACGAATACCTCCGCGGCCTGCGCGGCTGAGAGGATCCGGGGATGGGCTGGAACGAGTGGGTGCGCATCGCCGAGATCGAGCCGTCGCTCTACGCGGCGGACTTTTCGCGGCTCGGGGAGCAGATCGAGGCTCTCCTGCAGGCGGATGCGCGAATCTTCCACTTCGACGTCGGCGACGGGCACTTCGTCGAGCCGATCACGATCGGCCCGATCGTCCTCAAGTCGATCTCCCCGATCGTCCACCGGGTCGGTGGCGTGCTCGACTGTCATCTCATGGTCGAGAGCCCGGAGAAGCACTTCCGGCAGATTGCCGAGGCCGGCGGCGACAGCGTCACCGTCCACTACGAGGCCTGCGAGGACCTCCCGGGCGTGATCCGGCAGGCGCGCGAGCTCGAGCTCGGAGTCGGAGTTTCCTTCAACCCCGGGACCGATCCGGACGACGTCGTTGCGGTGGCCGGGGGGCTCGTCGACCTCGTGCTCTGCATGAGCATCCACCCCGGCTACTCGGGGCAGCCGTTCATGCCCGAGGCGATTCCGCGCATTCGGCGCCTACGCGAGCGGCTGGCCGACGAGATCCACGTGCAGGTGGACGGGGGGGTCGGGCCCGACAACGCGGCCGAGGTTCGCGAAGCCGGCGCGAACCTCCTCGTTGCCGGCACGAGCGTCTTCGGGCAAGAGGACATCGCCGAGGCATACCGGGGCCTCGCCCAGGCGATTTCCTGATGCTCGAGCGGGCGCTCGGCCTCGCCGAGCGCGGGCGCGGAACGACGCATCCGAACCCCGTCGTCGGAGCGGTCGTCGTGCGCGACGGCGAGGTCGTCGGTGAGGGGTGGCATGAGCGGAGAGGCGGGCCGCATGCCGAGGCGATGGCTCTCGGGGCGGCGGGAGAAGGCGCTCGCGGCGCCACGCTCTACGTGACGCTCGAGCCATGCTCCCACCACGGGCGCACTCCGCCGTGCGTGGACGCAGTTCTCGAGGCCGGCGTCACCCGCGTCGTCGCCGGCGCGCTCGATCCTCACCCGAAGCACGGAGGCGGGCTCGATCGGCTGCGGGCGGCGGGGGTCGAGGTCGAGCTCGTCGACTCCTTCGAGGCGCGGGCCCAGAACGAAGCCTGGCGAACCTGGGTGTCAAAGAGGCGGCCCTTCGTCACGTACAAGGCGGCCGTGACGCTCGACGGGCGGATGACGGTGCCCGGAGAGCGTTGGGTCTCCGGCGACGAGAGCCGCCGGCTCGTCCACGAGCTGCGGGCCGCCTCCGACGCCGTTGCGGTCGGCATGGGCACCGTTCGCGCTGACAACCCCGGCCTCGACGCCCGCGGCGTGGACGCGGTGCGCCAGCCTCGGCGCCTTGCCTTCGGCCGGGGGCCGCTGCCGGAGGGCTCCGCGCTCGAGCTGCTCACCGGGCCCCTGGAGGAGGAGCTCGCGCGGCTCGCCGAAGAGGGGGTGCAGTCGCTCCTGCTCGAAGGTGGCCCCACGCTCGCCGCGTCGTTCTTCGCCGCCGGCCTCGTCGACAAGCTGATGCTCTTCGTCGCCCCGAAGCTCTCCGGCGACGGGCCGGGTCTCGTCTCGGCGCTGCAGTCGCCCGTGACGCTCACGCGAATGAGCACGCGGCCGGTTGGAGAAGATGTCGTCGTGACCGCCTACGTCCACGAGCCCTGAGCCCGAAATGCGCACCGACGACCGAATAATCAGGCTGATCTCCCAATGGCTCGGGCGCCACCTGGGCAACGCAGAGCTCCTTCGCGGAATCGAGGAGAGCGATGCGGACGGCCTCGCGCCCGGTCAGGCCGAGGCGCTTGCCGAGCTGACCGAGCTCCTGTCGCAAGCGAAGCCGGGCGAGCGGGGCGAGCTCGAGATGGTCGTCCGCGAGACGCTCGAAGCACTGGCGCTCGGCGAGTAAGTCCGCGCACCGCTTCCCTAACCGACTTTGCAACAGACTGTTGCTAAGTCGAATGGAGGTGACGGGACCGTGCCGGAAGTGTGAATCTGGTGGGCGCTTGTAGCCTGTCTCTCGTGTTCACCGGCATCGTCCGAGAGCGAGGGCGCGTTGCCGCCGTCGAGGGCGGCGAAGACACTCGGCACCTCCGGATCGACGCGCCCGGCACGTCGGCCCGCCTCGGGATCGGCGATTCGGTCTCGATCGACGGCTGCTGCCTGACCGCAACCGCGGTCTCCGGCGGCAGCTTCTCGGTCACGGCCGTCCCGGAGTCGCTCAGCCGAACCACGCTCGGGCGGCTCGAGCCCGGCGACGAGGTGAACCTCGAGACTGCGACCCGGGCGGGCGAGCCCCTCGGCGGCCACTACGTCCAGGGCCACGTCGACGGAGTCGGCCGCGTTGCGTCGGTCGAACCGGAGGAGGAGGGCGCGCGGATGTGGGTCGAGGCGCCGCCCGAGCTCCTCCGCTACTGCGTCGAGAAAGGCTCGATCGCACTCGGCGGCGTGTCCCTCACGATCTCGGCGCTACGCGAAGGCGCATTCGAGGTCGCCCTCGTCCCGCACACGCTCGAGGAGACGACCTTCGGCAGCCTGGCGGCAGGCGACGATGTGAATCTGGAAGTGGACGTGCTGGCCAAGTACGTCGAGAAGCTCATCCACCCCGATACGATTTCCCGCACATGACGCAGACGGTGCCCGAGACCACGACTTCCTTTGCCACGATCGAAGAAGCGATCGAGGACATCCGGCAGGGCAAGTTCGTCGTCGTCGTGGACGCAGCAGACCGTGAAAACGAAGGCGACCTGACGATCGCGGCGCAGTTCGCCACCCCCGAGGCGATCAACTTCATGGCGATGCACGCGCGCGGGCTCATCTGCCTCTGCCTGACGGAGGACCGCTGCGACGAGCTCGGCCTACGCCAGATGGCCGAGAACAACGAGGCGCCGCTGCAGACGGCGTTCACGGTCTCGATCGAAGCGCGCGAGGGCGTCACCACCGGGATCTCCGCGCAGGATCGCGCGGTCACGATCCAGGTCGCGATCGACCCGACGAAGGGCCCGCACGACGTCATCCAGCCCGGGCACGTCTTCCCGCTCCGGGCGCGAGACGGAGGCGTGCTCGTCCGCGCCGGCCAAACGGAAGCGGCCGTCGATCTCGCCCGGCTGGCCGGCGTGAACCCGGCCGGAGTCGTGTGCGAGGTGATGAAGGAAGACGGAACGATGGCGCGCGTTCCCGATCTCGTCGAGTACTGCGAGCAGCACGGGATCAAGCTCGTCACCGTCGCCGACCTCATCGAGTACCGGCGCCGCACGGAGAAGCTGATCGAGCGCACAGCGGAAGTCCGCCTGCCGACCGCACACGGAGAGTTCACGGCGATCGCGTTTCGGGAGAAGCTGACGGGCAAGCACCACGTCGCCCTCGTTCGCGGCGATGTCGACGGCGCCGAGGACGTGCTGGTCCGCGTGCACTCGGAGTGCCTGACAGGAGACGTCTTCCACTCGCTGCGCTGTGACTGCGGCGAGCAACTCGAGCAGGCGCTCTCCCGCCTCGCTGCCGAGGACTGCGGTGTCCTCCTCTACATGACCCAGGAAGGGCGCGGAATCGGCCTGCTGAACAAGCTGAAGGCCTACGAGCTCCAGGAGGAGGGCCTGGACACGGTCGAGGCGAACCTCGAGCTCGGTTTCGCGGCCGACGCGCGCGAGTACGGGATCGGCAACCAGATCCTCTCCGACCTCGGGCTGACGACGATCCGGATCCTCACGAACAATCCGAAGAAGCTGACCGGAATCGAGGGCTTCGGGCTCACCGTCGTCGAGCAGGTGCCGATCGAGACCGAGCCGACCGACGAGAACCGTCGCTATCTCGAGACGAAGCGTGAGAAGCTAGGTCACCGGCTGCACCACCAGGATCTCCGCTTCGAAGCCGAACCGGCCGACGAATGAGCGATCGCATCGACGAAATCGAGTCTCGCCTCGGCGAGATGGGGCGCCCGCAGGCTCCCGAGGTCCCCGTGAAGCCGGAACCGGCGACCGACGGCGAGGCCGACGGGGAGGCCCCCGCCCTGAGGCCTCCCGAGCCCCCGCCGGAGGCCGCGGCCGAGCACGCCGAGGGCGAGCTTCGCATTCCCGAGGGCTATGGCGTTCTCGCGGGGGGCGCCGACGGGCGCAGAGCGGTCGGGATCGTCGTCAGCCGCTACAACGGCGACATCACGAATCGTCTGCTCGAGCGGGCCCTCGCCGAGCTGGAGGAGGTCGGCGTGCCGCGCGAGGCGATCATGGTCATGCCCGTCCCGGGCGCCTTCGAGCTTCCGCTGGCCACAATGGCCCTCGCGAAGACGCGCCGCTATGCGTGCATCGTCGCGCTCGGCTGTGTGATCCGGGGCGAGACGCCGCACTTCGACCTGATCGCCGGGGAGGCTGCGAGCGGCCTGCAGCTGGCGGCGATCGAGACCGGCGTGCCGGTCGCATTCGGAGTTCTCACGGTCGAGAGTCGCGAGCAGGCCGAGGAGCGGATCGACCGCGCGGCGGACGCGGTGCGAAGCGCCCTCGAGATGGCCGACGTCTTCTCGCAGCTCCGGGCCCAGGCGGCCGGGCCTTTGCGCTAGCTGACACGCCTACACACGTTGTGAACGCCTGAGAGGACATCCGGGCCCCCTTTGAG
>CAZQAG010000073.1:0-11547 GCA_964591295.1 uncultured Gaiellales bacterium | reverse complement strand
CTGCGACTTGATGTCGTCGCCGATGATCGGCAGGCCGCGCTCCTCGAGCTGCTCGCGGAAGTAGCCGCCCTTGGCGATGAAGACCGGCATGCAGTTCACCATCGCGCAGCCCGCGTTCAGGATCTGCTCCGTGTACCACTTCGTCGCCTCCTCCGAGCCGACCGGGAGGTAGTTCACGACGACGTCGGTGCCCGTCTCCTTGAGGATGCTGACGACGTCGTCCGTGTCGCCGGGCGCCTTCTCGACGACCTCGGCGATGTACTTGCCGAGCCCGTCGTGAGTCATCCCCCGCGAGACCGTGATCCCGGTTTTGGGCACGTTGGCGAATTTGATCGTGTCGTTGGGCTCGGCCCAGATCGCGTCGGCGAGGTCCTTGCCGACCTTCGCCTTCGTGACGTCGAACGCGGCGGTGAACTCGACGTCGCGGACGTGATAGCCGCCCAGGTCCACGTGCATCAACCCGGGGACGAACTGATCCGGATCTGCGTCTTTGTAGTACTCGACGCCCTGCAGGAGCGAGTTGGCGCAGTTGCCAACGCCGATGATCGCCACCCGGACCTTGCCGTTCCCACGGCCCTTTCCGTTCTGGCTTCCGTTTCTTCGAGGCATTGCTTCCTTTCGTGGAGTGGAAACGTCAAGCCGCTCGGAGAGTGATGCGACGACGACCTTGTTCGTGCTGGTTCGGCGCTCGCGCGCTGCAGCGTCGAGCTGCCGCTTGAGCTCGGGTGGGACACGCAGGAGGACTGCGCCGGTGTCGCCCGGCACTGGCCCTCTCCGGCCGCTCGGCGTGAAGTCCACGCTGAACTCGGAGGCCAGAAGATCGACCGCGACGTCGTTGAGGGTGCTGTCGCGGCGGGCGACCTCGCGCGCGAGCCGCCTCTTCAGAGCCTTGGGCATCCGGACGAGGATGCTCTTCTGATCTCGTTTTGCCATTCTGCTAGCAGTTGAACTGCTGCTAGCAGATTATCACCGACCGTCGAGCTGCGCGCGGACTGCTAGCACTCGCTGCAGGACCGTGATCCATGCAGTTGCGGTCAAGAGGTAGATCGCCCAGGGCAGCGCGCCCCAAGGTGCGAGCACGAGCCCGGCGACGATGACGACGACCCGCTCCGCACGGCTTCCGATCCCGACATCTCCTTTCAGCCCGAGAGCCTCGGCCCGGGCACGCGTGTAACTGACGAGGAACGAGCCGGAGACCGCGGCGAAGGTGAACGCGACCGCGAGCTGGTCTCCGTCGCGCGAGAAGACGAGAGCGATCGCGCCGAGCATGAACCCCTCGCTGATGCGATCCGTGGTCGAGTCGAGGAACGCCCCGAAGGGTGTTCCCTTCCCGCTGCGGCGGGCGAGCGCTCCGTCGAGGATGTCGAGAACCGAGCCGATCACGAACAGCGCTGCTCCGAGCCAGAAGGCAACGAGCTCGGACCGGTACTCGAAGTAGACGATGACGGCAGCGGCGGCGCAGAGGAAGACTCCGGCCGCAGTCAATGCATTCGGTGACACGCGGGTGCGCGCGAGGCCCTCCATCGAGCGCGCAGCAAGCCGGCGAGCTCCTCCCGTATACCCGGCTTTCAGGCGCCCAAGCCCCTCTCGCGCCCCTGGTCGGCCTCCGCTCACGCCCGGCGGAGCCGGGCTCCGCGGAGGCCTGACGCCGCTGGCGGCAGGATGCTGCGCGCGCGGCGCTTGTCCGTACTAGCTGTACTGTCCTGCGCGCCGCGCGCTTGCCTCCCGCCGCCAGCGGCGCCCCAGGAACGCGAGGGACTCGTCAAGGCGCTAGGCCGGAGCCGGCGAGATGGTGCGCCGAAGGTACTTGTAGTTGACGAGCGCAGCGGCGGCCGCGGCCACGACGATGCCGGCAAGGATGTCCAGCCAGAAGTGGTTTCCGGTCGCGATCACGGAGAACCAGACCCACGCCGGCCACATGAGCCAGAGCGCCTTCAGCCAGCGAGAGCGAACGATCAACGCAAACGCGACCCCGATGATCAGGGCGTCGGCCGCGTGCAGGCTGGGCATCGCCGCGTAGGGATTCGCGTCGGCGCGAACGATCGCGCTGTCGTGGTTGATGCCGAAGCCCGCGAGCGTGTCCACGAAGCCGAGCTCCGGGAACATGCGCGGCGGGGCGGTGGGGACGAGGACGAATCCGACCAGACCGATGACGTTGGCGAGCAGGAGCGTGTTCCGCACCCGGACGAACGACTCGTTCCGCCGGAGATAGATCCAGAGGAGCGACAGCCCGAGCACCGTGAACTGGGAGTGCCAGTACGTCCACGAGGTTAGCTCGAGCAGGAGGCCGGAAGAGGCGACGAAGCTCTGGAGCGAGAGCTCCCACAACCCGGTGAACCGGTGCTCGACGTCGGCAATGGCCAGCCCGTTGTGAAATGCCTGGAACGGATCGCGGTCAGCGACCCCGCGCGTGTACTTGTACGCGTACAGGAAGCCGAACCAGATCGCGAACTGGCGAACGAAGTCTAGAGGCCCGTGCGGAAGGATCCGGACTCGGGCGGCCGAGGCAATACCGGACACGGGTCGGGATTCTAGACTTACTTGCGGTTTGACCGAGTACTCGGAGGATCTGATCGAGCACTACTCCGAGCGCCTTCTGCGCTCTTCCGGCTACTCAGGCGACGGTTTCGCCGCCGGCTTCGACTCGCATCGCCCCTCTCCGCCGCCGGCGCTGCTCGACGTCTTGTGTCTCGAGGCACAGGTGGAGCGGCCGCGCATCGTGGTCGACCTCGGTAGCGGAACCGGCCTGTCCACGCGGGCCTGGGCTGACCGCGCCGACGAAGTTGTGGGCATCGAGGCGAGCCCGGAGATGCGCGCCCACGCGGAAGCCACCTCCCAGGCTTTGCAACAGACTGTTGCAAAGTCTCTTGGGGGTGTTCGCTTTGTCCAGGGGTTCGCTCAGGAGACCGGCTTGCCGGACGGTGTGGCCGACGTCGTCACCTGTTCGCAGGCCTTCCACTGGATGGAGCCGGAGCCGACGCTCGCCGAGGCGGCGCGCATCCTGCGGACGGGCGGTGTCTTCGCGGCGTACGACTACGACTGGCCACCCGTCGTCCATCCGGAGATCGAGGCCGCGTACGAGGAGATGCTCGGGCGCGTGGGCCGCCTGCGCGCGGGGCCGCGCGGTCAGATGCGCTACTCGAAGGAAGGGCACCTCGAGCAGATCCGCGCCAGCGGCCATTTCCGCTTCGTTCGCGAGATCGTCCTTCACTCGCGCGAGCGCGGGAGCGCCGAGCGCATCGTCGGCATGGCGCTCAGCCTCGGGCCGATGACGGTGCTGCTGAAGGAGGGCGTGACCGAGGAGGAGATCGGACTCGCCGCCTTGCGGGAAGTGTCGGCGCGCGTTCTCGGCGACCGTGAGGTCGAGATGTTCCTCGGCTACCGCGTGCGGCTCGGCGTCCGCTAGCTGCTAACCGCCGATCTGCGACATCGACCTCGAGGCGCGTACGAAGCCCGGGTCGTTGATCTTGTGCTTCAGCTCCTTGTGGCGGACGGCGAAGCGGATCAGCTCGGCGACCTCGTCGTCGCTCGCACCGTCTCGGAGCGGCGCCTTCAGGTCCCACTCGCGGCGCGAGAAGAGGCAGGTGCGAAGCTGGCCGTCGGCGGTCAGGCGGATCCGGTCGCAGCTCGAGCAGAACGGTTCCGACACGGGGTTCACGAACCCGATCTCGCCCGCGCCGTCGACGAAGCGAAAGCGGCGAGCCGTCGAGGACGCCTTCGCCGGGATCTCCTCGAGCGGCCAGCGCTCTTCGATCAGCGCGCGGATCTCGCCGCCGGTCAGCACCTCGTCCTCGCGCCAGGCCTCGTCGGCGTCGAGGGGCATGAACTCGATGAAGCGGACGACGTACGGCTTGCGCCGGGCGAGCTCGGCGAGCGCCGGCACCTCCTCCTCCGTGAAGCCGCGGATCGCCACGCAGTTGACCTTGATCGGCCGCAGCTCCGGGTAGCGCTCCGCTTCCGCGAGGCCGGCGAGCACGCGGTCGAGCGCGTCCCGGCGGGTGATCTCGGCGAAGCGCACATGCGAGAGCGAGTCGAGGGAGACGTTCAGCCGGGTGAGGCCAGCTTCGACGAGCGGCCCGGCTAGGCGGTCGAGCAGGACGCCGTTCGTCGTCAACGAGAGATCGCGCACGCCCGGGGTCTCCGAGAGGAGCGAGACGAGCACGGGCAGATCACGCCTCACGAGCGGCTCGCCGCCGGTCAGCCGAACTTCGTCGACGCCCATCGAGGCCAGGACGCGCACGAGGCGTGCGATCTCCTCGTAGCTCAGGACTTCGTCGCGGGGGAGCCACTCGAGCCCGTCCGCCGGCATGCAGTAGCGGCAGCGAAAGTTGCACTTGTCCGTGACCGAGACCCGTACGCTGTGGATCTCGCGCTCCCAGGAGTCGACCAGTGGTTCCACGCCAAGAGCCTAGCTTAGGAGGGTTTGGCGGAATACTGCTCGTCGCCGGGGCGCGATGGTCGTTCCGAGGGCGCGGACGCAGGGAGCACCCAGGCTAGTAGCCTGGGTGCGACTGAGGACCCGCCCTCGGGGCGAGCAGCGCGGCCCGGGGGCTCAGCATTGTATTTCGCCAGACCCTCCTATGTTTCGGCAGACTCCGTTTGGCGGAAAAAGCGAAGATGCGCCCGCGCACGCGCGGTGCGTCAACCTCGAAAGGAGAATCAGATGTCGCAGTGGGAACAGGAAACTCCGGAAACCCCGGCCCCGGACACTCCGGAAACCCCGGCCCCGGACACCCCGGACACGCCTGACGAAGGCGGCGGGAACGGCGGCGGCGGCACCGGCGGCGACGAGGGCGGCGACGAGCCGGCCGACACGCCCGCCTAGAGCCAAGACCAGAAGGAATGACGAGGGCGCCTCTCGAGGCGCCCTCTCTTTTTGCCATGTCCGGTGTCTGACACCGGACATGGCTGAGAAGGAGAGTTAGGCTCGCGGCGTGGCGCTGATCGACGAGTGGCTGCCCGAGTACGACGTCGGCGAGAGGCATGACATCGCTTTGCCGGTCGGGCCTGAGCGAGCGCTCGAGCTCGCGCGGAGCGCGCCCGCGGCTCCGGACGGGATCGTCCGGGCACTCGTCACCGCCCGCGGGATGACAGCTCGCGACGAGACGATCGAAGGCTTCTTCGCCGCCCACCGGTTTGTCGTGCTCGGTGAGACCCCGACCGAGTGGGTCGTGGGCGCGGTCGGCGCCGTCTGGCGGCCCCGTGGAGGGCTCGTCCATCTGGACGACGCCGAGGCGTGGCGCGCGGCTGTGCCCGGGACCATCAAGGCCGCCGCCGACTTCCGGGCAGAACGGATCCCCGGAGGGTCGCGCCTGACAACCGAGACGCGCGTGCAGGTGATGGACGAACAGGCACGCCCGGCGTTCCGGCGGTACTGGTTCGTCGTCGGCCCCTTTTCGGCTCTGATCAGGAAACGCTGGCTGCGCGCCGTGCAACAGGCCGCTCGCGCAGTTTGAGAAGGCGGGCGACTGTGATACGACAACTGGCATGTGCCGCTTGGTGCGCGGAACCGTCGTTCTCGTCCTCGCGCTCGCCGCAGCGTCGCCTGCGGCCGCGGAGGGAGAGTGGCTTCCGGCTCACGACGTGACCCCAACTCCGGGCGACGTATCCGCTCCGTCGGTCGCGACCGATGCCCGGGGCAGCATCTTCGCTGTCTGGCGAAGCAACCAAGGGGTCGTCAGCGCGGCCCGGCCCGTCGACGCCGGCGCGTGGGAGTCTCCCGTGACGATCTCCGATCCCGGTGGAACGAGCCCGAGCATTGCCGTCACACGTGCAGGCACGGCGTTTGCGGTCTGGCTGCAGTCCGGTGTCGTGCAGGCTGCGGTGAGACTTGTCGGCGGGATGTGGCAGCCTCCGGAAACCCTTTCGTCGACGCTGGACACCGCGCAAGCTCCGTCGATCGCCGTCGACGCCGCCGGCGGCGCGTTCGCGATCTGGGCCCGCGCTCGGGCGGGAGAACAGTCGATTCAAGGATCTGTCCGGCCGGTCGAGACCGGTGCCTGGGGCCCGCGGGAGGACGTCACGGTTCCGCCCGCCTCGGTTTACGAGCCGAAGCTTGCCGTGAGCGCCAGAGGTGACGCGATCGTCGTCTGGACGATCGACGACGGAACACTGAAGTCTTCGTTTCGGAGCGCTGAGACTCAAGCCTGGGGACCGCCGCAGACAATCTTCGAAGGTGGCGGAATCAACGCCGCCTGGGACGCCTCCGTAGGACTCGATCCTGAGAGCAACGCCGTCGTCCTGTTCCATCGGCGACAGGGTTTCAGCGCGTGGGTCGCCGGGCCAGGCGCCCAATCTCGACCGGAGAATGGGAGGTCGCGACGTACGTCTCAGGTGGCAGCAACAACAGCATGGACGTCGCGCTCGACCAGGCGGGAAACGCGATCGGCGTGTGGCAAGGGGGCGGGTCGCAGAGCATCATCGAGGGAGGAGTGCTTCCCCCAGGGGGCTCCTGGTCTCAGATCCAGACTCTCAGCCAGGGCTGCTGCACCCATCGTTGGCCTCGGATTGCCTTGGATGCTGCGGGTAACGCGATCGCCGTCTGGCAGCGCACGACCCAGCCGCCTCCGCCTCCGCCCGCTCCGATCCCGGGTCCCGAGTTGCCCCTTGACGACGGTCTGGAGTACGTGGCGCAGGCGGCGATCCGTCCAAGCGGCGGCGGCTGGCAACCCTCCGAGGAAATCTCGTCGCCCGAAGTCGCGGCAGGGGACATCAGTGTCGCCGCCGACCCTGCGGGAAACGGGATCGCGACCTGGGTCCGACCGGGGGCCTTCGTCCAGGCCGCCGCGTACGACGGGGCCGGGCCCTTGCTGGATGAGCTTTCGATCCCCGGGCAGGCGGAGCCGGGCGTCCCGGTCTCGTTCTCGGTCTTCCTGCTCGATGTCTGGTCGGACGTGATCGGCGAGGCGACCTGGTCGTTCGGCGACGGGGAAGAGGCGACGGGCAACCAGGTCTCCCATATCTACGCGGAAGGCACGTACGTCGTCTCGGTCCGCGCCGAGGACTCGCTGGGGAACGAGTCAACCGCCTCGCAAACGATCTTCATCGGCCAGCCTCCTCCGCCCCCGCCAGTGCCGCCTCCACCGCCACAACCCCCGCCGCCCCCACAACCGCCACCTCCACCACCCCCGCCGCCCCCACCCCCAGAGCCTCCTCCTCCTCCTCCTCCTCCTCCTCCTCCACGCCTCTGTCGGGTTCCACGCGTCGTCGGCAAGAAGCTCGCGACTGCCCGAACGGCGATCAGGCGCGCGCGCTGCTCTGTGGGGCGCATCCGCAGGGCACGGTCGCGTCGGGCGAAGGGCCGGGTCGTGGGTCAGAGCCCGCGCGCGGGCAGGAGGGTGCGCGTCGGCACCCGCGTGAACCTCGTGGTCAGCCGCGGCCGCTAAGCCATGTTCAGGCGCGCGCACGGGGGGATCGCCGCCGCCGTCGTTGTCGCGGCGCTCTCTTTCGCTTCTCCCGGACATGCTGTGCGTGGCTGGCACCCACCCGTCCAGATCGGAATGGGCGGAATCCAGCCGAAGATCGCCGTCAACGCCGACGGGACCGCGGCGGTGGCCTGGATCGGGAGCGAGTCGGTCCAAGCCGCGATTCGCACCTCAGGCACGTGGTCGGCACCACAGGACCTTGGCGGGGGAGCGTACGTACCCCCTGAGGTTGCTGTCGATGGTTCCGGAAACGTGGTCGTGGTCTGGGAGGGGCGCGACTACGTCGTCCATGCGGCTGTGAAGCCCGCCGGCGGCTCATGGCTACCTTCTCAGGCGATCTCGGCCCCGGGCACCGGGTGGCCCTTGGGCGCCCACGTGGCGTTCGCCGGCGACGGCAGTGCGACTGCGATCTGGTACAGGCCCGTCGGCTACGGAGATCTCCGGATCGAGACTTCCGTGCGCCCGGCGTCTAGTGGTGAGTGGCAGCCCTCTGTTGAGATCGGGCGAGGAGCGAACCCGGACATCGCCGTGCAGCCCGACGGCTCGGCCGTCGCGGTGTGGTCCGCATGGCCGGGCGACTACGCCATCCAGGCTGCAGTGCGCGGCTCGGACGGCATCTGGGCGCCTCCGGCAACGCTGTCGGGCCCGGCCTACATCTTCAGCGTCTTTCCAAGGGTGGCCGTGGACGGTGCGGGGAACGCAACGGCGCTCTGGTCGCGGATGAGACAGGACCAAGTGATGGCTCTCGAGAGCGCTTCGCGGCCGTTCGGCTCCGCGGGCTGGGAGCCGCCCGACACCATTGCGACGGGCCGGGTCTACGGGTACATCCAGGGCATCTCCCATGCCGGGCTGGCCGTCGATCCAGCCGGGAACCTCGTCACCGCCTGGGAGCAATGGGATGGAAGCCCCTGGGTGCGAGCCGCCTATCGGGTCCCCGGAGGGTCCTGGCAGGCGCCGCAGGAGCTTTCGCAGCGAAGCGAAAACCTGGACCCGGTCGTCGCGGTGGACCTCGCGGGAGACGCGCTCGTGCTCTGGTCGCGCGCCGCGAGCAGTCGCCTCGACGCGTTGATCCAGGTCTCCTTTCGCGACGTCGCTACCAGTATCTGGACCGCGCCGATGTCGATCTCCGGGAGCGGCGGCAGTTTCCCCGATGTCGCCTTCGACGGCTCGGGGAATGCGGTCGCGGTCTGGGCACGCTACGTGGAGAGTGGACCCTTCCCGATCGAGGCGGCAGCGTTCGCGGAAGGCGGGGTACCACCGCCCCCGGGTCCTCCACCCGGCCCCGGTCCGCCGCCCCCGGATCCATCGCCCTGTGAGCCGGCGTGCCCCCCGCCACCTCCGGCGCGCAAGTGCCGGGTCCCCCGGGTCGTGGGCAAGAAGCTCGCGACTGCCCGAACGGCGATCAGGCGCGCGCGCTGCTCGGTGGGACGCATCCGCAGGGCCCGGTCGCGTCGGGCGAAGGGCCGAGTCGTCGGGCAGAGCCCACGCGCGGGCAGGAGGGTGCGCGACGGCACGCGCGTCAACCTCGTGGTCAGCCGCGGCCGCTAGCGACGGAGATTGCGCCCGCGAAGCGCTCGACGGCTCCGTCGGCGTAACCGAGGAAGAGTGACGGCTCGGTGAGCTCGACCTCGAGCACGACCGGACCACCGTCGGCGGCCGGGATCAGGTCGATGCGGGCATAGAGCAGTCCCAGGCGATCGAACGGCACGGCGTCGAGCGCTCGCTCGCCAAGGGCCAGCTCAGCGGCCGAAGGCTGCGCAGGCATGAGCGTCTCCTCGACGTACAGGCCCTCCTCCGGTGGCCCGCCCGGCGTCAGCAACGGCCCTTTGTGGACAGCGTGCGAGAACGCGTCCCCGACATAGAGGAGAGTCGTCTCGCCGACGTCGTCGACCGAAGTGAAGTAGGGCTGGACCATCACGGTGTGGCCCTCCCCCTGCAGGGCACGCGCGTGTGCCTCGGCCTGCTCGTCCCCGGGCTCGTACCGGGCCGCCCCAATCGAGCCGGCGCCCACGGCAGGCTTGACGACGAACGGCTCGATCGGCGGCTCGAACGCCTCCCCGGGCTCGAGGAACCGGGTGGGAACCGTCGGGACGCCTTCGGTCCTCAAGGCTTCCAGGTATCGCTTGTCCGTGTTCCAGCGCACGACCTCGGACGGATTCAGCACTCGCGGCAGCGAGTCGACCCACGCGAGGAACATCTCTCGCCGACGCGGGTAGTCCCACGTCGACCGGAGCACGACGAGGTCGTAAGCGGTCCAGTCGACCCCGTCGTCGTCCCAGATCGCCGGCTCGGCCACAAGGTCCCGCTCGGCAAGCGCCTCGATCAGCGACGGCGCATCCTCGTCGCCGAGAGGCACCTCCGCACAGGTCGCGAGCGCGATCTTCAGGGGGTCAGAAGATCCATTCGCCGTTCTCCTGAACGACCTCGCCGTCGAGCTCGATCCGGCCGCCGTTCCGGAGGTCCTTGACCATGTCCCAGTGCGTCGCGCTCTCGTTCGTGCCGCCGGCGACCGGGATGCTCGCGCCGACCGCCAGGTGGATCGTCCCGTACATCTTCTCGTCGAAGAGCGTGTTTTTCATGTGCCGCTGGATTCCGGGGTTGCAGCCGATCCCGAACTCGCCCAGCACACGCGCGCCCTCGTCGCGGTCGAGCGCCGTCAGGAGCGCCTCCTCGTTCGTGGTCGCCGATGCCTCGACGACGCGCCCGTTCTCGTAGCGCATGCGCACTCCGTCGACGACGGCGGGCTCGTGCACCGCAGGGAACTCGGAGAACGTGACGACGCCCTCGGTCGAATCCTCCAGGGGGGAGTAGAAGACCTCGCCGCCCGGCATGTTCAGATGTCCGTCGTCGACCAAGCCTTCCCGGCCGGCGATACTGAACCGGAGGTCGGTCTCGTGGCCGATGATCCGGACCTCCTCGGCCGCATCGAAGCGCTCCTTGATCCGCTCCATCTTCTGCCCCTCGGCGTCCCAGTCGAGGAGCACGGAGCCGAAGAGGAAGTCCTCGAACGCCTTCAAGCCCATCCCCGCGTCCTGTGCCATAGCGGGGGTG
This sequence comes from uncultured Gaiellales bacterium, assembly GCA_964591295.1. Lineage (GTDB taxonomy): Bacteria > Actinomycetota > Thermoleophilia > Gaiellales > Gaiellaceae > VAXT01. The sequence continues at coordinate 1,072 of CAZQAG010000073.1, read as the reverse complement.
GGGTAGCGGCACGTCACCCATGGGATCTCGAGCGCGAGCCGCCGCGCCGTGAGCGCGTGTCCCGCCCTGGCCAGCGCGTTCTGACGCTCGGCGTCGAGATCGGCGCCGTCCCTCGTGTTCTCGGGCGCACCGATCCGGATCCAGGCATCGCATTCGTCCTCGATCGCCACGCGAAGGGGAGAGCGCTTCTCCAGCAGTTCCGGGCCGGCGGTCTCGGCCCAGACCTTGTCGAAGGGCCAGTGATCCATGCCGCCGAAGCTGAGCTGGATGATCGGGTACGCCTCGCGCGCCCCGATGGCGCGGACGACCTCCTCCACCAGGGGCCGGGCAAGCACGCTTGCGATGACGACGACCTCCCAGCCCGGCTGAACGTCGATGCACCGGTTGACGAGCAGCTTCCCGTATTGCTCAACGCGAGGATCGGCCACGTTCCCCCCTTGCTACACTTAGACTTAGATTTCTTTCAATCACTGACTCAAGGAGCAAATCCGCATGGCGAAGACCATTGGAATCGACCTCGGCACGACCAACTCTTGCATGGCCGTCCTCGAGGGCGGTGAGCCTACCGTCATCCCGAACGCCGAGGGCGGCCGCACGACGCCGTCCGTCGTCGCGTTCACGAAGGACGGCCAGCGCCTCGTCGGCCCGCCGGCGAAGCGCCAGCAGGTGACGAACCCTCAGAACACGATCTTCTCGATCAAGCGGTTCATGGGCCGCAAGTTCGAGGAGGTCTCCGAGGAAATGAAGATCGTCCCCTACGAGGTCATCCAGGGCCCGAACGGCGACGTGCGCGTGAAGGCCGAAGGCAAGGAGTACGCACCGCCGGAGATCTCGGCGATGATCCTGCAGAAGCTGAAGACCGACGCCGAGGCCTATCTCGGCGAGCCGGTTGCGGATGCGGTCGTCACGGTCCCTGCGTACTTCAACAACGCGCAGCGCGAGGCGACGAAGGACGCCGGCAAGGTCGCCGGCTTGAACGTCGTCCGCATCATCAACGAGCCGACTGCGGCCGCGCTCGCGTACGGGCTCGACAAGGAATCCGACCAGACGATCCTCGTCTTCGACCTCGGCG
>CAZQAG010000072.1:0-11568 GCA_964591295.1 uncultured Gaiellales bacterium | reverse complement strand
CGTCGATGATCTCGTTGCAGAGATCGATGCACTCGTCGCAGATGTAGACCCCAGGGCCGGCAATCAGCTTCTTGACCTGGCGCTGCGACTTCCCGCAGAAGCTGCAGAGAAGCTGCTCGTTTCCTTCGCTGGCTCTAGCCACCCAATCCCTCAGTCATCTAGCTACCCAAACCCTCTGTCACGTTGTACATCCAATTGGCCTTCCTGGATACCCCTCGACCTAGCGATGCTCGATGACGGTGTCGATGATGCCGTATTTCGTCGCTTCCTCGGCAGTCATGAAGAAGTCGCGCTCCATGTCCTTCGACACCTTCTCCATCTCCTGGCCGGTGTGGTGTCCCATGATCTCTTCCAGCTTTCGCTTCAGGGCAATCGTCTCGCGTGCGTGAATCTCGATATCGGTTGCCTGACCCTGGAAGCCGCCCCAGACCTGATGGATCAGGATCTTGGCGTTCGGCAGGGCCATGCGCTTTCCTTTCGCGCCGCCCGCCAGAAGGAGCGCGCCCATCGACATCGCGATCCCGACGCAGATCGTCTGCACGTCGGGCTTGATGAACTGCATCGTGTCGTAGACGGCGAGCCCGTGGTACACGGAGCCCCCGGGTGAGTTGATGTAGAGCGCGATGTCCTTGTCCGGGTCCTCCGACTCGAGGTGGAGGAGCTGGGCGATGATCAGGTTCGCGATCTGATCGTCGACGGGCGTGCCCAGGAAGACGATCCGCTCGTTCAGCAGTCGCGAGTAGATGTCGAACGCGCGCTCTCCGCGCGAGGTCTGCTCGACGACCATCGGGACGAGTGGGCTCATTTGGGGGTCGTATCTCATACGGGCTCCTTGCTGCTGCCGGGGGTCCACAACTTCGCAGCGGTCTCGGGTTTTTCCTTCTCGGGTGTCCAGATGCTCTCGCGCGCACGGGCGAGCTCGACGGGGATTGGCTTGACGTCCTCGACAATCTGGTCGAGGGCTTTCTTCAGGCGAAGGTCGGCGCGCAGGCGCTCGTGGCGCCCGGTCTGCCAGAGCTGCTCGATGACCGCGTCCGGATCCTCCTCGGCAGCCTCGGCCTGCTCGCGGACGAGCTCCTTCAGCTCGTCGTCTGTTACCTCGACGCCGAGCTTGTCCGCAACCGCCTCGAGCACGAGCTCGCGGGAGATCGCGCGCCGCGCCTCGCCCCTCAGCGTGTCGCGCAAGTCGTCGGCCGACTGGCCGGTCACGCGCAGGTAGGTCTCTGCATCGAGCCCGCGGCTCTGGAGGGAGCGCAGCATCGAGTTCAGCAGATCGGCGGCGCGCGACTCGACGAGCGAGTCGGAGACGTCCACCTTCGACGCCTCGATCAGCTTGTCGACCGCGCCGGCGCGAAAATCTGCCTCGAGCTCGACCTGGATCGCCTCGCGCAGACGCGACTCGATCTCGGTACGCAGCTCCTCGAGCGTCTCGAACTCGCTCGTGGACCGGGCGAGCTCGTCGTCGAGGGGCGGCAGGACCGGCTCCTTGATCTCCTTCAGCGTCGCCTCGGCTTCCTTCTGAGACTCGTCGGGAGCGGTGTAGGTGATCTTCTTCGTCTCCCCCGGGCTCATCCCGCGCAGGCCCCGCTCGATCTCCTCAACCAGGCGACCGGCGCCGAGCTGGACGACGTAGTCGCGCTGCGCCTCGCCCGTCTCGTCGACGAGGTCGACGACGAGCACGTCGCCGTCCTTGGCCGGGCGGCCCTCTGCGGGGACGAGCTCTGCGACCGACGCGCGCAGCGCCTCGAGCTCGCGCTCGACGAGCTCCTGCGGCACATCGGGCTCGGGCGACGGCACCTCGAGGCCGCTCCAGTCGGCCACTTCGGGCGACGGCTGGACGGCGACCTCGGCGGTGAAGCTGAACGGCTCGTCCTCGGACGTCGGCAGCTCGTAATTGAGCTCGGGCGGTGAGACCGGCCGGACCTTCGCGTCCTCAGCGGCGTTCCAGAACCAGCCGCCGATGTGGCTCTCGACCGCCTCGCTGAAGATCTTGTCGCGCCCGACGCGCGCCTCCAGCACCTTCTGCGGGACCTTGCCCTTGCGGAAGCCGGGGATCTTCGCGGTCGCGGCCAGGTCCGAGGATGCGTGCTCGACGGCGTGCTTCACGTGGTCGCTCGGAACCTCAACCTGGAGGCGGACGCGGTTCTCGGGCAGCTCTTCGACCTTCGTCTTCACGGTGCGGCCATTCTGCCAGCCCCTTGCAGGGCTGGGCCCGGAGGCGCCACGTGGCCGGGGGACAGTTGAAGAAATGAGGCTGCACGTGCAACGCTCACCGCGTGGAAGAGCCCAAGAAGCCTTTCTGGAAGACGATCCCGGGGATCCTGACTCAGATTGCCGGCGTCGTGACCGCCCTCGGCGCGATCGGAGGCGCGTTCGTCCAGCTCGGTGTTTTCGGAGGAGGCGGTTCGGAGCCGACCGTCAAGGCGGCCGGCCTCGTCGGCAGAACGCAGCCAGAAGAGCACGGTCAGCCCCAGGTCGAGTGGGCCCGCAAAGCGAATCGCATCTGCACGGCGACGATCAAGAGCTATCGCACGCTCCCGACGAAGATGGCCACGATCAGGTTGCTCCAGAAGCAGGTCGACATCGGGTGGTACAAGGTCGGTCGGATTCGCGACCTGGCGCCGCCACAGGGCGAGAAGACGACCTACCGGAAGTACGTCAGCGCGATCGCCGTGCAGATGGAGTCGCTCGAGGAGCGCGTTCGTCTTATCAAGTCGGCGAAGGTGGCCGACGAGAGGTTCAAGCGTGAGCACGACGCGCTGATCGCGCGGATCCGCGAGCAGAACCGACGTTCGGACACCCTCGCAATCGAGCTCGGTGCGACTGTCTGCGCGAAAGAGCCCTACTAGGCGCGAAGTCCTGCGCCGGCTTACCGCATCAGGCAGCGGCGGGTCTAGGACTCGGGCTTGGACTCGGGCTCGTCTTGGGGCTCGAGCGGCTCGGCGACGCGCTGGGCGGCTTCTTGTTGTTCCTCGCTCAGGTCTTCCGCCTTCTCTTCGAACTTCGTCACGTCGCTCTCGCGGCTCTCGCGTTCACGCTGCTCTTGGTCTGCCATGCAGGCTATCTACCCCCCGGCTCTATCCTTGAACCCGCGCGGGCGTGGCGGAACTGGCATACGCGCCGGGTTTAGGACCCGGTGGGCGAAAGCCCTTGGAGGTTCGAGTCCTCTCGCCCGCACTCGCTTCCCTGAGCGGCGGGGCGCTCCCGCCGGGCAGAGCCCGGCTCCGCGACCCGCCTCGCGCCGCTGAGCCCCCTCCAGCCGGCGGCCCGTGTGGCTAACACTGTTCCCCCGGCCTACGGGGGCTCAGCGACCCGTCAGGAAACCGAGGGCACCCCGAGGGGCGAGCTCCTCCGGCACCCCCATCCGGCGTCAGATCTAGAGGAGGATTCTGAGTGCGGTGTCTTGTGAGCAGCCGTTCGCGAGCAAGCCGACGGCCACGTGGAGATCGATGCTTGGTGAATTGGCGAGTGCCAAAGCGGCAACTGGGTTGTAGCCGCCGGCTTCGAGGGCGTCGAACCGCCAGTCGAGGATGCGCTCCAGCTCGCTCGAGCGGGGCCGCTGAATGAGCACCTTTTCCATGCTTTCCTCTTCGGCCCCTCGATCGGGGGACTGAATCATCGAAGGGCACTGGGAGTCCCTCGATCGAGGGATGCCTGAAAAGGCGTGAGGACGGCTCCGCGAGCCAAGCTATCCTTGACAACGCGAGGTGGCGGTAGCTCAGTTGGTAGAGCCCCGGGTTGTGGTCCCGGTGGTCGCGGGTTCGAGTCCCGTCCGCCACCCCTGGTTCGACTGAGGCCCCGTAGCTCAGTGGATAGAGCAACGGACTTCGAATCCGTGTGCGCTGGTTCGATTCCAGCCGGGGCCATCTCGCTTCCCTGACCGGCGGCACGCTCCCGCCCGGCAGAGCCGGGCTCCGCGGGCCGCCTCGCGCCGCTGAGAGCCCTCCTGCCGGCGGGCCGTGCGGCGCAGCACTGTCCCACCGGCATACGGGCACTCAGCGACGCGTCAGGAAACCGAGAGGCACCACGTCACGAGCTAGCTCCATCTCGCTTCCCTGACCGGCGAGCCGTTTGACCCCGGAACGACGGAAGGCCCGCGAGCGGGCCTTCCGGTACTGCTTCCTCTTGGTCCGGGTTAAACGAGGACCGCGGCGCTGTTCTGGTGCGCGATGATCTCGCCGTCGGTCACCTTCGGCGGATTCGGAAGGGCGCTCTCCAGGCTCTCCTCGCGCACCCACTCGGCGGCGACGCGGGTGGACTCGGAAGCATGGGTCGGCGTGTCGAAGATCCCGACCGAAGTCATGACGCCGTTGCCGGCCTCGATGAGGTAGTACTCGCTGAAGCCTTCCAACTTGCTCAGCTTCGGAATGAGTGTCTCGCCGACCTTCTTGGTCAGCTCTTCGGTGCGATTCTGGTCAACACCCTCGTAACGACGAATGGTGGCATGCATGGGCAAGCTCCTAACTCGTAGGAAGAAATGGGGGATTCCCTGGTGAGGGACTCCCGACAAAGAAAAGAGAGAGGCGCGGCGCGCTGTCTAATCGACGCGAAGACGAAAGCCGTTCTTCTCGGTGCTACAAGCCACCGTACAGGCGTTCGAGCCCCAGTGCCGGATCGGATCGTACTCGAGTACGAATAACCTGCTCGTAGCGGGTTATTGCCTCACCCAAGCACGGTCTCGTCAAGCCGTTTCCGCAGTTCGTCGACCGATTCGAAGACTGCTACAGCCCCCGCCTCGCGCAGCTCCTGCTTCGACCAGCCGCCGGTGACGACCGCGACAGTCTCCACACCCGCCTTGCCGGCGGCCTCGATGTCCCAGCGCGTGTCGCCAACCATTACCGCGCTACCTGTGCCCGCCTTCTCGAGCGCAGCCCGGACGAGATCGGTCGCCGGCTTCGTAGCCTCGACGTCGTCCTTCGTCGTCCAGGCATCGGCGAGCTCGCGCGCGTCGAGCAGTTCGAGGTAGTGGTCGAGCTCGTCCTCCGGCGACGAGCTTGCCAGGACGACCAGCAGGCCGCGCTCCTTGAGATCCGCGATCAGTTCGTGCGCGCCCAGCAACGGCTCGACCTCTCCGATCAGCTCCTTGTAGATCGGATCACGCGTCGCCCGGATCTCGTCGCCCTTCTCCTTGTCGACTTGCTCGCCGACGAGGGCGGGAACCAGCTGGTCCCCGCCCATCCCGATCGCCCGATGGATGCGCCAGATCGGGAGTACGATCCCGCGCAGGCGAAACGCGCGGTACCACGCGAGCGCATGCTGGTAGTTCGAGTCGATCAGCGTCCCGTCGACGTCCAGGAGCGCAGCTTCGACCGCCACTTGGAGTGCCCCCTCTTCAGTTCGATTCCGAGTGCTCCCTACCCCCTATCGACTTTCGGAAATCCCTCTCACGCAGGCTGAGGTTGACACGCCACGTTGCCGACATCCACAGTGAGAGCCGCGGATGAAAATTCGAGTTCAAGACGCGTCCGACGTGGCGGGTCTCGTCGCCTTTCTAAAGGAGCGGGACTATGTCGCGGAGGAGGTCGGCCCGAACACGGTCGAGGTCTCGCGACTGTCATCAGTCAGGCACGACCACGTCCGCATGGAACTGGATCTCTTCCTCCAGGCCTGGCATGCAGCTCATCCAGAAGCGCGATCCGAGTTCATCGAGTAGACCTAGGAGCGGGCAGCTAGCAGGTCGCGCAGCAGCCTCGGCCCTGCCAGCTCTCGATGCCCTCGCGTACCGCGACAGCGGCGATCACGAGGGCGGCGACGGGATCCAGCCACCACAAACCGAAGAACGCGTTGCCGAGTAGGCCGACGAGGACAGCCGCAGCGAGATAGGCGCACAAGAGGTTCTGCGTCCCTTCGCCGCGCGTGGCGACAGAGCCGAGCTCGTTGGCAAGACGCCTCTTTGCCAGGCCGAGCAGAGGCATTCCAATGAGGCTCGACGTGGTGAGCCCGATACCGAGCCAGCTTGTCTCTGCGTGGGCGCCGCCGATCAGGTGCCGAAGCGCCTCGAAGGTGACGTATGGAGCAAGGACGAAGAACTGGATGGCGACGAGCTTCTGCGCGCGTCGTTCCGCGTGCTCTGAGTGAAGACGCGTTCCGGTGAAACGCCAAACGATCACCAGACTTGCGAGCCCCTCGATGAAAGAGTCGATACCGAAGGCGATCAGCGCGACCGAGCCTGCAAGGATGCCCGCCGCGATTGCAATCGCGCCCTCCGCGCCCATCCAGGCCAGCGAGATCCAAGAGAGCAGCCTCGCGCGCCGAGCGGCGCGGTGCCACTCCGGGCTCCTCGTCAGCGCGGGCTGAACGACGGCGAGTTCGCGAGTTGCCATTGCGCCAAGCGTACCCCGGCAACTTTCCGGTGAAGTCTTCCATGGGCACGATTCCAGCCATGGCAAACAGCCTGCCCATCATTGCGTGCTCTCTTACCGGCCACGGCCAGCGTGAGCGGCTGAATGAGTGGAAATCCTTGCTTCCGGTCGCCGAGTCCCGCGAGGAGTTGCCGAACGGCGTGCGCCTCCGATTTCATCCCAATGTCGCGGAGCGCGTCCGCTCGCTCGCGGCGGCCGAGCAGGAGTGTTGCTCGTTCCTTCGCTTCGACGCCGCAGAAGTGGAAGACGGCCTGGTAATGACCGTCGAGACCGAGCGCAGCGGTCAAGAAGCGCTCCGCTTCATCTTCGGCTGACCCAATGCTGACACTGCTAGGCGTAGCAGCCCTGACGTTCATGATGCTCATGTACGCGTTGGAGCGCCGACACAAAGGCTTCATCCTCGCGTTTTGCCCTCGGATGCATCCTCACAACCCCGACGGATATCCCGGTTACTTCTATTGGCTACGAAACCAGGGCATCCGCTTCGCGGACGCAACAACCGAGCAGCCCGAATCCGGCTCTAATAGTGCTATGCGCCTGGAGGGAGTCGAACCCCCGACCCGCGGCTTAGAAGGCCGCCGCTCTTCCGCTGAGCTACAGGCGCCTGAGCTACAGGGTAGCCCCTTGCCGATCTCCGGTCCCTCGGTTTCCTGACGTGCCGCTGAGTGCCCGTAGGCCGGGGGAACAGTGCTGGGTCGCACGGGCCGCCGGCTGGAGGGCGCTCAGCGGCGCGAGGCTGTGGGCGGAGCCGCAGAAGCAGGAGCGGTCGCGCGAAGTAAATTCGCGCTCCCTTGGCCCGGCGGGAGCCCGCAGCCGGTCAGGGAAGCGAGGGCTAGCGTCTGGTGCCGAAGTCGGCGGTGACGATCGTGACCGACCGGCCGCCGAAGGCGCCACGCGCAACGGGGAAATGCACGGCGGCGACGCCGACCTCGCGCCACCCGCGCGTGAGGATGTTCTGGCGGTGAGGCGGGCTCTGCATCCATTCGCGAACCGCGCTCGAACCGCTCGTGTCGGGCGACTCCCAGAAGATGTTCTCGCCGACAGACCAGTGGCCGCGACCCGATGGATAGAAGCGCTCGACCCTGCGCCAGAACGGCGCGCCGTTCCGGGACTCGTGCTCGAAGAAGCCAAAGAGGCCCATCTGGCGCGAGTGGTAGTTCGCCGCGGCGGTGAGGCCCCGGGAGACGCGAAGCGGCCGGAGGCCGCGGGCGCCGCGCTGTGCGTTCATGCGGCCGACGATGTCGGCCTCGAGCGCGCTGAGCAGTGCCTTCGACGCGCTGGGGGCGGACGGTCGAGCCTCAGACGAGCGGAAGGACGCAGCCTGCGCGAGCTTCGACGTAGCCCGCTGGAACGCGGTCTGTGCGGAGCGGACGTGGCCGCTCTTCTGGAGCCGGGAGGGCTTCTTGGCAAGTGCGAGCGCGTCCGGGGCGACCCCGAGGACGAGCAAAGAGAAAACGCCGAGTGCGGCAAGCTTGCGCATGCCATTGAGATCGGCGCTTGGCTGCCGAAGCCCTCCCTCAAATGGGGGATTTCCGGGGGACTATTTGGCTAGACAGTCGCTGGACGAGCCCTACGCTGGCGCCGGTCTTCGAGCCACGCGACCAGGAGGACCTGCAACGTGCCTGCGACCGGGATCGCGGCAAGCGCGCCGAGGACGCCCGCAAGGTGGGCGCCGATCAGAATCGAGATGAGAATCGCCAGCGGCGACAGCCGCACGGTCCTGCTGTAGACGACCGGCTGGAGGATGTGGTTCTCGATCTGCTGATAGACGACGAAGAAGACGAGCAGCACGATTCCTGCGGGCACCGAATGAATGAAGCCGATGCTGACGACGATGATCGCGGCGATCGTCGCGCCGGCGAGTGGGATCAGGTCGAGGATGGCCACGAGCAGGCCGAGGGCGACCGCGTACGGGACCCCGAGCACGAGCAGCACGAGCGTGGACGTGACTCCCGCGATGATGCTGATCAAGAGGTTGCCCGTCACGTAGCCGCCGACGGTTCGGTAGATCTGGTTGCCGATCCCGCGCCAGCGTTCCTGCGATTCCGCTGGGAGCAAGGAGTAGAAGCGCTCCATCCACACGGGCCCCTCGAGCAGCATGAAGAGGGTCATGAAGACGATGGTGACTATGGCCACGATCGCCGTGATGATCCCCTTCGTGATCGCGAGCGCGGTGCCTGTCAAGCCGAGCACCGACGAAGCGCCGCCGGACTCGACTGCGTTCCGCACCCGCTCGGTCACGTGGTACTTGGATTCGAGGAAGCCGAGCCGTCCCTGCCTGTTCGTCACGTCGTCGACGTAGCCCGGCAGCGCCTGGACGAAGCCGTTCACCTCGCTCACCAGCGTCGGGATGAAGAGCGCGCCCAGCCCGGCGATCGCACCGAGCGTGAGGATGAACGTGAGCCCCGTCGCGAGTCCCCGGCGCGCGACGCCGTGCCGCTGGAACCAATCGACGGCCGGGTTCAGCGCGAGCGTGAGGAAGAGCGCGATCAGGATCCAGACGAGCACTTGGCGCGCGATCCAGACGACCTGGAGCAAGACCGCAACCGCGATCGCGATCCCGAGCACCGCGAGGATCGTCGAGGCTCGAAAGCGGACAACTCGCTCCTCCACGTCGACGCAGCATTGCGGCGGCGTCGGACGACTCGCGCGGCTACATGACCCACTCCTCCCGCTCGAAGCCGCCGTATTCCTGGATCGCGCCGTACAAGGCTTGAACCAGACTGGTGTCGCACACCGTTAGGCGACAGGTGCCATAGGGGAGTTTGTTGCGCCGCTTCTTCTGGCTGTATTTCGAGTACGTGTTCACCGTCGACTTTCGAAGGCATTCGCGGGGGAGTTGGAGACGGTCGAGCCAGAACTGCTCTATCTCTTCTTGGCATTGCTCATGATCGGCGAAGAGATTGCATGTCACTCGCACGCTCTGATCGGAGACGCTGAAGCAGACCCGAAGGAACTGAAGAAAGAACGCGACCATCTCCGGATCGGAGTTGGTGAAGACAACGACGTTCCTGTTTCTCGAGCCCTCCGCCCAGAAGAGCATGCAACCGGCAGCGTGGAGGACGTCACGTCGGCGTGCGGTGGCTCGTCCGCGCGATTGGGACTCGCGGCGACGCTCGAGGGCCCGAACCGCGTTCGCTCTTGAACCGTCGATCCCGCCGCCCATTCGGGCTCGAAGCGCCAAACGCTGCGCCTCCGTCAGCTCGATATCTCGTACCCACAGGCTGACGCTGGACTTCGACACGCCCAGAACGCGCGCGAGCTCCGTGACGGATGCCCCTTGATCTCGCCTCAGCTCCCGTGCTCGCTCTCGTTCAGCTGTTTTCATTTGCGACAACAGCTTAGCGTCCGGGCCGGACGAAGCGGGCGGCGGGAATCGAACCCGCGTCTGAGCGTTGGAAGCGCCCGGCTTTCCCATTAAGCTACGCCCGCGAAGGGTCATAGCGTAGCGTCCTTGCAGTGCACGATCCGTACGCGTGGACGCTCGATTTCGAGGCGGTCGGGCTCGTGCCCGCACTCGCGCTCGGCTATTTCCTCGCTGTTCGACGCTTCCCCGCCGCGCGGTGGCGAATCGCCTGCTTCGCGGCGGGACTGCTTCTGATTCTCGCGGCGTTCGTCTCGCCGCTCCACACGCTTTCGCTGCACTACCTGCTCTCCGCGCACCTGCTTCAGAACGTCGTCCTCGCCGAGTGGGCGCCGGCGCTCTGTGTGCTCGGGCTACCGCCCGCGTTCGTCGCCGCAGTCGGCAGCGCGCGCGCGATCAGATTCCTCACGCACCCGTTCGTGGCTCTTCCGCTCTGGCTCGGCACGTACTTCGCCTGGCACGTCCCGGCCGCCTACGACGCCGCGCTCCGGCACCCCTCGAGCCTGCTCCACGTCGAGCATGCGTGTTACTTCGTGACCGGCTTGCTCTTCTGGTGGTCGGCGCTCCAGAACGAGCCGCACCGGCTCAGCGGCGGAGCCCGGGCGATGTATCTCTTCGCCGCGTTCGTCCTGGCCAGCCCGCTCGGTCTGCTGCTCGCCCTGATCCCGAGAGCCGTCTACCAGTTCTACGTCCACGCGCCACGCCTCTGGGGCCTCTCTCCGCTCACCGACCAGCAGATCGGAGGAGCGGCGATGGCGCTCGAGCAGGCCGTCGTCCTCTTCGTCGCGAGCGCGTACTACTTCCTCCGATTCCTGGCAGGAGAGGGCCGCGCCGACGCGTTCCGGGACCTCAGCCGCTGAGGCGCTTCTCGTAGGTCGCGTAGCGGCGCGTCACGTGCATGCCGGCACGCTCGTAGAGTCGCGTAGCGCCGGTTTCGTTCTCCGAGTCGACCTCGAGCCCGATATGCTTGAAACCCCCGGCATGGAGCCCGGAGAAGCCGGCTTGAAGGAGCGCAAGGCCAAGGCCTCGCTTCCGCCAGCGCGGGCCGACTGCGAGATCGAGCACCCAGCCCAGCCCGTTCAGGCCGAAGCAGAGCGCGGCACCCGCCACCTCGTCGTCCTCGAAGGCCAGCTGCCAGAGCTCCGGGTCGAAGTCACTGCGTGTTGTGCGCCAGTCGAGCCAGCTCTCGAGCGATTGCGGTGCGAACTCCCAGTGCTCGGCGAAGGCGGCCTGGTGCATCGCGTGCAAGGCCGCGTCGTCGACTCCAGCGCGGTAGGTGCGGATGGCGAACCCCGCAGGCACCTCGGCTCGAGGCGGCGCGTCGACGTCGATCTCCATCCGCCAGAAGTACCGGACATGCTCGAAGCCGCGCGACTCGAGCAGGCGGCGACCCTCGTCGTTTACGACATGGACGTGTAGCCGCGGGAACTGCCGCTCCCGCGCCCACGACTCTGCACGCTCGACGAGGCCCGTCCCGATTCCCCGTCCGCGGAAGTCGGGGTGGACGCACGACTCGTCCTCCACGTTTGCGAGCTCATCCCCTTCCCGATTCGCCCGCGCGAAGCCCACGGTCTTGTCGTCGACGACGGCGATCCAGGCGTCGGTCGCCAGCCGCTCGGGCTCACGAGCCCACCAGCTGCGCAGCTCTGCCCCGCTGAAGCCGATCGGCCGTTTCTCGGCGAAGTCCGCGTCATCACGCGCCTTGATGAGCTCCGCGACCGCCGGCGCATCATCCAGGGTCGGAGGGCGGATCGGCACGTCGTTCAGTCGGGGTGGCCGGATTCGAACCGGCGACTTCTTGCTCCCAAAGCAAGCACTCTAACCAGGCTGAGCTACACCCCG
>CAZQAG010000071.1:0-11757 GCA_964591295.1 uncultured Gaiellales bacterium | reverse complement strand
GCATACGGGCACGCAGCGACGCGCCAGGAAACCGAGAAAGGGGCTTCCCTGGCCGAGAAAATGGCTCAGCTGTCTGCGCTACCCTGTTCGTCCCGGAGGGGTGGCAGAGCGGTCGAATGCGGCGGTCTCGAAAACCGTTCGGGGCGGTTACGTCTCGCGAGAGTTCGAATCTCTCCCCCTCCGCTCGTTAGTTCGAAGCCCGCTCCGCTCGGCGGGTTTCGGTTTGTTCGCCCGACTAGCCCCTGAACACGGCCCAGAACGAGCTGGCCCCCAGCTTGCGCCCGTACCGAACTTGCTCCGGGTTTCCCAAACCCGGCCAGACCACCCAGGTGTAGAGGCCCGATGTGAACCGGAAAGTGCGCGCTCGGTAGGTCCAGCGCCGGCCCATCCGTAGGTTCGGGCGAGTCGGCCAAGCACTCAGCACCTTCTCGCCCAGCCGGAAGACCTGAACGTTGTAGTAGCTGGCCCCCGGCACCGGGAACCAGGCAAGGCGCGGCGGCGACGAGACCCATACGAAATCGCCGGGGCTCGGCGCGTAGAGGATGAAGACGACCGTGAACTTGAAGGCCCGCGAGCCGGTATTGCCGCGCTGGTCGGACGCAGAGCAGGTGACGCGCGTCGTACCGAGAGGAAGGCGGGTGCCCGGACGTGGCGAGCATTTCGCGGAAACCCTCCCGTCGACGAGGTCGACGGCCGTCGCCACAAAATGCGCGGTCGCGCCGGATCGGTCGCGCGTCCGGACGACCTTCTTGAACGGCACCGAGACGAAAGGAGGCGTTCGGTCCAGGACGGTGACGCTGAACTGTTTGACGACGGTCTCGTTCGCAACGGGATCGGTGGCCGAGCAATGCACTGTCGTCTCGCCTAGCGGGAAGGTGCTGCCGGAGGCGCGATCGCATGTCACGGGCAGCACGCGGCCGTCCCCAGCCCGCGCGGAGACCGAGTACGTGACCCTCGCGCCCGTCGGGCCCTCGGCTTCGACCGTCATGTCCTGCGGCACCTCGAGCACAATCGCATCCGTCGCCACTGCCGCCAAGGGCGTAAAGAGCACTGCGGCGAAGAGGACGAGAAGGGCGCGGAAAATCATGGGCTCCGGGAGCTCCTAAAGAACCATGACGACGAAGGCGGCGACGAGTCCGGCGGCCCCGAAGAGTGCGAAAGCCTTGCGCCGCGCGTTGAGCAAGCGCGCACCGCGGTGCCAGGGGATCGCCGATGAAGGGGAGGCCGCGAGCATTAGGAAGGCAATCGTGAACCCGAGTAGGACGGGTAGGAAGGGGTCAGACACCGCAGCTTTCGCCTTCGGTCGAAGCCTGATCGCCTCCCTGTCCAACCTGGCTCGACGACGGGTCTCGATCGACTTCTTCCGCGCCGCGTCTCGAGCTGCCTTTGCGCGGGCGGCCTGAGCGCGCGCCTTTGTGCGGGCGGCCCGAACGCGCGCCTTTGTGCGGGCGGCCCGCAGCCGAGCGAGGCGCACCGCTCGGGCCCTGGCGGCACGGCGCGTCGCAGCAGCGCGTTCGGCGGATGTGGGACTGACGACGACCGGGGCAGGCGGAGGCGCCACACGCTGGAAAACCGGAGGAGGCGGGGCGGGCTGGGGCTTCGGATCAGGGTTGAGCGACGCAGAGGCAGGCGCAGCCATGAGGGCACCGAGCGCGAGCACCATCAGCACTCGAACCATGGCGAGATCATGCCGCGATCTCCGCAGGTTTACTAGTGCCAGGTCCTTTTAGTGCCTGAGGGCGCTGCTACCCTCCTCGCGCCCGGGAGAGGTGTCCGAGCGGCCGAAGGAACGCGACTGGAAATCGCGTATCTGCCGAAAGGTGGATCGAGGGTTCGAATCCCTCCCTCTCCGTTAGCCCGCTTGTAAGAACGCCCTAGGCATCGCGCCCTTGGCATCGCTTGCGATGCCGCGGAAAGGCCATGCCGGCTTTGCCGGCGTGGCCGTCTTATCGCGCCCCGCCAACGCGAGGGCGCTTAGCCTTGCGTAAGGAAGGCTACGAGGTCGTCGAGCTGCTTCGGCGTCAGCTCCTCCCCGTAGTTGTCCGGCATGACGTTCGGCGGGTATCCCGCCGCCGTCTCCTTGTTGGGCTCGACGACCGCCTCCCCGATATACGCGGCGTCCTTGCCTCCGAGCGACTCGTCGAGGTTCGGCCCGACTGCCCCGGACGTGCCTGCAGCCGAAAACGCGTGGCAGTTGCCGCAGCCCTGGCTCAGGAAGACCTCCCTACCGGCGGCCGGGTCGACCTCCGGAGCCGGAGGCGGAGGCGGCGGCGGCTGTTCCGCCTGAGTCGTCGTGCCGGGCGGCGGCTCGGTCTCCGTCGTTGTCTCGCCGACGGCCGCTTCCTCCTTCGGCTCGACCGCGAAGACCTCGACCGCCGCGAGCGTCGCGACCAAGAGGACGAGCGTGGCCACCACGAACCAGCGCAGGTGCTCCCCGGGGAACTCGGGCCAGCGCCGCGGGATCAGAAGCGCCGACGCGAGCGCGAAGACGACGAAGATCCCCGCGATGAGGCCGAGAGCCACGGCGTTGCCGGTCGTGATGCCGAGCAGCACGGCGCGGAACCTACCAGGGTCGTGCGACGAGTTGTCCACTCGGTTTCCTGACGCGTCGCTGAGCGCCCGTAGGCCGGTGGGACAGTGTCAGGCCACACGGCCCGCCGGCTGGAGGGCGCTCAGCGGCGCGAGGCGTCGGCGGAGCCCGGCTTCGCCGGGCGGGAGCCGACGCCGGTCAGGGAAGCGAGGCGGCCTCGGTTTCCTGACGCGTCGCTGAGTGCCCGTAGGCCGGCGGGGCAGTGTTAGGCCACACGGCCCGCCGGCTGGAGGGTGCTCAGCGGCGCGAGGCGTTCCCCGGAGCCCGGGTTCCCCGGGCGGGAGGGGAACGCCGGTCAGGGAAGCGAGGCGGCAGAATCGTGGTCGTGCTCGAGATCTTTCCCGCTACCGCGAGGGTCGAAGGCGGCAAGCTCGTCGTGGGTGAGATCCAAGCGTCGGCCCTGCTGAGGGGGTCGGGTCGAGCCTCGCGCCCTTACGACGCGAGGCTCGACCTGGATGCCGAGTTAGCCGGCGATCGCCTCCCCCCAGGCCCGGCAGGCGATCGTGCTGCCGAGCGCGTCTTCGCGCCAGCCGTAGGATGCCGTCACGCCGGTGCTGTTCGCACGGACGTAATGGGCCGACCCCGATCCGCGATCCTCGCTGTTGTTGAGATTCACGTTCGACGTCGAGAGGAAGTTCGCGGTGCCGCCTCCGAACGCTGCCGCCCCGAACCCTTCGAAGCGGAGCTGAGCCGCTTCGCCGGAGTTGTTGTTGGCGCGCAACGTGACAGACCCGCTGGGGCAGGTCAGCGTGACGACGAGGCCGTTCAGGTTGAGGACGGTCGCCTCGGCCCCGTTGGGTGCAACAGTCGTGACGAAGCGCCTGACCGTGTTGCCGGCGACGAGGGTCGAGTCGTCCGCCTTGGCCGCCGCAGGCACCTGACCGAGAGTCGACTCGTTGATCTTTGCCCCGGTCAGCGAATCGTCCCTCACACTCCGATCACTGACGGCATTGTTCTGGAGCTTGTTCGGGCCGACCGACCTCGTCTGCAGCTTCTTCGCGTTGACAGCATTGGCCCTGAGCTGCAGCGGGCCCACGCTGTTCCTGGGCAACGTAATTGCTGCATAGCTCGTGCCGCCGAGCGCGACGGCGAGCGAGATGCACGCGACGACCATCGCAGGCGAAGGCATGCGGCGCAGAATCCTTTTCATCGTTCCTCCTCGGATTGGGTGACGCTCTTCTGGACGATCTTCCCCGAGGGTAGGCGGCCCACGCTCTGGAAGGCCGAAGATTTACCCTTCCATAACGGCATGCGCATGCCGTCCTGACATTTCGCTACCACCCGAAGGGTCCGAGCTGCTGCGCAGCTCGGACATTTTCGCGCCTAGCGGCGCGAAAATGGGCGCGCCTGGGATCGAACCAGGGACCTCCCGCGTGTGAAGCGGGCGCTCTCCCGCTGAGCTACGCGCCCCGGGAAAGCTCAGATTAGCGGTGCTACCCTTGCTCTTGCCCGGTCGCGCTAAGTGGGGAGCTAGCGGTTCCCTGAACCCGCAATCCGCTTTAGCGGGGCCGAATTCCCTCTCGAGGGGGTGCCGTCCGAGACACGGGCTTGCGATGTGAGTGTTGACGGCCAGGTTCCGCGCACTGGGAGCCTGCGAACCGCGTCAGATCCGGGAGGAAGCAGCGCTAAGCAATCCCTCCCAGGTGCCGCGGGTCCGCCTGGCCCGAGCAAGCGTCGCGAGCACCGGCTCGGACAAGCCTTCGACAGAAGGTGCGCGACCGGGCTTTCACCGATCGAAGTCCGGCTTCGGCTACGCCGAAGCCATGACGACGTCGATCGGTTTCAGTCTTGAGGACGAGCGTCGCGAGCCAAACGCGATGAATAGAATCGGTCGAGCTTCGTGACTGCGCTCTATCGAAAATACCGACCGCAGGGTTTCGACGATGTGGTCGGACAAGAGCCTGTCGTGCGGACGCTCAAGAACGCGGTCGCGGCCGGAAACGTGCGGCAGGCCTACCTCTTCGCAGGACCGCGCGGAACGGGCAAAACATCTCTCGCTCGGATCCTCGCCAAGGCGCTCAACTGCGCACACGGCCCCACACCGGATCCCGATGGGACGTGCCACGCCTGCCTGGCGATCGCCGCCGGCACCTCGCTCGACGTCATCGAGATGGACGCGGCCTCGCAGCGCGGCATCGACGACATCCGCGAGATTCGCGAGCGCGTCGTCCTCCAGCCGGTCGAAGGGCGCTACAAGGTCTACATTCTCGACGAGGCGCACCAGCTCACCGACGCCGCGTTCAACGCGCTGCTGAAGCTGATCGAGGAGCCGCCGCCGCACCTCGTCTTCGTCTTCTGCACGACGGAGCTCCAGAAGATGATGGGGACGGTTCGCTCGCGCTGCCAGACGTTCGTGCTCTCGCGGCCCCGCCTGCCGGAGATCGTGCGCTACCTGAAGCGAGTCGCCGAGGGCGAGGGGATCGAGGCCCCCGAGGCTGCGCTCGCTCTCGTCGCTCGCTCGGCGCGGGGAAGCTTCCGCGACGCCGTCTCGACGCTCGACCAGCTCTCCTCTGCCACGGAGGGAAAGGTGACCGTCCAGGCCGTGCTCCAGCTACTAGGCGCCGTCGAGGAGGAGGCGCTCTTTCGGCTCTGCGACTTCGTGGTCGACCGTGACACCGCCGGCGCGCTCACGTTCGTGGAGGAGCTCGCCGACCAGGGCCAGGACCTTGGGCGGCTCGTGACGGAGCTGCTGGATCACTTGCGGCACGTCATGCTCGTCCAGCACATGGGCGAGGTGCCCGACTCGCTGCCGCTGACCGAGGAGACCCGTGAGCGGCTGCGCGCGCAGGCAAATCAGCTCGGCGAGCCGACCGTGCTGCGCCTCTGCGACCTGCTCGCCGTGGCGGTCGACGACATGCGCCAGGGCGGCGATCCGCGACTCCCGCTCGAGCTCGCGCTCGTGAAGGTCACGCGACCGGCGGCCGACCTCGAGCGAGAATCAGTGGCATACCGCCTCGAGCAGCTCGAGCAACGCGGGGCGGGCGCTCCGGTCCCGGCACCAAGCAACAGTCTGTTGCAAAGTCAGGCGGCCGACCCCGAGCCGCCTCCGATGGAACCGCCTTCCCTCGAGCTGGGACAACTCCAAGAGGCCTGGCAGCGAACGATCCTCCCCGCGGTCGAACAGCGATCGATCCCCACTGCCTCGATGCTCCGCGAGGCACACCCGGCGCAGCTCGCCGACGACAGGCTCACCGTCGAGTTCCCCGCGGCGGCGTCCTTCCATCGCCAGCTCGCCGAGGAGCCGAAGAACGCGACACTGCTCGCCGAAGCGCTCTACGAGGTCACGGGCCGGAAGCTCGCACTCGATTTCGCCGTCGGCGAAAATGGAGGCGACGAGCCCGGCGAGGAGGAGCAGCCCGCGGGCGAGGAAGAGATCGTGCAGCTGATGAAGGACACATTCGACGCCCACGAGGTCGAGGGGGAACCGACATGAACATGGACATGAACAAGATGCTCCAGCAGGTGCAGGAGCTTCAGGCGCAGATGGAGAAGGCGCAGGAAGAGCTCGCGAGCGAGACCGTCGAGGCTTCGGCGGGCGGTGGCATGGTCACCGTCAAAGCCACCGGCGACCTTCAGATCACCGAGATCAAGATCGCGCCCGAGGCGATCGACCCGGATGACCCCGAGCTTCTGGCGGACATGGTGCTCGCCGCCGTCAACGAGGCGCTGCGCTCGGCTCAGTCGCTCGCGCAGTCGAAGCTAGGCGGGATGGGCGACCTCGGCGGCCTCGGGCTTCCCGGGATGTAGGACTAGTCTCGGCTGAGCGAGCGCTGCCACTCGCGGCGCAATGCGGCGTGCTCTCCGCGCCGGGCACGCTCGAGGACCGTGCTGACGGTGTTCGTCATCTCCAGCGGGTCGAACGGCTTGGTGATGTAGCCCACACCACCCGTCTCGTGGCCGCGCACCTGATCCATGGTGTCGGAGCGGGCGGAGATAAAGACGACCGGGATGTCGCGCGTCTCGTCCTTCGCCGCCAGCTCCGTAGCGACGTGCCAACCATCCACTTCGGGCAGCATGACGTCCAGCAGGATGAGGTCAGGTCGTTCGGCACGAGCCAGGGCAAGCGCCGAAGCGCCATCCGCCGCCTCGAGTGTGTCGAAGCCCGCGCTACGCAGGTTGAGCCGGCAGATGAGGCGAATCGCGGCCTCGTCGTCGACGATGAGGATCCTCCCCTCGGTCGTCCCACGCGGGGTTGGCCTCTTCGTGGAGTGGAACCGCGCGCCGAGCTCCCTTGGCCGCCACGACTCGTTCAGGCCACCACGGTGCGGCCCGGGAGTCTCGCGGCGGCGCGCATCGAGGCGCGGCCGCTTCCGTCGCGTCCGCCTCGGTAGCTCGAATTCGGTGACCCTCGTGCGGCTCAAGCCGCCCGAGACTACAGTCTCGATTGCTCCGGTGGAAGCGTGAGCGCGGAAACCGTCAACGACATCCTGGGCTACGTCAGTACGGCGGCCTTCGGAGTGCTCGGCTTCGTCTCGTTTTGGTACTGGCTCCGCCGCCGCGATCACCCGAGCCTCTGGGCGGCACTGTGTTTCGGCTCGCTCGGGGCGGTCGCCCTGGCGGGGCTGGTTCTCCCCGAGGCGGCAACCTCTGACTTCGAGATCGTCGCCCAGCGCCTGCTCGTCGTCGTCCTGCTGCTCTTTCCGTACCTCCTTTTCAAGTTCACGGCTGCCTTCGACCCCTCGTCCCGACGGCTCGAATGGCTCGCCGCGGCAACCACCGCGGGGCTGATCGCCTGGACGATCGCCCTCCCGGACTTTCCGCAGACCGGAGAGCATCGAACGGTCGCATTCAGTATCTACCTGTATGCGCTCGTTCTTCAGTTTGCGTATCTGTCGGCGATTGCGGCGTGGAGGCTCTGGCGAGCGGGCCGCGACCAGCCGAGTGTCGCCCGCAACAGGATGCGGATGCTCAGCCTCGCCGCCGTCGCGCTCACGGCGGCGCTCTTGTTCGCCGTCGCGGTCCCGGCAGACGACCAAGGTCTCCAGATCGCGGTCTCGGCGATGGGCATCGTCAGCGCCTTCACATTCCTGCTCGGGCTCACACCGCCCGGGATCGTGCGGCTCATCTGGCGCCGGCCCGAGCAGGAAAGGGTCCGCGCGGCAATCGGCGGGTTGATGGCGGCGACGACGCCCGAGGAGGTGGCCCAAAACGTCCTCCCGCCGATGACAAGCCTCGTCGGAGCAAAGGCGGTCTTCCTCCTCGACGGGGATGGCAACGTGGTCGCAAGCCACGGCGCGGACGCACCCGTCCCGCCCGAAGGCCCGAACGTGTTGCGGCTCGAGATCCCCGGCGGCTCCCTCGTCGTCTGGGGCGGGCCGTACGCGCCCTTCTTCGGCAGCGACGAGATCGACCTCCTACGCTCGCTCGGAGCGCTCACGGGCCTGGCGCTCGACCGGTCACGCCTCTTCGTCCGCGAGCGCGAGCAGAGAGTCGCGCTCGAGCAGGCCGACGAGATGAAGACGAACTTCATCGCGCTGGCCGCGCACGAGTTGCGCACGCCGGTAACGAGCATCCACGGCGTGGTCCGGACGCTCGACAAGCTTGGCGACCAGCTGTCCGCTGCCGACAGAGAAGAGCTCGAGGACGCGCTCCGTTCGCAGACCGAGCGCATGCGCGGCCTCGTCGACCAGCTACTCGACCTGTCCCGGCTCGAAGCCGAGAACGTGCCGATTAAACCAGTGCGCCTCCCGGTGCGAGCGGAGGTCGAGGAGCTCATCGCCGCCTCGGCATCCGGTCGCGAGGACGAGGTCGAGATCGAGATCCCGGACGACCTCGAGACGGTCGTCGACCGAACGGTCTTCGAGCGCGTGATCTCGAACCTCCTTACGAACGCGCTGCGCCACGGCTCGTCACCCATCGTCGTGACGGCGTCGCAAAGCGACAACCACTTCCGTCTGATCGTCGAGGACAGCGGGAGTGGTGTGCCGCCGCAGTTCATCCACGAGCTCTTCGAGCGGTTCAGCCGAAGCGACGATGCGAGAGCGCGTGGTCTCGGATCCGGGCTCGGGCTTGCGATCGCGCGCTCGTATGCGCGGGCCCACGGCGGCGATCTCGTGCACGAGAACGTCAAGCCGCACGGCGCGCGCTTCGAGCTGATCGTACCGATCGGCCGCAGCCGTGCCGACGGTCGCGACAACTAGGCTGGCTTCATGCTCTCTCCCGCGGTCGAGAACCTCGTCGCACAGCTGACGCGCCTGCCCGGAGTCGGTACGCGGACGGCTCATCGCCTAGCCTTTCACCTGCTCCGTGTCCCCAAGGACGAGGCCCAGGCGCTCGCCGCCGCGATCGGGGACGTGAAGGAGCGTGTCCGCTTCTGCGCGGAGTGCGGAAACCTGACGGAGGAGGAGCGCTGCGAGATCTGCCGCGACGAGCGGCGGGACCGCGCGCTCGTCTGCGTCGTCGAGCAGCCTGCCGACCTGATCTCGGTCGAGCGGACGCACGAGTACCGCGGGCTCTACCACGTGCTCGGAGGTGCGCTGTCACCGATCGACGGCGTCGAGCCCGGACACCTACGCATCGACGAGCTGATGAGCCGGGTCGAGCAAAACGGCATCGAGGAGGTCGTGCTCGCGACGAATCCGAACATGACGGGGGAGGCGACCGCCGCCTATCTCGCCGACCGGCTTCGCGGCCGCGTGCGGGTGACGCGCCTCGCCAGCGGGCTGCCCGTAGGAGGAGACCTCGAATATGCAGACGAAGTGACCCTCGGGCGAGCTCTGACAGGCCGCCGAGAGATGTAGCCGCGTCACCGTAGAATCCCCGCAAATGGTCACGACCGAGTACGAATCCGTGCCGTCGCTTGCGGCCGAGGAGACCGCGACCCGCGCGGGCACGGTGGTCATGAAGTTCGGCGGTACGTCCGTGGTCGACGTCGAGCGCCTGAAGGCTGTCGCGCAGCGGCTCGTCGCGGCGCGCGAGGCCGGGAACCGCGTGGTCGCAGTGCTCTCGGCGATGGGCGACTCGACCGATAGGCTCGTCCGGCTCGCGCACGAGATTTCTCCGGTGCCGAAAGCGCGGGAGCTCGACATGCTGATCTCGGTCGGTGAGCGCATCTCCTGCTCGCTCTGCGCAATGGCGATCCACGATCTCGGTCACGAGGCGATCTCGCTCACCGGCTCGCAGGCCGGAATCGTCACCGACACCGCTCACGGCAAGGCGAAGATCGTCGACATCCGCGCGCGCCGGATCCACGAGGCACTCGACGCGGAACGGATCGTGCTCGTCGCCGGCTTCCAGGGTGTCTCGACCGACTTCGACATCACGACGCTCGGTCGCGGTGGCTCAGACACGACGGCCGTTGCGATCGCCGCGGCTCTCGGTGCCGAGGCCTGCGAGATCTACACAGATGTGGACGGCGTCCATACCGCCGATCCGCGCGTCGTCCCAAATGCACGGAAGCTGCACGCGGTCAGCTACGAGGAGATGCTCGAGATGGCCGCCGCCGGCGCGCGGGTGCTTCAGCTGCGCTCGGTCGAGTTCGCCCGCAGCCACGATGTCAAGCTGCACGTGCGGTCGAGCTTTTCGGAAGCCCACGGCACCTGGATTCGCGAGGAGGACGAGAGGATGCTCGAGAAGGCGCTCATCTCAGGGGTGACCCACACAGTGGACGAGAACGTCTACCGGATCGAGGGGGCCACCGCTGCGCAACTCTTCGGAGCGCTCGCCGAGGCCGGCGTCAACGTCGACACGGTGGCTCAGACGGGCCAGGAGATCGTCTTCTCGGCACCCGAGCGTGGCGAGACCGACGCGGTTCTCGATCGTCTCGGCGTCCAGTGGTCGCTCCGGGAGGATCTCGGCCAGGTCAGCATCATCGGCGCCGGCATGAGAAGCCACCCCGGCGTCGCCGCAAAGACGTTCGAAACGCTCGAGGCGCTCGGCATCCAGCCCGAGCTCGTGACGACCTCACCGATCAAGATCGGCTGCTTTGTCCCCCGGGATCGCGTCGAGGATGCGGTTCGGGCCCTGCACGCGGCGTTCGAGCTCGACAGCCCCGAGGCGATGAGGGAGCATGGCTGATCCGCGCGTAGGCGTCGTCGGCGCGACCGGCGCCGTGGGGCGAGTCACGCTGGCGCTCCTTGCAGAGCGCGACTTCGACCGGGTACGCGCTTTCGCATCGGCGCGTTCGGCAGGGACAACGGTGCGCTACGGAGACGCCGAGCTCTCTGTCGAAGAGGCGACCCCCGAAGCGCTCGCAGGCGACCTCGATCTCTGCTTTTTCTCGGTCGGGACCGGGCTTAGCAGCGAGCTCGTACCCGTCGCGGTGCAGGGCGGGGCAGTTTGCGTGGACAAGTCGTCGGCCTTCCGGCTCACCGACGGTGTGCCACTCGTCGTTCCCGAGGTGAACGGCGACAGGGCGACCGCACACCACGGGATCGTGGCGAACCCGAACTGCTCGACCGTCCAGCTCGTCTGCACGCTCGCGCCTCTGCACGCGGCCGCGGGCCTCCGGAGTGTTCGCATCGCCACCTATCAGTCCAAGTCGGGCGCGGGCATCAAGCAGATGGAGCAGCTGCGAGTCCAGGCGCCCGCTGACGGAGACGTCGTCATGGACTGGGAGTTCGAGGGCGACGAGTCCGACGAGGAGTCGAAGCTGCGCGCCGAGACGCGGAAGATCCTCGAGCTGCCCGAGCTGCCGTTCAGTGCCACCTGCGCTCGCGTGCCGGTTCTCGTCGGCCATTCACAAGCCGTCTGGATCGAGACGGAGGAGCCGCTCTCGCCGGAGCAGGCCCGGGACGTGCTCGCGTCGGCTCCGTCGGTGCGAGTGACCGAGCAGCCGACGGCGAGGCAAGCAGCGGGCGGTGACGAGGTACTCGTCGGCCGCATTCGGAAAGACACGGCGGGCGACGGGCTCGCGCTCTGGATCGTGTGCGACAACCTGCGCAAGGGCGCCGCGCTGAACGCAATCCAGATCGCAGAGCTCCTGCTGGCCAAGCAGGCCCTCGCGGCTTAGTTCCAGCGCCGCCGGTTCTACTTAAGGCACAGCCGACCTCCTCCTGTGTATGTTCGGAACGTGGTCGGTGACGTCCGACGGCGCTCCGAAAGTGCGGGCGAGCGGCGGGATGACCCTGACCTCCTCTGGCATAACTGCCTTCAGTGGGATCTGTCTCCCGCTGCCGTCCGCTGGCCGGCTGGTGACCTGATAGAAGCCTGCGCCCTTGCTCGACACA
>CAZQAG010000070.1:0-12066 GCA_964591295.1 uncultured Gaiellales bacterium | reverse complement strand
GCAGGCATCGGGGCTGAGGACGATTCGGGCTGCGGGGAGATACGGATGATTCAGAAACTGGACGCGTGTACCTCGAGCCCCAGAATGGGATGGCTTCACCCGCCTCCGCGGCCGGCGACGTGTTCTGTCGATTGCTGCTGGCTTCGACCACTAACGACGGTTCCCGGACTCGACAGCCAGGGGCGCCGTGTCGCCTTTCGGCTCTTCTGCGACAACGAGCGCCCGGCTCCGCCCCGGCGCGATGACGAACGCGTGCCTGTCGGAGGACGACAGAGCGACACGACGAGTGATCGACGCGACGTCCGAGCGTGAGACGGCGCTCGCGTTACAGAATGTGAGCACGACGTCCGCCCCTATTCGCATGCGAACCGCCTCGCAGAGCCGAAAACCCGCCGACCCGCCCCGAATACGCATCGACCCGATGTAACGCGGACTGCCGAGCCCGGGCGAGGGTCAACAGCGGCTATCGGGCCGTGTAGCCGCCGTCGATGACGAGCTCGGACCCGGTGACCCACTTCGCCTGGTCGGAGGCAAGGTAGACCGCGCCCCAGGCGATGTCGTCCGGCTCGCCCGTGCCGCCAAGCGGATGCAGGGCGTCGAGCATCACGCGGGCTTCCTCCCGGTCGAGCCCCGCATCGTGCACGTAGCGGTCTACCATAGAGGTCCAGATGAAGCCGGGGTGGACGGAGTTGACCCGGATTCTGTCGGGGGCGTAGATGAGCGCGTCCGTCTTGCTCATCAGCCGGACAGCGCCCTTCGATGCGTGGTACGGCGGGGAGTCCGCGCCGCCCACGAGACCGTAGATCGACGAGATGTTGATGATGCTGCCGCCTCCCGCCTGCTTGAGGTGCGGGATGGTGTGCTTCGTGCACAGGAACACGCCTGTGACGTTCAAGGTCATCACCTGATCCCACTCCTTGAGCGTGAGCTCGTGGGTGGGCTTGTTGGCACCCTCCATGCCAGCGTTGTTGACGAGGATGTCGACGCGTCCAAACTGCGTCGCGATAGCGGCGATGGTCGACGACACCTCGTCCTCGCGTGTCACGTCGCAGGCGAAGAAGGACGCCTGACCCCCAATGGAGGTCAGCTTGTCGGCGACCTTCGCTCCGCCATCCTTGTCACGGTCGAGCACGGCGACACCGGCGCCCTCCTCGGCCATGCGGGTGGCGATGGCCTCCCCGAGTCCGTTGGCAGCGCCGGTGATGATCGCGATCTTGCCGGCCAGGCGTCCCATTGATCGTCACTCCTTCGGATAGCTGGTCGATCGCGATCATCACCTGCACCCGCAGGGTGGCGCACCGGGTGAATCCCGCAGCGCCCGCTGTGGTTTTCCCACAGCGCTGAGACGCCCTACGCCACCGGCGCGCTCTGCGAGGGCTGGAGATCCCCCCTGGCGAGCGGTAGCGCACGATCTCAGCTCGGGTCGCGAGGCCGAGCTTGCGCATGATGTGCGCGCGGTGCGTCTCGGCCGTTCTGACGGAGATGAAGAGCATCTTTGCGATCTCCTGGTTCGTGTGGCCGAGCGCCCGTGTGGGGTGCCAAAATTCGGTTCCGCCTGCAAATCGGCACGTTGTACCGCGAGGACACGGGTTTTGGCATCCCACAGCGACGCGACCCAACTGCGGGACGGTTCGCCGCAGTCATCGGTCTCGCCGAACAGCCCTGAGGCCACCGGCCGCCCTAGCGGACAGATCGTGTGGGGTGCGTAAATCCGTCGCCTCCGGGCGCCCGCGCCGATCGTGACATCACCGGGACAACACGAGGACGCGCAGCCAGGACCTATACGCCCTTGACGAACGGCATGGTCGAGCCGAATCGGCTCAGCTAGAGGCGACCTCTACATGCCCATAGCGTGGTAGCCCGAGTCGACGTAGAGCGTCGTCCCGGTGACATTGTCAGCCTCGTCGGAGAGTAGGTACGCGGCGCCGGCGGCGACATCGTCCGCGTCGATGTGGCGATGGAGCGGAGCCCGCTCCTCGACTATTGCCTCCATCGTCGGGAAGCCGGCGATCGAGCGGGCGGCGAGCGTGCGCACCGGTCCAGCTGAGACGGCGTTCACGCGCACGTTCTTCTGGCCGAGGTCCCAGGCCAGGTAGCGGACCGACGCGTCGAGGGCGGCCTTCGCCACGCCCATCACGTTGTAGTGGGGGACGGCCCGCTCGCCGCCGAGATAGGTCATCGTCAGGATCGAGCCACCGCCGGCGGCCTCCATGTACGGCTCGGCCGCGCGGGCGCACGCGACGAGCGAATACGCGCTCACGTCGAGCGCCATCCAGAAGCGATCACGAGGCGTGTCGGTGAACCTGCCCTCCAGATCCTCGGCCGCGGCGTAGGCGACCGAGTGGACGAGAATGTCGAGCTGGCCGCCGAAGGCCTCGCCGGCCTCCTGCACGACCCGGACGACGTCCTCATCCGAGCGGACATCGCACTCGGTGGCGAGCGGGCTGGAGACGCTGTCCGCTAGCTCGCGGACGCTTTTCTCGATGCGTTCGCCCTGATAGGTGAAGGCGAGCTGCGCGCCCTCGTCCGCGAGCCGCCGCGCGATCGCCCACGCGATCGACCGCTTGTTGGCGACCCCGAGAACCAGCCCGCGCTTCCCCTCGAATCGGCGCACAGCGCGATCCTAAGGCGCGGCCTGCGGCGGCGCCGACCAGAAGAGGTCACGCCGGCTGCGCCGGCGTGACCGACCTAACCACCGGGTACTCTGAGGCTCTTGCGCCGCATCGCCCTTCTTGCCGCCGCGGCCGCGGCACTTGCGTGCACGTCGGCGGCGTCGACCGCGCTCCAGCCGATCCGTCGCCCCAACACCGACGACGCCGTGCCGCGCATCTGGAAGGGCCCGCTGCGCATTCCGCGCGAGCACTTCCGCGGTCGCGTCCGCGTGATCGCACGGCTCGACCTGCCCCCGCTCGCTTCCGCCTTCAACGAGGATCTGGCCGTTGGCGGCACGTCCCGCCGACTCGACGTCAGCACCGGATCGTCACGCCGCTATCTCGCCCGGCTCGAGCGGGCACAGAGCGCAGCCGCGACGGCGATCCAGGAGGCGATCCCCGGCGCCGTCCTCTCGCGCCGGTTCCAGGTCGTCCTCGACGGCCTGACGGTCGAGCTCCCGGTGCGCCGGCTCACGACCCTCGCGGAGCTGCCCTTCGTGACGAAGATCTATCCGAGCATCGCCTACAACCAGTCTCTCAACGAAAGCCCCGGCCTCATCCGGGCGAACACGTTCTGGGCTTCGGCCGGCGTCCGCGGGGAAGGGATGAAGATCGGCGTGGTGGACGACGGTGTCGACGAGAAGAACATCTTCTTCGCGCCCACGGGAATGTCGTATCCGCCGGGGTTCCCGAAGGGCGGTCGCAAGTGGACGACGCCGAAGGTGATCGTCGCCCGCGCGTTTGCCGGTCCCGGCTCCGGTCGCCCCGGCCGGCTGCCGATCGACCGTAGAGCCTCGTTTCACGGCACGCACGTCGCGGGCATCGCAGCGGGCCGCGCAGGCACTTCGTCGCCGGGCGGGCTCGACCATCCGCCCGTGTCGAATCTCTCCGGTGTCGCGCCGAACGCCTGGATCGGGAACTACCGCGTCTTCAACGTCCCGACCCGTGGCGGCTACTCCGCCAACACCCCGGAGATCGTGGCCGCCTTCGAGGCCGCTGTCCGCGACGGCATGGACGTCATCAACTTCTCCGGCGGAGCGGCTGAGACGGATCCCGTGAACGACGCGCTGATCGAGGCGGTGAGCAACGTTGCGGCAGCCGGCGTCGTGCCCGTGATCTCGGCGGGGAACGCACGCGACGAGTACGGCCTCGGCAGCATCAACTCGCCTGGCTCAGCTCCCGACGCGATCTCCGTCGCGGCGTCGTCGAACGTCCACGTCTTCGCACCCTCGCTCTCCGTTCAGGACGCAGGAGCTCCTGCGAGCGTGCGAGGCATCCCGTTCCGCACCTCGCTTCCCAAGCGCGCGTTTCCGGGCTGGCAAACCCAGAACCAGACGCTCGTCGACGTCGGCTCGGTGGCCGGAACCGACGGGCGGCCCGTGGACCGCCAACTCTGCGGCGTCTCGCAGCCGAACGGGCTGGACACGACCCTGCCCCAGGGGTCTTTGCGAGGGACGATCGCTCTCATCTCGCGGGGCGGCTGCGCCATTGTGACGAAGGAGATCCGCGCCGCCTTCATCGGGGGTGCGAAGGGCATGGTGCTCGTCGACAACCGCTCCGGAGAGGCAAACGACCTTGCGCTCGACATCCCAGCCGGCACGGTCGCCGATCTCGACGGAGCCAGGCTGCGTGATTTCCTCGTCCCAAAGGGCGGCAGCGCGGCGGTCAGGTTCGCGCTCGACCCGCAGGAGCTGCGCACCGGCCGAGGCAGCATCATCACGAGCTTCTCCTCGGCCGGGCCGACCGCGTACGGCCATCTGCTCAAGCCCGACGTGACCGCGCCGGGCGGCGAGATCTTGTCCGCGACCCTGCCCGAGTTCGCGGGAGCCTCGTTCGCCTCGTTCAACGGCACGAGCATGTCGGCGCCGCACGTCGCGGGCGCGGCGAGCCTGCTCCTCCAGCGTCATCCCGGCTGGACGCCGTTCGAAGTCCGCTCGGCATTGATGTCGACCGCGGGCCCCGCTTGGGCCGACACTGCGCAGACGACCGAAGCCTCGGTGTTCCTGGAAGGAAGCGGGATGATCGACATCCCCAGGGCTGACGACCCGCTGGTGTTCACGCGTCCGAGCTCACTCTCGTTCGGGGATCTGAACGTCAAGAAAGGGGCCGCGCGGCGGGCACTCGTAGTCGAGGTCGTAGACGCCGGGGGCGGATCGGGCACTTGGTCGGTCGAGGTGCGGCCCCAGGCAGCGAGCACGGGAGCGTCACTCGAAGCTCCGGCCCTCATTACCCTGGCGCCTGGAGGACGCGCCGATTTTCCCGTCGCGGCCAGTGCTACTGCGCAGGCCGCGGCGGGAGACGACTACGGCTTCGTCGTCCTGCGCCGCGGCACGGTGACACGACGCATCCCGTACGCCTTCTTCGTCACCCGGCCGGCGCTGCAGGACGTGTCTCCGATCCGGTTGCGCAGGTTCCAGAACGGCACTACCGCCGGGGGAGCGTCCCGTGTCGACTCGTACCGGTGGCCCGCCGCGCCGTTCGGATACCCGCCGATCCTGACCGACCCGCCGATGGTGGAGGACGGGGCCGAGCGCGTTTATCTGGTCCCCCATCTCAACCGGCCCGTCGTCAACCTCGGGGTGAGTGTCGTCTCGGCTGCGAGCGACGCCGTCATCGATCCCTGGCTCCTCGGCTCTCTCGACGAAAACGACGTGCAGGGGCTCGGCGGCACGCCGGTCGACATCAACCCCTTGACGGTCGGCTACGGGCTCGCAATCGGCGCAGCCGCGGCGGTCTTCCCTCGGCTCAAGCGCTACTACGTCTCGGTCGACTCGCCGCAGGATGTCTATACGCGCAAGCCGCTTCGCGGCCGCTACCGCCTGCGCTACTGGGTCAACGACCTCCGTCCACCGAGAATCAGGCTGCTCACGCGCCGCGTCGCGGCCGGCCGCCCGACGCTAGCCGCGCGAGTCCAGGACACCGGCGCAGGGGTCGATCCCTTCTCGCTCCTCCTCGCCTACAAGAACTCCGTCCTCAGTGCGATTGCCTACGACTCGAGCTCCGGCGTGGCGGTCTTTTCGCTGCCCTCCTCCGCACCGCGGCTCCGACGCGGGAGCACCCGCGCGACCTTCGGCGCTTCGGACTTCCAGGAAGCGAAGAACATCACCGTCTTCGGCCCGAACGTCATGCCGAACACGAGCTACCGCGGCGTGCGGATCCGAGCCGTTCGCGGGACGACGGTGACGTGGCTTCTTCCGCGGGGCCGTAACTGCGTGCGCGGCAACCAGGGCCTGCTCGTGGTCGCGAACACGACCGGCGACATCCGGGCGGTTCGCTTCTTCGACGGCCGCAGACCGGTCAAGACCGTCACCAGGGGATTCTCCGGTCTCTATTCCGCCACGTGGCGGGCCCGACGCGCCAGGCCCGGGCGGCATCGGCTGCGAGCCGTCGTCGACTCGGCCCGTGGCCGCAATGCGATCGCCTCGCGCGTCGTTCGCGTGTGCAAGTAGCCGTCGTCACCGGCGGGGCAACGGGGATCGGCGCCGCCCTTGCCCACCGGCTGGCCGATCGCGGCTGGCGATGCGTCCTCGTCGGTCGGCGCGAGGATCGCCTCCAGGCGGCGGCCGAGGAGATCGACGGCGAGTACGAGGTCTGCGACGTGGGCGACCGTGCGGCCGTCGAGGAGATGGCTGCGTCGGTGCGCGAGCGCCATCCGAAGGTGAGGCTGCTCGTGAACAACGCGGGCGTACCGGGGCGCGGAAACTTCCTCGACATGCCGCCGGAGCGGATCGAGGGGCTCATCCGGACGAACTACCTGGGCTCCGTCTGGTGCCTGCTCGGGTTCCTGCCCGCGTTAGAGGCGGCCACGGCTCCCGCGCACCTCGTCAACGTCGTCTCGGTGGCCGGGACGGTTGCGATCGGGCCGTACTCGGCGTCGAAGCACGCCCAGCTCGCCTTCTCCCGCTCGGTCGCCAGGGAGCTCCGCCCGCGAGGGGTTCACGTGCACACGGTCAATCCCGGTTTCGTGCACACGGAGGGGTTCCCCCAGGACTGGCTCCTACGGGGGCGATTTGGCCGGATCGTCGTCGGCCCGGACTTCGTCGCCGACCGGATCCTGCGGGCGATCGAACGAGGCCGGGGGGAGATCTTCGTCCCGCGGTGGTACCGGGTAGCCGCGCTTGCCCAGGCAGCCCTTCCGGGCGCGTTCAGGCGCGTGCGCGCGCGTCGAGCGCCGTCCCCTTAAAGCGGTACAGCCAACCTCCTCCCCCGCTTCAAGCGTATTCGGAAAAAGCGCGCGTGTCTGTCACGGAATCGTGACGACATTGCTCCCCCGCCCTACGACTTCTGCTCGCGCCGGACGAGCTCGAGCGCCTCCTCGCGCGTCGAGACTTCCCCCGCAGCCCGCTCTTCTTCGACGAGCTCCAGGAGTCGGCCGATCTCGGGGCCCGGCGGCAGGCCGAGCTCGTCGCCTCGGAGCAACGGCTCAGTGGGGTCGTTCTCGCGAGCCTCGAGCACCGCTTCGGCGTGCTCGGTAGCGCCGACGAAGGCCAGCGCATCGATCGCCCACGGCTCGGTGGCCCGCCGAAAGCGGTAGATGGCGCGGAGCGATCCGTCTTCGGGCCGCTCCGCACGAAGCAACGCCCGCGCGTAGCGCTTGAGCTCGTTCGACACCGGAAAGCGATTGAGGGAGGCACCAAAGACCGCGACGAGCCGAAAGGCGGGGCGATCGACGAGCTCGCCGCGCTCGAGGTCGGTGCTCGAGCCCTCCAGCGGAGTCAGCAGACCAAGCTCGTCGGCTCGCCTGTAGCCCGCCTCGGACAGGCGCACCAGCTCGGCCAGGATCCGCTCGCCGGCGGGATGCGTCACGAGCTCGGCGTGCTCCCGCACGAGCTGCTCGGTCTCCGGGACGAGCCTGAAGCCGAGCTCGTCCTCGAGCCGCACGGCTCGGAGCAGCCGCAATGGATCGTCCTCGAACACGCTCGTCGAGACCGCGCGAACGACCTTCCGCTCGAGGTCGTCGCGGCCTTCGTACGGGTCCGCCGCGTCGCCGCCGGCTAGTGGGACGGCGATAGCGTTGATCGTGAAGTCACGGGTGGCGAGGTCTTCCTCGATCCCCCCGGGCAGGGGCGTGAAGTCCACGGTCCGACCCGCCTCGAGCGCAACACGCCAGGCTCCGTGCCTCTCGGACAGGGGAAACGGCGCGCCGCCCGAGCGGTTCGCGTACTCGCGCGCCGCACCCTGCGGGTCTCGGCAGGCGATGTCGAGATCGACGAGGTCGCGACCGAGCAGCTCGTCGCGCACGGCCCCGCCCACGACCCAGGCCTCCTCGCCGGCGAGAATCTCCTGCGCGAGCTCACGCATCGAGCACCACTCGCCGCGCCCGAGCCGGGCCGGTGTCGATGCCGCAGACAATCTCGTAGTTGATCGTGTCGGCCACGCGCGCGTGATCCTCGACGAGAACGCCGTGCCCGACGACCGTCACGGGCGTACCGACGGGGAGCTCCCGATCGAGCTCGACCGCCAAGGCGTCCATCGAGACGACGCCGACCACGCGCCTTCGCTCGCCGGCGACGCGCACCTCGGTGCCGGTCATGTCGCGGCGGAACCCGTCCGCGTAGCCGACGGGGACGATCCCGATCCAGCTCGCCTCCGGCGCGACGTACGCGCGGCGGTAGCCCGTGCTCTCGCCCGGGGCGAGCTGCCGGACCTGTGCGAGGTGGCTGTCCCAGCGAAGGGCCGGCTCGAGACCGTCAACGGCCGGCGCCTCGCCGAACGGCGACAGCCCGTAGAGCGCGATGCCGCACCGCGCCGCGTCGAAGTGGGATTCCGGAATGCGGAGCGCGGCGGCGCTGTTCGCCACGTGACGGATCAGCTGGGGAGCTGCGGCCGTCGCCTCGCTGAACCGGGCAATCTGCGCGCGGGCGAACTCCGGGTCCGAGTCTGCGGTCGCCAGATGGCTCATCAGGCCGACGACCTCGACGGGCGGCGCCGGAAGCTCGGAGAGCCCCCACCGGCCCATCCCGGTGTCCACCTTCAGGTGGACCCGGACGCCTTCCGGCATCGCCTCGTCTGTGACGGTGAGGTCGAGGTCGGCATCGCGCGCCTGAGCGATCTCCCGGCCTGAGCTCGGCCCCATGACGAGGATGCGCGCGCCCGGAAACTCTCTGCGCAGAGGAAGCGCCTCGCCGACAGTCGCCACGCACAACGCGAGCGCACCTTCGCCGAGAGCCGCACCGCCCACGTCCACGGCTCCGTGCCCGTACCCATCGGCCTTAACCACCGCCCAGAGCTCCGAGCGGCCAAGTGCGCCGCGGAGGCGGCGCGCGTTTCGCCGGACAGCGCCGAGGTCGATCGTGATCTCGGAGCGGTGCACCGCTACCCCGAGAGGACGCTTGGCAGCGCGTCGAGGAGATCGCTCGCGATCATGCCTGCGTCGTACGAAGCCGCAATCGCCGCCCAGTGATGGGCGGTTGCAGCTGCCGCTGTCGCGACACGAGGCTCCATTCCCTTGGCGAGAAATGCGGCGACGATGCCTGTGAGTACGTCGCCGGTTCCGGCCGTGGCGAGGCTCGGGTGGCCGCCGTTGACGAGCGCGCCTGAGCCGGGAGCGACGATCACCGTGCCGGTTCCCTTCAGCAGGACGACGCAGCGGAACCGCTCGACCGCCCGGCGAACCGCCTGGAGCCGGTGCGCGTCCACCCACGAGGCATCCTGGCCGATCAGACGGGCGAGCTCGCCGGAATGCGGCGTCAGCACGCGCGGAGCGGGCCAGTCTCCGGGCTCGAGCTCCCAGAGCGCATCTCCGTCGACCACGGCCGGAAGCGAAGCCTCGGCGAGCAGGCGGCGAACGAAGGCCTTCGTCCCCTCGCTTCGGCCGAGCCCCGGCCCCACGGCGAGCGCGCCGGCCTTGTCGAGGAGCTCGAGCGCCGGCCCGGCAGCGTCTTCTGTCAGAAGCCCGTCGGCATCGGCAGGCAGCGGGCGCTTGACCGCCTCCAACACCCAGTTCTCGAACACCGGCACGATTGGCTCCGGCCCTGCGAGCGTCACGTAGCCCGCATCCGCGCGCAGCGCAGCGAAGGCGGACAGGCACGGCGCCCCCGAGAGCCCCGGAGAGCCTCCGGCGACGACGACGTGACCCGAGGTGTACTTGTTGCCCTCAGGGCTCCGACGAGGCACGAGCTCGAGAATCGCTCTCGTCACTCGCGCGTGCTCGGTCTCCACCGGCGCGAGCCCGATGTCCGCGACTTCGAGATAGCCCGCGAGGTAGGCGCCCGGCGTCACGTGGTGCCCGACCTTTTCGCCGTGGAACGTGACGGTCATGTCGGCGTCGACCGCAGCCCCGGCCACCTCGCCCGTGGACGCGTCAACCCCTGAAGGCAGGTCGACCGCGAGCACCGGGGCGCCGAGGTCGTTCATCTGCTCGATCAGCCGCGCGGCGCCCGGCCTCGGCTCGCCTTCGAAGCCCGTGCCGAAGAGGGCGTCGATCAGGACGTCGGGGTCACCGAGATCCTTCTCCTGCCCCTCCGGCTTCGCGTCGACCACGAGGACGTCACGGCCCTCCTGCTCCAGCACCTGGGCAGCCACGCGACCGTCGCCTCCGTTCGAGCCGCCGCCGCAGACGATCGTGAAGGAGCGAGCGTCTCCGAAGTCCTCGAGCGCGTGCTCGGCAACAGCGCGTCCGGCCCGCTCCATGAGCTCTTCGACGGTGCCGGGGTAGCGTTCCTCGGCCGCGCGCATCTCTGCAGCCGTGTAGAGGGGCTCAAGCATCCTGGTCGGCAACCATGCAGACCGCCGTTGCAAGCTCCTTCGAGTGCGACATGGAGAGGTCGATGGCTCCGGCGCGAACCTTCTCGGCCCAGGCCTTGGTCCGCCCGGAGAGCCGGACGCCCGGCTTCGGGCGGCCCACGATCTCGATCTCGCGCCAGGTGAAGCGGACCCCGCAACCGAGCGCCTTGCCGACGGCCTCCTTCCCCGCGAAGCGCGCCGCGTAGTGCTGCGCCGGGTTCCCCCGGCTGTCGCAGTACTCGCGCTCCGCCTCCGTGAAACAGCGGGCGGCGAACCCCGCATAGCGGTCGAGCGCGCGTCGAACGCGCTCGATCTCGATCAGGTCGATTCCCACCCGCATGACGCTCAGAAGTCTAGGAGGACCGTGCCAGAAATCCGGGCACGTCCCCGAGCGAGTCGACGACTGCGTCCGGCTTGACGAGAGAGTCCTCGAGCGCCTGTTCCCGGAACTTCCCCGTGCGAACGAGGATCGTGCGGAGCCCACAGCTCTTCGCGCCGGCAACGTCGGCCTCGAGGTCGTCACCGACCATCCAGGTCATCTCCGGGTCAGCGTCGAGCGCCTCGAGCGCGGCGCCGAAGAAGGCCGGGCTCGGTTTCCCGAGCACGGTCGCCTCGACACCGGCCGCGTACTCGAGCCCTGCGATGAATGCCCCCGAATCGAGGAGCGGGCCCCGCGAGGTCTGCCACCACCGGTTCTTGTGCAGGCAGTAGAGATCCGCCCCGGCCTCGAGCTCGGCGAACGCCCGTGCCAAGTTCATGTAGCTGAAGACGCGGTTCGGCTCGTCGGTCTCGTCGGCGCCGCCGAACAGGACCGCCTCGGCCTCCTCGCCGACGAGCTCCACGCCTTCTAGCTCGGAGCGGATCGCGGCCATCGTCAGCGCGAGCACTCGCTTCCCGGCGAGGGTGCGGGCGGCCGCGCGCGGAGTCGTCTCGAGCTCCTCGTCGTCGAGCTCAACGCCGAGAGCGCGGAGTTCCTCCGCGAGGTCGGCCCGCGAGCTCGTCGTGTTGTTGGTGACGAACCGCAGGCGATGACCGTCCTCACGCAGCCGGCGCACCGCGTCGCCGACGCCGTCGATCGGACGACCCGAAACGTGGAAGACGCCGTCGACGTCAAGGAGAATGGCGGCCATGGAGCGCGAGTCTATTCGGGTGACGCGCTCGGTCTCCATCCCGCTCTCCGAGATCGAGCTCCGCTTCTCGCGCTCGAGCGGGCCGGGCGGTCAGCATGCACAAAAGTCGGAGACCCGTGTGGAAGCAGTCTTCGACGTCGAGGCCTCGGACTCACTCACCGACAGACAGAAGCAGCGAGTTCTGCGGAAGGCCGGCCCGGTCCTGCGCGCGATCGCCCAGGACGAGCGCAGCCAGGCCCGGAACCGCGAGCTCGCGACAGAGCGACTCGCCGACGCGCTGCGCGAGGCGCTCCACGTCGCGCGTCGCCGCAAGCCGACAAAGCCGAGCAGAGCATCGGTCGAGCGCCGCCTCGAGTCGAAGCGCCGACGCTCCCAGACGAAGCGCCTGCGCCGACCCCCGAGCTAGCCCGCGGCGGAATCAACTGCGCTATGACACGCCGGTCGGGAGAGCGCGATCAATCGCCCCCGGGATGGGCGGGCCGGTCGAAACGTCGTTCCTCGGGAGGTGTGCTCTTAGTCGCGGAAAGTGCGAAGCACTTTGCGCGAGTCCCGGGCCCGTG
>CAZQAG010000069.1:0-12684 GCA_964591295.1 uncultured Gaiellales bacterium | reverse complement strand
TCCGCGCCCCGAGCGCCTGGAACTTCTTCGGGTTCTCGAGGAACTCCTTGATCTCCTGGAGCTCTTCGACGGCCTCCTCCACCCCGGCCACGTCCTTGAAGCCGATCTTCGGGGAGTCCGGCGTCATCCGCTTGGCGCGGCTCTTGCCGAAGCTCATCACCTTCGAGCCGCCGCCCTGCACCTGGTTCATGAGGAAGATCCAGAAGCCGATGAGGATGACGAACGGGAGCAGCGACAGTAGCGCCGAGCCCCACCACGAGCCACCCCTGCCCTTGGAGTCGAACGCGACCTCGTTCTGCTCGAGCAGTTTTGTGATCTCGGGGGCGGACTGGTCGCTCGGGTAGTTGACCTTGCCCTTCGTCCCGTTCTTCCGCTCGAACTTGATCTCCCGCTTGTTCGGGTTGAAGGCAGCGCTCTCGACCTGGTCGGTCTTGACCTGCTGTCTGAACTCCGAGTAGGTGACCTTCTTCTCGTCCTTCTTGTTGCCCATGAGCTGTGAGCTCGCCAGGTAGACGAGCAGCACGATCACGATCAACGGAAATAGAGCGGAACGGAAAAAACGGTTCAAGAAGGCGCCTCCTGGCCCAGCGTAGCAGCGGTCACCATTCCTACCTCCCCCGTACGAGGTTCCCTTACCGCTTCGTTACACCCGGCTCAACATCCTCCTGCAAAACACCGACATACGGGAGGTTTCGGTAGCGCTCGGCGTAGTCGAGTCCGTAGCCAACGACGAACCGGTTCGGGATCTCGAAACCGACGTACCGAACGGGGATGTCGATCTCGCGCCTGGCGGGCTTCGTCAGCAGCGCACAGATCTCGAGCGAGGCCGGCTGGCGCGCCCGCAGGTTGCGCATCAGGTAGGACAGAGTGAGGCCCGAGTCGATGATGTCCTCGACGACGAGGACGTGCCTTCCGTCGAGCGGGATGTCCAGATCCTTGAGGATGCGGACGACGCCCGAGGAGTCGCTCGCCGCGCCGTAGCTCGAGATCGCCATGAAGTCGACCTCGCAGGGAACCGTGAGCTGGCGCATGAGGTCGGCCATGAAGAAGACCGCGCCCTTGAGGACGCCGACGAGCAGGAGGTCACGGCCTGCGTAGTCGCTCGAGATCTCCTCGCCGAGCTCGTGGACGCGCGCGCGGAGAGCTTCCTCCTCCACGAGGACTTCCGCGATCCCTCGCTCCAACTCAGTCTGCGACACGCTCGGCCTTCACTCCCTCCGCTTCGACGATTCCCGGGACAGCGACCACCTCGTCCCCGCGAACGACGAGCGGCCATGCCTCACGCTCCGATCGCGGGATCTTGGCGTCCACGAACACGTCCTGGATCTTCTTCGTGCGCCCCGCCAGGCGGTCGCCGGGACGCCACCCTCGTACCTTAAGGCCCTTCCGGTCGGACGCGATGCGCCAGGAGCCCCAGCGCACCTCGCGGTCGAGCACGACCGGCGAGCTCTCGAGCCAGACCTGGTCGTACTCGCGGACGATCTGCCGCCCCGAGCCGAGGTCGAGGCGCGCCGAGCCGTCGGCCGCCTCGAGCAGGCGGACGAGCTCCGGCGGCGCGGTCTTCCGGTCGGCGAGCCGGAGCAGGTTGCCCTCCGCGGCGGGGTGGAGCCGGCGGAGGAGGGGCAGGATCTGATCGCGGATGAGCCCCCTCTTGGAGTCCGGGTTGGACGTGTCCCGGCGGAAGTCGAGCCCCTCGGCGAGGCAGTAGGCCTCGGTCTCGTCGCGCCAGCGATCGAGGAGCGGCCGCACGACACCGTCGTCGCGGTGCCAGTCGATCCGCCCGGGCGCGCCGGAGGCGATGATGCGGTAGAGGACGGTCTCGACCTGGTCGGACGCGGTGTGGCCCGTCGCGCGCAGCCGGTCGGTAGCGAACGAGTAGCGGATCTCGCGCAGCTCGTCCTCTGCGGGGCTCGGGCGCGCCGGCGAAGCCGCCGCGCCCTCGATTGCGGCATCGCAAGCGACGCCGCGTCCACCGCTTCCGTCGACGACCTCCGCGCCGAGCACCTCGCGGCAGAACGCTGCGTCCTCGTCCGACTCGGCGCCGCGCAGGCCGTGCGCGACATGCAGAGCAGAAACCGCGTAGCCGAGCTCGCGCAGGACGTGCCAGAAGCAGGTCGAGTCGGCCCCGCCCGAGACGAGGCATGTCACCTCGCCGCCGGGCTGGATCAGCTCGTGCCGGCGGATGTCGGCCTCGACCGCCTTCCTGAAAGCGCGTGGCTCCATGGACAAAAGCTAGTCGAACAAGCCCCCTAACCGACTTAGCAACAGACTGTTGCTAAGTCAGAAAAGCAGGCTCCGGTAGGTGCCTGCCCGCCGCATTCCGATCCTCTCGTAGAGCCCGATGGCCGGCTCGTTCTCCGGCCGGACGAAGAGGCACACCGAAGGAACGCGCTCGAGGAGCAGCCCGCAGAGGTCGCTCAATCCGCGCTTCCCGTAGCCCCGCTCCCGCACATCTGGATCGACCCAGACCTGCTGGAGCTGAACCGCGCTCGGAGTCCAGGCGGAGGCCTCGGCCTTGAACAGGATCGTCTCGTCCTCCGCCCAGAGCCAGGAGCGCCCTTCCTGGATTTGCGCGATCGTGCGCCGGTTGAACCCGTCCGGGTCGCGCTCGAGCGGGTCGACGCCGAGCTCTTCGCGATGGGTGGCCGCGCAGGCCGGAAGCAGTAGGTCGAGATCCTCGATCGTCGCCGGGCGCAGGCCGCTCGAGCCACTCTCGGGCGCCTCGTCGATTGCGTAGACGGGCTGACCGGGGCGATCCTCGCGCGGCTTCGGCATCACCGACCGCGCCGCGCTCCAGAGGTCGCTCACCGCACCTTCCTCGCCGATGATCATCCGAGTCCCCCGCACGGCGGACTCCCCTGCGAAGACGTCGCATCCCTGTCCGGAAGGCACCACGTTCGCGCCGAAGTAGCAGAGCGCGGTCAGCTCCTCCTCGTCCTCCACCGCACGGAAGCGGGCGAATCCCCGCCGAGCGACGTCCTCGAGGAAGACGCGCTCGATCGGGTCGCCGGCGCAGAAGGCCAAGATCCGGTCGAGGGTGGGATCCGTCAGCATGACTTGGATTCTCGCAATAGGCTCCTCGCGTGCCGATTCACGTCCGAGCCGAGCAAGGCGAGTACGCCGAGGCCTGCCTTCTCCCGGGAGACCCCCTCCGGGCGAAGTACATCGCCGAGACATACCTCGAGAATCCCGTCCAGCGAAACGCTGAGCGCGGCCTCCTCGGGTACACGGGTGAGTACGAGGGCCGGCCGGTCTCGGTACAGGCAACCGGCATGGGCTGCCCGACCGCCGCGATCGTGATGGAGGAGCTCGTCCAGCTCGGCGTCAAGCGGTTCCTTCGCGTCGGCACCTGCGGCGGGCTGCAGCCGGACCTCGAGCTCGGAGACCTGATCGTCGCGCTGACCGCGGTCCCGGCCGACGGCACGGCCCGGCACTACGTTGGCGGCGAGCCGCATTGTCCGACCGCGGACTGGGAGCTCGTCCACGGAGCCGTCCATGCGGCGAAAGCGCTCGACCAGCAGATGCGCGTTGGGGCAATCGCCTCCTCCGACACGTTCTACGACCCCGACGAGGAGCGCCACGGCCGCTGGTCGTCACGCGGAGTGCTCGCGGTCGAGATGGAGGCCGCGGTCATCTTCACGATCGGCGCGCTGCGCAAGGTGCAGGCAGGCTGCCTGCTGACGGTCAGCGACATCGTCGTCGGAGGTTCATTCACGCGGATCTCGGACGAGGACCTCCAGGCCGCCGTCGACCGCATGACCCGGGTCGCGCTCGCCACTGTTACCTCGGATTCCCATTAGCAAGACCGTCTTCCTGGTCAACCCGGCGGCCGACAACGGGGCCACCGGGAAGCGCTGGCCGCAGATCGCTCGGCTCGCCGCCGAGCGGGGCGTGACCGGCGACACGCTCCTCTCCGAGAGGCCCGGGCACCTCGTCGACCTCGCCCGGAAGGCTGCCGCCGGAGGTGCGCGCCTGCTCATCGCCGTCGGCGGAGACGGCACCGTGAACGAGGTCGTCAACGGCATCGCGGGCATCGAGGGCGTCGAGCTCGCCGTCGTCCATCGGGGCAGCGGCGGCGATTTCGTGCGCACGTTCGGCATCCCCCACCGTCTCGAGGAGGCGCTCGACATCGCGCGCGGCGGGAGCACCCGGGAGATCGACCTCGGCCGGGCGACCCTGCGAACCTGGGCGGGCAAGGAGGGCGCAACGTGGTTCGCGAACATCGCGAGCGCAGGCATGAGCGGCGCCGTCGCGAAGCGCGTGAACGAGAGTGGAAAGGCGCTCGGCGGGAAGCTCAGCTACGCCTGGAGCACCGTTGCCGTCTTCGCCCGTTGGCGAAAAGCCCAGGTGACCGTGTCTGTCGACCGGGAGACGCGGACCGGGGCGATGTACGACGTCATCGTCGCGAACGGCCGCTATTTCGGCGGAGGGATGAAGATCTGTCCGGAAGCGGAGCCCGACGACGGGCTCTTCGACGTCCTCCTGATCGGCGACATCTCGAAGAAAGACCTCGTCCTGACCCTGCCGAAGATCTACCGCGGCACGCACCTCCCCCATCCCAAGGCCGAGCTGCTTCGCGGCGCCAAGGTCTCGATCGACGCACCGATCGCCCTGCCGGTGGAGCTCGACGGCGAGCAGCCGGGAACGACCCCCGCGACCTTCGAGGTCGTTCCGAATGCCCTACGTCTGAGAGTCCCTGGCTAGGAGCTGCGGGGCGGACGCTTGCGCGTCGTGGAGCGCTTCGCGGTCGACGCGCGCGCAGAGGTGGTGCGCTTGGTCGCCGGCCGCTTGCGAGCCGTGCTCTTGCCCTCGAGCTTGTCGAGCCGACGCTCGATCGACGCGACTCTCTTCTGCAGCGGGCCGAGGCTGCGGAGTTGCTTCTGGACGTCGTCCATGCGCTTGGCGAGCTGCGTCGTCCGGTCGAGCAGGGCCTTCGCGCCGGGAAGATCGGTGATGCGGCCGACGACTTGCTCCCCGCGGTCGGCGAGCCGGCTCAGCAGGTCCTTGTTCTTTTGTTGTGCCATTTGCAGTGCCTTTCGTCGCTGGTCCTCTGGATCACCTTACCGCCGAAGCGCCACCGCTAATCCTCAGCCCCTAACCAGCCGACAAATGAAGCGTCCGAATGTTGACCAGGACTTCACCGAACCGTTACCGCTTTGGGGGTTGCAACCACCGATGGCCGAGCTAGCCTGAGACAGATGGCCCCGATGAGCCACAAGAAGGCGCACCGTCACACTGAGGTGACGAAGCACGTCCTCCGCCAGCGAGCCGGCGTCCCGTACGAGGCCGAGCGCAAGATGTGCTCGTCTTGCCAGGAAGTGCTCGACGAGCGGCTGCTCCGCCGCACGATGGCCTAGCCCGGACCAACCCTCATGCCCGCCGGCGAAGGGCGAGCGCCCCGGCGGCTGCAGCGGCCAGGGCTGCGATGACGAGCGCGACCGTGACGAGATTCGAGTGGCGCGCGGTGAAGCTACGCGTGTCGGGTGGCGGCTCGAAGAGCTCGTTCGACCGCTCCGGGCCGAGAGCTCCGGACGCGAAGGCCGTCGACTTGGGGACTGGCAGACGGGCGAAGTCGTAGACCGGCGCCCGCGCCGAAGGGTCGCCGTAGAAGACACGCAGGCGTGCGTGACCGCCCTCGACGAGAAGCGCACGCGGGAAGGCGAGCGTCGTCACTTGGATTGTCTCGAGTGGCGTGTCGTCGCCGTTCTCGATCCTGAGCCGCAGATATCGGTGGCGTCCGTCGATGCGGATCGTGTTCCCAGGGGTCCGGCTGCTGGCGGGCGACCTCGGATCGGGAAGCCGGTAGACGCGAGCGCTCGCCAGCGGCACCCAGTTCTTCCCGTCGTTCGAGCCGGCGACGGTCGCGGGACGGTCGTACTGAGGCGTTCCGGCCGAGACGCGGATCTCGTCGACCGGAACCTTCGGGTGCTCGAGGTCGACGAGGATCAGGGTGGCCCGGCCGGTGCTCTCGACGCGTGCCGTAGTGGTCAGTACCAGCGCCTCCGGGCTCGGGTCCCGTCCCGAGACTGTCGCACCGGCGATTCCCGACATGCCACGCCCTCTCAGCTGCAGGTAGCGGAAGTCGCTCGGTGGGAAGGTGACGACCGTGCTTCGCGCGCGGCCCTCCGCTCCTTCGATGTCGTAGACGACCGAGGTCGAGAGATGGGTGAACGTGCGGCGATCGTCCGTGCCCGAGACTCGTACGCGGCCGACGAAGCCTGTATCGGGGATGTCGAGCTCGAGGCGGTCGCGAAGCTGCCGCCGCGGACCGAGGTCGAGCAGGGCTACCGCAGCATTGCCTTGCCGGCCTGCGTTGAGCACGCTGACGGCGACCGGACGGGGCGCCCTAGGCTGAGGAAGCCTTCGCCAGGGCACCTGCTTGCCTGCCCCGTCGATGATTCGAAGATCGGAGAAGTCGATCTGCGCGTGTCCGTACATCGGGCGATCGGGCGCGAAGAAGATCGGCCGCGCTTCGCCCATGGCTCTGAGATCGCGCTCGTAGCGAAAGCCGGTGGTGTCGAGCGCCCAGGCAGAGCTCGCGAATGCGAGCCCGGCGAGGACGGCGACCGCCAAGCGCCTCATTTCTCACCCTCCTCGGAGGTGACCTGGAGCCGCTGGTAGGCGAAGGCTCCGGCGAGCAACAGCAGGCCGAGGGCCAGGAACGACAGGACTCGATAGATCGAGTCGAGCTGCGACAGGTCGAAGACGAAGACCTTGGCGACCGCAAGCCCGAGCAGGGCGAGGCCAGCCAATCGCGCCGCGCGCTGCGCTCGAACGAGGCCGTAGACGATCCCTGCCAGTCCCGTCAGGCTCCAGAACGCGCTGAGGAGAAGCTGTGCGGTCTGTCCCGGGTCGGACGCGTCGCCCGTCGTCCAGGTGTCGACGATGACGACGGACGGGATGTAGACGGCCGCCGCGAGCGCAATCACCTGGAGAGCGAGCAGTCGATCCTTCGGCTCCGGCTCGATCAGGCGCGAAACTGCGATCGCCGCTCCCGCAACCATCGCGATCCCGATCAGCGCCTCGGCGAGGCTGTCGACGCCGACGAGAAGAGCATCGGGCGGTGCCTCGAAGAGCAGCACGTGACCGATCGCCAGCCCGAGGAAGACGGCCACGGCGAACTCGGCACGGCGATCCTTCGTCCGCGACACGACCCAGGCCAGGACGACGGCCTCTACGGTCCAGCCGACGACGAGCGCGGGCCCGTTCAGCGCGAGGCCGAGCCCGATCGCAGACAAACCGAGTCCGACCGCGACGAGACCGGCGCCGATCTCGTTGCTCATCCGCCCTCGGAAGCCGAAAGCTCCCAGACCGATGTGCGAGACCGCGAGCGCGATCACCCAGGCGGTCGCTGCGGCGTCGTTGCCCCGATCGCTGAGGATCAGGTAGCCACCGGCCGCGACGAGCACGGCGTCGGAGAGCAGGAGCATCGCCGACGACGCCCGCAGCTCGGCGATGGGGACCCGCAGCTCGTAGCCGATCGCCGCAACCACATAGAGGGCCCAGAAGAGCCCGAGCACGACAAGGGCTCGCCCCGGTTGGTCCTCGTGCGTGTCGAGGAGCCAGCCCACAACCTGCGGAGCGCTGACAACGAACGAGACGGAGGCCAGCCAGTCCCAACGCTGCCAGAGGAGGATCCCGGTCGACGCGACCAGCGCAATTGCCATGAACGCGAGCGCCTCGCCGGTCGTCCCCGCGTCCACGAGAACGGGTGCGAGCAGGGCGCCGACCACGCCGAGGCCGGCGACGATCGGCGAGTTCCAGCGGACCGCGATCGCAGTCGCGCTGGCGCCGACGAGACCGGCGACGCCGAGGCCGACGACCGGGTCGACCAGGTCGTAGAGAGTCGTCGCTGCGGTCAGCGAGGCGTAGAGGGAGGCGATCGCGGCCGCAACCGTTGCCAGCGCCGCCTGCGTCTGCCCCTGGCGCTCGTGCAGGTAGAGCCCCAAGCCCAACAGAAGCGTCGAGCCGAGGAAGGCGAGCAAGACTCTCGTCGGCTCGTCGATCCAGCCCCGGCTGACCGCCATCACGAGGAAGAAGACCGCGGCCAGGACGACAGCCGAGCCGCCGAGCCAGCCGAGGATGCGGCCGCCGAGTAGATCCTCGAAATCCATCTTCGGGACGCTCGGCAGCGGCGAGCGGACCACCCGGTGATCCTCGGCGCCCGGCTTGGCAGCCTTCGGGGCGGCCCCGTAGACGCTCGACCTCTCGAGGCCGGGCTGGAAGCGCTTCTCCAGCCGCTCGAGCCGGCCGGTGAGCTCCGCCACCTGCTGCTCGAGGGA
This sequence comes from uncultured Gaiellales bacterium, assembly GCA_964591295.1. Classification (GTDB taxonomy): domain Bacteria; phylum Actinomycetota; class Thermoleophilia; order Gaiellales; family Gaiellaceae; genus VAXT01. Next base: position 4,402 of record CAZQAG010000069.1, on the reverse strand, counting down.
AGCTACGCGTTCATCGTCGTCGTATCTCATACTTGCTATATAGCATAGATGCGATGTGCGCGCCACACCGATCGCGCCTGAAAGAGTCTCTTCGTGGATGATTTCAGGTTCTCGCACGAGGTGACCGTCCGCTTTGCGGAGACGGACGCGCAGGGCGTCGCTCACCACGCGGCCTATCTCGTCTGGTTCGAGACGACGCGGATCGAGTACCTGCGCCGGTTCCGCGGCGGCTACCTCGGCCTCCGCGAGGAAGGAGTCGACGCCCTTACGCTCGAGGCGTATGCGCGCTACGTCTCGACCGCGGGATTCGACGACCGGCTCACCATCCGCGCCCGCTGCGGCGACGTGCGGGGCGCTCGGTTCCGCTTCGACTACGCGGTCGAGCGGGACGGCGAGCCCGTCGCCGAGGGCTGGACGACGCACGCATGCGTGTCGGTCGGCGACCACCTGCCAACGCGCGTGCCCGCCTGGCTCGCTGAAGCGATCGCCGAGGCCGAAGCCTAAGAGACCGGAGGCGAGGGGGGCAGCTCGAGCGGGGGTGGCGGCGGGGGCGGCACCTTCTTCTTCTTCTTGGGCGGGGGCGGCGACTCCGGCTTGGGCTTGGTGCCTTTGCGGATGATGCGCGGCTCCGACCGGTAGGACGAGTACCAGGTGTGGTCGTAGAGCAGCTTGCCGTCCGACGTGTAGACCCGGCGGCGGACGCTCGTCGAGCGCGAGGGCTGTCCCGCCTCCTCGAGGGCGGTTTCGCCGACGAGCAGGTTCGGGTCAGGCACGCGCTTGACGGTCGGAGGGCCCGTCTCGACCAGCGGCGAGACGTCGCTCTCGACGCGGCGGTCCTGCGGAGTGCCGTAGAGCGCGACCGTCAGCGACGAGGGGCCGACGAACGTGCGCAGCCAGAGCCAGTGCCCGGTGTCGTTGACGAACTTGAGGTCGAGATCGGGGTAGTTGACCGTCGCGTCGCGCGCGAGCGGGTAGTGGCTGATGTACAGCGCGTGGTTCGTCCGGCCGGTGATCGAGAGCCCGGCCTCGTAGGCCGCGTTGAAGGTCGTCGTCGAGACCTGGCAGACGCCGCCGCCGAGCCCGGTCTGGAGCTCGCCGTTGATGATGACGGGCGCCTCGCGGAACCCCTTCTCCTCCGAGCGCTCGCCGGTCGTGCCGTTGAACGAGAACTCGGCGCCCGGGGCGATGAGGTGGTTGTCGATCAGCTGCGCGACGAGCTGGACGTTGTGAATCCGGTTCGCTATGCCGCCGTACTCCGTCTCGTAGGCACCGACGAGGCCCGTGATCCCCATCGCCCTGGCCTCGCGCGTAGTGCGCTCGGGCGTCGCCGTGGCGACGATCAGCTCCGCGCGCCGATTGGTCGGCGAGAGCATCGCGGAGAGGAGGTTGCGCGTCGTAGCCTGTGCGTCGAGGCGGCGCCCGGCTTCGGCCGGGACGACACGCACGATATTCCGCGCGCCGACCTCGAAGCTCGCATCTTTCGGAGCGCGCTCGACGCGCTCGCGAAGATTGCTGAAGAAACGGTTCGCGCCGGGGCCGGCGAGCTGGAGCTCGGTCGAGCCGTTCCGCGGCAAGGCCAGCAGCCTCTTGATCTTCGCGCGCGTCAGGTGCCAGGTGCCGGGGCCAAACGTGAGGTCGACGGGGGCCGAAAGAGCATTCTCCGCCTTCACCTTGGCCCCCGCGAGGTCACGTGTTGCGAGCTGTGGAGGGTCGACCCGCAGAGGCAGCGCAACGGGATCACGCGCGATTCCGGTCAGCGAGCGGACGAGGACCCGCTCGGCCGCGTTCCGGTCGAGCACGCGGCCCGCTCGGCCGGCAACGACCTCGGCATCGAGCCCGCGCAGCCGCAGTGAAGGCTCGACCCGCGGGCGGTCGACCGCCTCCGCGAAGCGGGTCACGTACGAGTCGATCGCCGCCTGGTAGACCTTCGCGGTCGGCGCGACGTCGCCGCCGAAGACCCGGACCCCGAGCCGCTTGAGACCCCGGAACGGCCCGAAGCCCTCGCCCTGGCGCCGCGCGGCCTCGACCGCTGCCGCCCAGTCGATGTCGGCGACGACCGAGTTCGGCCTCACTTTCCACTGCTTGCCGTCCGCAGTGAAGACGACGGGCACCCTGCCCAGCTCCCGCGAGCGCCGCTCGAGCAGGGCCCGAGCATCGCCCGCAGTCAGCCCGGAGACGTCGACGCCGGCGATCTGCGAACCGGCCGGAAGCCGCTCCGGCGAGCCCGCGAAGGCCAGCCCGAGCGTCGTCGCGCCCAGGACCACGACGGCGCTAACCAGCAGTGTCCACTGCCAGATGAGCCGCGCCCGGGCACGCCTACGCCGACGGGCGCGGGGAAGATGAGCGACCCGCACCGACAAGACCAGAAGTGTACTTACCGCGGTGGCCAGATTGGAACGCGGTGGCCGTACGTGGCACCGCATCGGCCGTTTCGAAGTGCAGGGGCTTGTCCGAACGTCGGCCAGAGCCGGGTTGGTCGTCGAAACTGGACATCCAGGTCCGTTGACGTGGTGGACGCGAGACAACGGCCGGCACTGGTACGAGGCGAGCCCACGCGTGATTCCCGCCTCGGCTCTCGGCAACGGACGCTTTCTCTTTTGGCACACGCGCAAACAGCTCTTCCAGGTGCGACCTTGGCCACCTCGGGGACGACAACCCCGCAACTGCCGGATCACTTGTGCATGGAACGGCGGCTCTCGCTCGGTGGAGGTCGCCCGAGTCAACAACGGTCGGTTTGCGGACGTAGCGAACCTGCCAGGCGGCGCCCTCGCTGTAATCGACAGCGGCGATGCTGCGGTCGCGAGCCGGATCTTGCTCAGGCAGTACGGTCGCAACAAGACGGTGCCTCTGACCGTCGCGCGAAGCGCGCCGGACTTTCTTCGGGCTAGGCGCGGGGAAAGAAGATCTCGCGCGCGATGACGAGCCTCTGGATCTGAGACGTGCCTTCGTAAATCTGAAAGAGCTTCGCATCGCGCATCAGCTTCTCGACGGGGTACTCCTTCATGTACCCATATCCGCCGAAAATCTGAACCGCGTCGGTCGTCACCTTCATCGCCGTGTCGGAGGCGAAGCGCTTCGCGAACGAGGACTCGAGAGTGGCCCGCTTCCCCTGGTCGAGGAGCCATGCCGCCTGCCACGTGAGCAGCCGGGCGGCTTCGATCTCGGCGGCCATGTCCGCGATCAGGAAGTTGACGCCCTGGTTCATCGCGATCGGTTGGCCGAACTGGACGCGCTCACGCGAGTACTCGATCGAGAGCTCGTAGGCGGCGCGAGCGACGCCGACCGCCCCGATTGCCGTGCCCGGCCGCGTGTGGTCGAGCGTGCGCATCGCGATCTTGAATCCCTCGCCCTCCTCGCCGAGCCGGTTGGCCGCCGGCACCTTGACGTCCTGGAAGGCGACCGCGGAGGTGTCCGTTGCCCGCTGGCCCATCTTGTCGAGGTGCTTCTCGACCGTGAAGCCCTCGGCGTCGGCCGGGACGATGAAGGCCGAGAGCCCGCGATGGCCCTGGCTCTTGTCGGTCGAGGCGAAGACGACCATCCAGGCCGCGTGACCCGCGTTCGAGATGAACATCTTCGAGCCGTTGATGACGTAGTCGTCGCCCTTTCGCACGGCCGTCGTCTGGATGCCCGAGACGTCGGAGCCCGCGTTCGGCTCGGTCAGCGCGAACGAGCACAGAAGCGGCTCCTCGATCAGGGGCGAGAGCCATTGGCGCTTCTGCTCGTCGCTGCCCGCGAGGACGATCGGGGCGGCGCCGAGCGTGTTGGCGATGATCGAGACGGTGATACCGGAGCAGCCCCAGGAGAGCTCCTCGCCGACCAGGATCCCGTCGAAGATCGAAAGTCCAGGCCCGCCGAACTCCTCGGGGATGTGGATGTTCATCAGCCCCAGCTCGTGCGCCTTCGCGATCACGTCTACGGGATGCGTCGAGTTTTCGTCGTACTCGGCCGCGCGGGGGCGGATCTCTTTCTCCGCGAACTCGTGCGCGAGTGCGCGAAGGTCGCGCTGCTCATCGGTCAGCGCGAACGAGACGCCTCCTGCCACTGCTTGCTCCACTGCTGTCACATCGGCTCCGCTGGGCGAAAACCCAATGTTGATTGACTAGTCAGTCAATCGTACCCGGGTAGGTCGCTCGGTCAAACTCGCCGTCAATAGACTCAGCGGTGATGGATTTCGAACTGGCAGACGAGCAGCGCCTCATCCAGGACACCGTTCGCTCCTTCGTGGACGAGCGCGTGCTTCCGAACGCGATCGAGAACGACATCAACCACCACCTCGACATGGCCGTCATCGAGGGCATGGCCGAGCTGGGCCTCCTCGGGATCGTCATCCCCGAGGAATACGGCGGTGCCGGCCTCGACTTCGTCTCCGAGGCGCTCGTCTGCGAGGAGATCGAGCGCGGCG
>CAZQAG010000068.1:0-12731 GCA_964591295.1 uncultured Gaiellales bacterium | reverse complement strand
TCTTCATCATGGGCGAGGACATCGCCGAGATGGGCGGCTCGATGGGCGTCACCCAGGGGATGCTCGACGAGTTCGGGCCCGAGCGCGTGCGCAACACGCCGATCTCGGAGATGGCGCTCGTGGGCGCGGGGATCGGCGCGGCGATGCAGGGCATGCGCCCCGTCGTCGAGGTCATGTACGAGGACTTCCTGACCCTCGCAGCAGAGCAGATCGTCAATCAGGCGGCCAAGCACCGCTACATGTCGGGCGGGCAGCTGAAGGTGCCGATCACGATTCGCACGCAGGGCGGCGCCGGCTGGTCGCCGGGCGCGCAGCACGCGCAGCAGCTCGAAGCCTGGTTCGTCCACATCCCCGGCCTCAAGGTTCTCTTTCCGTCGACGCCAACCGACGTGCGCGGCCTCCTCTGGTCTGCGATCTACGACGACAACCCGGTCGTCTTCTTCGAGCACAGGACGCTCTACGGGATCAAGGAAGAGGTGCCCGACGACTTGGAACCGATCCCGATCGGGAAGGCGCGAGTCCACCGCGAGGGCGAGGACGTCACCGTCGTCGCCACCGGGCGGCTCGTGCACGAGGCGCTCGCCGCCGCCGAGGAGGCCGAGAAGGAAGGGGTGTCCGTCGAGGTCGTCGACCCGCGCACGCTCCAGCCGCTGGACGAGCAGACGCTCGTCGATTCCGTGAAGAAGACGAACCGCGCCGTCGTCGCGCATGAGGCGGTCGTGAAGATGGGCTACGGCGCCGAGGTCGCCGCGGTCCTCCAGCACCAGGCGTTCGACTGGCTCGACGCGCCGATCGAGCGCGTGGGCGCGAAGTTCGTGCCGATCCCGTTCGCGCCGGTCATGGAGGAGTACGTCGTCCCGCACCAGGCCGACGTCTACGAGGCGATCATGCGAACCGTGGGACGCAATGGCAGTTGAGGTCAGCCTCCCGCGGCTCGGCCAGGGCATGGAGGCCGGGACGATCGTCCGCTGGCTGAAGTCCGAGGGCGACAAGGTCGAGAAGGGAGAGGCGCTCTACGAGCTCGACACCGACAAGGTGACTCAGGAGGTCGAAGCCGAAGCAAGCGGCGTGCTGCTCAAGATCCTCGCGAAGGAGGGAGCCGAGATCGAGGTCGGCAAGCGGATCGCGGTCATCGGTGAGCAGGGCGAGGACGTCCCCGACGCGGACGAGGCGGCCCAGGAGGTCGACGAGGACCCCCAGGAGGAGGGCTCGCCCGGCCCCGCGCGCGAGGAGGAGCGGGAGCGCGGACGAGACGCCTCCGCCGACGACGAGCCCGAGCCAAAGGAGCCGGCCCGCGTGAACGGCCGAGTGAAGGCCTCGCCGCTTGCCCGCCGGATCGCCCGCGAGCGCGGGATCGACCTGGCGAGCCTGATCGGAACCGGCCCCGAGGGCCGCGTCGTGGCCGAGGACGTCGAGCGCGCCGCCACCACGCCCGCCCATGCGACGGCCGGAGCCGCGCCGCTCGAGGCGGAGGTCGTGCCGCTCACCTCCATCAGGCGGACGATCGCCAAGCGGCTGACGAAAGCCTGGGAGGCGCCCGCCTTCCAGATCTCGATGTCGGCCGACATGACGCGTGCAGTCGCGCTCCGCGAGCGGCTGCGCGACGAGAAGGTGACCGTCACCGACGTCCTGACCAAGCTCGCTGCGATCGCGCTCCTTCGCCATCGCGAGCTGAACGCCCACTTCGCAGATGACGAGGTCCGCATCTTCCCGAACGCGAACGTCGGGCTCGCCGTCGCCACCGAGCGCGGCCTCGTCGTTCCCGTCATCCGCGAGTGCGAGCGCAAGTCCCTCATCCAGATCGCCGCCGACCGCGGCGCCCTCGTTTCCCGCGCCCGGGAGGCGAAGCTCTCGCAGGAGGACCTCGAGGGCGGCACCTTCACGATCTCGAACCTCGGCATGTACGGCGTCGAGCAGTTCATCGCGGTCCTGAACCCGCCGCAGGCGGCCATCCTCGCCGTGGGCGCGATTGAGGAGCGCCCCGTGGCCGAGGACGGCGAGCTCGTCGTCCGGCCGCTGATGTCGATGACGCTCACCTGCGACCACCGCGCCGTCGACGGCGCTGTGGCGGCCGAGTTCCTGCGCGAGGTGAAGACGCTGCTCGAAGAGCCGGGGCTCGCGCTGTGACACGGGTCTGGTACCACGTGCGCAACCTCGACGAGGGGATCGCTTTCTACACCGGCAAGCTCGGCTTCACAGAGACGTACAAGGCGGACGATGGGTGGGCGAAGCTCGAGCGTGGCGACATGCACATCGCACTGGCCGAGGGCGAGCCGCAGGAAGATGGGCCGGTGGCGAGCGTCGACGTGGGCGACGTCAGATCTGAGACCGAGCGCCTCCGAGCGGATGAGGTCAACGTCGGCACCGTCCTCGAGATCCACGCCGAGGTACGCGTCGTCGACGTCTTCGACCCGGACGGGAACCGACTCCAGCTCGTGCAGCAGCTCCGGCCGTGATCCGGCCGGGAACGCCGCAAGACGCCCGCTTTCTGCGGGACATGCTCCGCCACGCCTACTACTGGCGCGCGAGCGGAGCCGAGGACGAGAGCGGCCTGCACCCGATGCGCTATGTCGAGAACTGGGGCCGGCCCGGCGATGCCGCCGTGGTTGCGCTCGACGAGGGCTTTCCGGTCGGCGCTGCCTGGTACCGCCTCTTCAAGCAGAACGCGCAGGGCTACGGGTTCGTCGACGAGCGCACGCCGGAGCTCTCGATCGCGGTCGTCCCCAGTAAGCGCGGCCACGGCTTCGGCGGCGAGCTGATGGACGCGCTTCTCGCCCGCGCCCGCGCGGACGGCTACGCGGCGGTCAGCCTCAGTGTCGACAAGGAGAGCCCGGCGGTGCAGCTCTACGAGCGCTACGGCTTCGTGAAGGTGGGCGAGGGTGACAGTGCGATCACGATGCGAGCCGACCTCTAAGGCCGGCTCAACTCCTCCCACAGGTTCTCGAGAAGCTCCCGGTGAGGGAGGAAGAGCGCCGCGCCGCCGAGAGTAAAGGCGCCCGCCGCGAAGACTTTCGCTCCGGCGGGCGTCTCGTGGTACACCATCTCGCCGGTCTTGCCGGGCCCGAAGATGTCGCGCAGCACCGCGAGCACTCTCGCTCCCGGCGGCGAGTCGGAAGTCCTCGCGTCGATCTCGATACCGAAGACGCCGAAGCGGCTCCCGTTCCCAAGCCGTGTGCCCTCGAAGAGCCAGGGGGCGGCTTGGCGGCCGACGACCAGATATGGGCGGTTGGCATACAGGTACTGGTACCAGTCGACGTATTGCACTCCGATCCAGCGCGCCTCGGGGCGGCCTAGCTCGCGGAACGTCTCCCCGCGCGTGATCGTGTCGCCGGAACGAGTCACTCGGCGGAAGAAGTTGTTGGCCGAGAGGAACATGAGGTTGCCGCCGCGGTCTCGGTATGCCTCGACGACGTCGTAGGCGTGCTGGGTCACGTACTCGTGGTGACCGGGGAAGATGATCAGGTCGTAATGACTGAGCAGCGCGTTCGCGCCGAGGTGCTCGAGGTCGTCGTCGGCGAGGAAGTCCGGCGTTCTGGCGGTCAGGCCGAGCCAACGAATGAAGCCCAGGTCGTAGGCGCGGAAGCGCGGCGGCACTCCCCGGTTGAGGAACGGCCGGCTCAAGTCGACGGTCGTGACGGCCTCGTCCGCGTACCACGTGTTCGGCACTCCGTCGGAGTCGTCGTCCCGGAAGTTGTAGGTCTGCCAGGTGTTCGTCGGCAGGACGACAGCCACTCGGGCTCGCAGGTGCGGCGCCGCTCGCAGGACGAACGGTGCGAAGAAGGTATGTCCGCTGCGGTCTCTGATCCGAGCGAAGTACAAGCCGCTTGGCCAGTGGCGCAGGCGCACCGGCACGCTGCCCCAACCCGTTCGACTCCAGCGGATCACACGCTTCGGCTCGACCCGGACGCCTCGCATCGTCGAGTGTCCGGGGGTCCGCCTCGCCTCGGTCCCGGACCGAAACAGCTCGATCGTGAGCGAGGACGACGAGCTCCTGACCGCGAGGAATGCAAGCGAGCCAGGCGCGTAGCTCCACTTGCCGAAGTAAGCCTCGAACTTGGCGCTCGGTCCGGGGGCGGCTCGAGCAGGGCCGATCACGCCTGAGCTGACGAGCACGATCAGCAGGCCGGCCAGAGCGTGGGTGGTCGAGTTCCGCACGGGTGTGATTATTGCGGCGGCCGCTCAAACGGCGCTCATCCGCGGCTCACGCGCGGCCGGATAGGATCGGCCGCATGGAATGCGACGTTGCCGTCCTCGGCGGCGGTCCAGGCGGCTACACGGCCGCAATCCGCGCGGCACAACTGGGCGCGAAGGCCGTCTGCATCGAAAAGGAACCCGAACTAGGCGGTACGTGCCTCCGGGTCGGCTGCATTCCGACCAAGGCCTGGGTGCAGACCGCGTTCGCGATCAAGGAGGCCCAGGAGACCTTCGGCAAGCTCGGCGTCCAGGTCGGGGCGCCGCAGCTCGACTTCGGGGTCGCGAACCAGTGGAAGGACCAGGTCGTCAAGCAGATGACGGGCGGCGTCGCCGGCCTCCTGAAGGCAAACGGCGTCGAGTGGGTCAAGGGCACCGGCCATTTCAAGGACGCGAACACGATCGCGGTCGAGGGTGGGGAGGACGTGAGCTTCAAGAGCGCGGTCGTCGCCACCGGCTCCTTCCCGATGCGTCCGCCGATCGACGGGCTCGACTCGGCGCGCTGCGTCGACTCGACAGGCCTGCTCGCCCAGACGGAGGTGCCGCGCCGGCTCGTCGTGCTCGGCGGCGGCATCATCGGCTGCGAGTTCGCATCGATCTTCCGCCGCTTCGGCTCCGAGGTGACGATCATCGAGATGCTGCCGAAGCTGATCCCGGCCGAGGACGACGACGCGGCCGCCGAGCTCGCGAAGCAGTTCGGGAAGCGCGGGATCACGCTCCACCTCGGGAAGCAGTGCACGAGGGTCGAGGAAACCGGCGACGGGCTGCGCGTTCACTTTGGCGACGGCGAGAACGTCGTGTGCGACCTCATGCTCGTCTCGGTCGGCCGCGGGCCGCTCGTCGAGGGGCTCGGGCTCGAGGAGATCGGCGTCGAGCTCGACAAGCGCAAGGGAATCGCTGCGGACGAGCATCGGCGCACGACCGTCCCGCACATCTACGCGGTGGGCGATTGCGCCGGCTACTGGCAGCTCGCGCACACGGCGTTTCGCGAGGGCGAGGTCGCGGCCGAGAACGCGATGGGCCACGACGCCGTCGTCGACAACCGGGGCGTGCCGCGCCCGATCTACACCGATCCTGAAATCGCGGGCGTCGGGCTGACCGAGGGCGAGGCGCGCGAGCAGTACGGCGACGACGTCGCGACGGGCATGTTCCCGTGGGTCGCCAACGCGCGGGCCGTGATGCAGAACGAGACCGTCGGCTGGGTGAAGTCGATCCACGAGACCCGCTACGGCGAGCTGCTCGGGCTCGTCATGGTCGGGCCGCACGTGACCGACCTGATCGAAGCGGGTGTGGTCGCGCTCGACGCCGAGGCGACGGTCGAGACGGTCGCGGACGGCATGGCTGCGCACCCGACGCTCTCGGAGGCGATCAAGGAAGCCGGGCTCGTCGCGCTCGGTCGCGCGATTCATCTCCCGCCGAAGCGCCGCGCAGCCGCCGAGGCCTAGCAGCACGTATCCAGAGCGGGGTGCCGTCCATCCGGGCGGCAAGAGCGAAGGCGCACGTGGAAAGCGTGCGCTGCTGTCCTCGCGTTGGCCACCCTGGCGCCCGCGCGACCCGAGGCCGTCTTCACGGCCGCCGCGCCGGGTTATTACGGGGCCGTCTTCACGGCCGCCGCGCCGGGTTATTACGGCGGTTCTCCGCCGCTGGTCGTAACGCTCGACCCGGGCGCGCGCGCCGCCGCCAGGAGTCCCTTTTTCAGCGGATCTTGGCGGAAATTACAGCTTCTTTACAGGTTTTTGACTAGTACGGCACCCCGCTGGGGATTCCCCCCGGCATGCGCACACTACGACCCCCATCGTGTGTCGCGACCGCCATCATCGCGGTTGCGATTGTTGTGCCCGCCGCTTGGGCGGGAACGCAGGATGTTCAGGTGCCGACCACCGTCACCGAGGTGTCCTCGCTCGAGGACAACCTGATGGTCGCGCTGAACAACTTCCGTCGCACTCGCGGGCAGCTGCCGTATCGGTCGTCCGCGCGGCTCCACGCCTCCGCGCTTCGCCACTCGGGCGAGATGGCGCGGTACGGCTATTTCGAACATGCGTCGCCCAACGGGGCGGCGTTCTGGCGCCGGATCGCGCTGTACTACCCGCGGCGCGGATACCGGCGCTGGTCGGTCGGCGAAAACCTCGAGTACGGGCAACCCGGCCTCGGTGCTCTCGAGGTGTTGCGGGCGTGGCTCGCGAGCCCTGCTCATCGCGCCAATGTCGTCTCGACGCGCTGGCGCGACGCGGGCATCGGCGCCATCTTCGTGACGAGCGGCCCGGGCGTCTTCGCCGGCCTGCCGACGACGATCGTCACCTTGGACGTCGGCTTCCGCCGCCGCTAGCCAACTCGAATTCCTCATCCTGGGTGGGCCCTCACTTCCCCACCCAGGGTGGGGAGTTGGTTCCACCCGCCACCCGCCGCAAGCGTATCGCCGAAAATCTCGCGGCTCGGTGCCAAAATCGCGGAAAAACAGGCAGAATAGGAGAAGCACAGGTATCCGCCGCCCAGCTTCAACCGTTGTGAAACCGTGGCGACCGTAGACCGCAAGAAACCGCCGAAACCGGCATCTATCTGCCCGTGACTCCCCTGATCGCGCAAAAACCGCGCGGCGCCGACGGCTCCTTCGAGAAGCTCTACCAGCAGCACGTCCACGCCGTCTACCGCTACTCGCTCGCGGTCCTCCACAACGAGGCCGACGCGGAGGACGTCACGCAGACGACCTTCCTCAGCGCCTACCGCGCCTTCCAGCGCGGCGAGCGCCCGCACACTCCGCACAACTGGCTGATCAAGATCGCGCACAACGTCTGCCGGCAACGCTTCCGCGACTCCTCGCGCCGGCCGCAGGAGGTCGAATTCGACGAGAGCCTCGCCGCCGCGGCGGTCGAGGACAGCGACGTCCCGAGCGCGAGCGAGATCCGCCGCGCCCTCGGCTTCCTCGGCTTCAACCAGCGCGCCGCGCTCGTCATGCGCGAGCTCGAAGGCCGCTCGTACGCCGAGATCGCCCAGATCCTCGAGGTTTCCGTCGGCGCCGTCGAGACGTTGATCTTCCGCGCGCGCCGCGCCCTGCGCGAGCAGCTCGAAGGCGGCCTCACCTGCCAGGACGCAGAGCTGACCCTCTCACGGCTCGACGAGAAGCGACTCTCGAGCTCGGAGCGCGGTGCCCTCCGCGCTCACCTGCGCGAATGCAAGGACTGCGCCGTCCTCGAGCGCCGCCAACGCGCCCAGCGCGCCGCGCTCAAGAACCTCGGCGCGATCCCGCTTCCCGCTTCGCTCGGCTCCTTCTTCGGGAGCGGAGCTGCCGGCGGCGGCGCGGCGGTCGCGGGCATGGGGATCGGCGCGAAGGTCGCGACCGTCCTCGCGGCGGGCCTCGTCGCAACCGGCATCGGGCGCGAGGCGGTCAACGCCGTCGCCGCCAAGGACACGACCTCGAAGACGACTCCGGCCAGTTTCGCCATGGGCACAGACTTCTCCGCCGTCTCGTTGCTCACGGGTCGGCCCGTGAGCCTGTTTACGGAGGCCGCCGCAGGCGCCCCGCGCAGGAGCGAGGCGCGCCGAGCGGAGCCGAAAGGCCGTCCGCACGGCTCGAAGACGAGATCGCAGCACGAAGAGACGGGTGGTGCCGGAGCGCAAGACACGACCGCAGGTGGCGGCTCCACGACGAGGGAGCCCCCGGCCGCCGTGCAGAACGTCGTCGCCGCTGTCCCGCGCGTCCCGCTGCCTCCGGTCGAGCTCCCGCAACCCCCGAGGCTTCCGATTGAGCTCCCGCCGCCGCCTCCCCTACCGCCGGTGCCGCCGCTCCCCGTTCCGCTGCCCCCGCCGCCGGCACTCCCGTAGTCGACCGCAAGTAAACCGCCCCGACGGCATCTTCTAAGCAATGACGCCCATGCTTGCGCAGCGGCCGCGCACGGACCGGGCATTCGAGCGGCTGTACCGTCAAAACGTTCGCGAGGTCTATCGCTACGCTCTCGTCGTCCTTCGCAGCCCGGAAGACGCCGAGGACGTCACGCAGACGACGTTCCTGAACGCCTACCGAGGCTTCGTCCAGGGCGAGCGCCTCGACTCGCCGAGGAACCGGCTGATCGGGATCGCGCACGGGCTGTGCCACCAGCGCGCGCGGCAGGAGGAGCGGCTCGACGAGGCCGGCCTCGTGGAGGGAATCGACGAGGCCATACCCGACGACGAGGGGCCGAGCACGACCGACATCCGCCGCGCGCTCGGGCAGCTCCGCTTCGACCAGCGCGCCGCGCTGATCATGCGGGAGGTCGAGGGCCGCTCCTACGCCGAGATCGCCGAGATCCAGAACGTCTCGGTCGCCGCCGTCGAGACGCTGATCTTCCAGGCCCGCCGCGCCCTCCGCGAGGAGCTCGAGGGCGCGCTCACCTGCCACCAGGCCGAGCGCGCGATCTCCCGCCACCTCGACGGCCTGCTCGGCCGCTCCGAGCGCCGTGCTCTTCGCGCGCACGTGCACGAGTGCGGAGACTGCAACGCCTACGCCCGCGGTCAGCGGGCCGCCCACACCGCCCTCCGCGCCCTTGCCAACGTGGCGCTTCCGAGCTCGCTCTCGTCGTTCTTCGGCGAGCACGAGGCGCCGGGGAGCGGCTCGCTCAGCAGAGCGTAGGTTTCCGCGACCCCCGGCATCTCCCCGGTACGTGGGCGATTCGGGCCTGTTCCTCCTCTCCGGCCCGGGTCATCCCCTCTCTCCACAGGACGCCGCTCGGGGGGCGGCGTCCTGCTGTGTGTGGCCCTGGGCCCCGGCGGGTAGGCTCGGGGTATGGGACTCATGAACAAGCGGAATGCCATCCTCGGCTGGACGGTCTGGCAGGTCGGCAAGCGACTGGCGAAGAAGAAGGCGAAGGCTGCTGTGCCCGGCCGGTCCGACGACTCGATGAAGCCGAACAAGAGCGCGATCGCGACGGGGCTCGCCGCTGTCGGCGGTGCCCTGTGGTTCTGGCGCCGCCGGCGCGGCGGCCCCGGCGAGAGCTGAACTCCCGCTCTTTGCGCGAACTATCTTCGGCCGCGATTTGGCGATCTCGCAAAGAGCGCAAACTTTCGTACCGAAGGCTCTTGTAAGTTCCTGTGAGGTGCCGTAGGTTGCCGCTTGCGCCGAGCAAGGAGCGCAAGTAGATCGAAACTGAACCGGTCGACCGTAGGTGCAAGCCGAAAGTCAGTCGGTTGAGTGGACGAAAGCGACACCTGCTCGGCGAATTTTTATGGTCCCGTTTCGAGCTTCGGGCGCGGCAGGTAGCGCCAGGCGAGCGCGCCGGCCAGTAGTAGAAGCAGCTCGACGACCGTGATCGTTAGCCGGTTCAGCACTGTCACCCCGAGCGCGATGCCGCTCGTCGTCACGGCCAGGAGCAAGCCGTACATCGAAGCCTCGCGCACGCCGAGCCCCGAGGGCGTGATCAGCGAGAGGAACGCGACGATCGCTCCGACCGCCGCCACGCCGCCGAGGTACGGGATGTCCACCACGGAGGGGTCGCCGCCGAGCGAGCGGAGCAGGAAGAAGATCGCCGAGCCCCCGACGAGCCAGGTGAAGCAGTAGAAGGCGAGCAGGCCGAGGAGGGTCGGGTAGGTGAGGGGCGGCATGTTGGCGACGCCGAACGGACGAAGCAGCCGCTTGATCCCGGGCGTGAAGACCCTCGGGTGCAAGCCGATCACCGCGACGAGCGCGAGCGCGAGCAGCGGCAACACCGGCGCCGAGCTGAAGCCGACCGTCGTCAGGCTGACGAAGAAGACGAGCACGCCGGCGAGCGCCGAGAGCCCTGCCTCCATCACCATCGAGCCGAGAATGAGCGGCGTGTCGCGGACTCCGAAGCGACGCATCGCGGCGACGCGGGCCGCGGGAATCCAGACCGAGCCCGGCACGTACTTGGCGAGGATGGACGTCATCTCGGCCTGGAGGGCGGCCACGTAGGGGATGCGCAGGCCCCAGGCAGCGAGGATCCACTGCCAGCCGACCGTGAACAGCAGGTAATACGCGGCGACGAAGACTGTCGAGATCCCGAGCTCGGAGAAGTCGGCGTCTCGCAGACGCGGCTCGGCTTCGTCCCACGTCCCGCGGAAGGCCCAGCCGACGAAGAAGAGGACGATCCCGAGCGCGCCAAGCTGGATCGCGATGATCGCCCAGCGACGACGCGCGACCGCCTCGTATGCGCTCCGCAGCCTCCCCACGGCAGAAGTGTTGCCATTTCGGCACAGTCAGGCGCGTCGTCTGCTGCTTCGATAGCCACGGTGGAGAAGACGGGCAAGCCAACGGTTCGGCAGGTGTACGCCCTCGCCGCGGCGCTCTGCGAGCGGATGGGCGAGGAGTTCCCGGAGTCGCGAGGCGACGCGTCGAAGCTGATCGAGCGTCTACGCATCGAGAACGGGCATCCGGCTCCGAGCCTCGAGTCTCGTGAGGCGCGCTAGCAGAGTGCTAGCATGACCGATGTGCCGACCCTCTACATCCGGAACGTGCCCGAGAACGTCTATCGCGCCCTTCGCGAGCGGGCGGATCAGCGCGGTACCTCGATCAACAACGAGGCTCTCGGAATCCTCGAAAAGGCGTTCCACGGGCAAGGGCGCAGTTGGGAGGAAGTGATGAAGAGCCTCGAGGAGAACGCAAAGGCGATCGGCTTCGGGCCGGACTGGCCCGCTCCGGAAGACGTCATCCGCGAGGACCGAAATTCCCACTAGCCCGGTTCTCGACGCAAGCGCCATCGTTCGCGGGTTGCTCGAGTCGGGGCATCCAGCCCGCAAGCACTTTCAGCAAGCCGCCACACCTGAGCTCGCGCTCGTGGAGGTGGCGCAAGCGCTCATGAGGTATGTCCGGGCCGGCCTGCTCGCCCGCGAGCGCGCCGACATCGCCTTTACCGACCTCCTTGCGCTTCCCCTTCGCCTACTTCCTCTCGAGGAGCTCGTCGCGGGGGCATTCGAGGTCTCGTTGACGCTCGAGATCTCGACCTACGACGCGTGCTATCTCGTGCTTGCCGAGCGCGAGGGAGCGGTCCTCGTCACCGCCGACCGCCGGCTGGCCGCGCTTGCGACGCGCTCGGAGCTCGTCGCGTGATCGTCTCGCTTCACGTCGCAACGGGAGCCGCCGGTGGGGCCATCGCGGGCTCGCGCACCGGCGCGCTCGTGCTCGGCCTCGCCCTGCACGGGCTCGGCGACGCGATCCCGCACCACGACATCGAGTCGCAGAGCTTCGAGATCAAAAGCGGCGTCGCCGCGTTCCTCGCGCTCGCCGTGCGCTACGGGCCGTTCCATCCGGTGTGCGTCGGCGCGCTCGCGGCCTCGGCGCCGGACATCGAGCACGTCGTCAACCTCCCGCGCCCGGGCGGGCGCAAGCTCTTTCCGAGCCACCGCGTCGAAGGCTGGCACCGTGAGGGCGGCATCCCCGCCTGGGCCCAGCTCGCCGCCGCCGGCACGATCCTCGCCGTGCTGCTCGCGCGCCGCCCGTGAAGGCGCTCCTCATCGGCTTCGCCCTCGCGATCGCGATCGGGCTCGCCGTCCTCTACCTCCAGCGAGACGACTCGAGCAGCGGGGCCGTCGTCGCGCGCGTGATCGACGGCGACACGATCGAGCTCGTCGGCGGCCAGCGCGTGCGCCTCGTCCAGATCGACACGCCCGAGAAGGGCAGGGAGTGCTACGGCAACGAGGCATCGGCAGCCACGCGCCGGCTGATCCCACCCGGGACGCGAGTGCGGATCGAGCAGGACCCGGACCTCGACCAGGTCGACCGCTTCCAGCGCAAGCTGGCCTACGTCTGGAAGGGCGACGAGGACGTGAACGTGACACTCGTCCGCGAGGGCGCGGCGAGCGCCTGGTTCTTCCGCGGCAAGCGGGGCCGGCATGCGAGCGAGCTCCTACGAGCAGCGGACGAGGCCCGCTCCGCCCGCAAGGGACTGTGGGGCGCGTGCCCGCTCGCGCGCTTCGACCCGCTCGACTCGCTCGCGAGCGGCCCCGCGTAGGATCGGTGCGTGGAGCTCGTCGAGGTCGTTGTCTACGTGCGCGACATGGAGCGCGCCGTCCGCTTCTACCGCGAGACCCTCGGCCTCGAGCCCGAGTACGAGAGCGAGCACTGGACGACGTTCCGCACCGGCGCCTGCACGCTCGCACTGCACACGGGCACCGCGGCACCCGACCCGACCTTCCTCGTCGCCGACGCCGACGCCGAGCGCAACCGGCTCGCGGCGGCAGGCGTCGAGGTGAGCGAGGTCCGCGAGCCGACGCCGGGCCTCAGGGTCTTCGACGCCCGCGACCCGGACGGGAACCGCTTCTCGATCGAATCATCCGCGACGCGATAAGAGCGGCAAGGAAGCCGCAGGCGGCGGCCGTCACGATTGCGAAGCGCGGCCCTCCCGCCTCGACGAGCACGCCGCCCGCGAGCATGGCCGCGCTGAACGCAGCATGGGCGGCGCCGTCCTGCGCGGCGAAGACCCGGCTGCGCACGGCGTCCTCCGTCCTCGCTTGGACGAGCGTCGTGTCGACCACCTCGCCGAGGCCGCGGCCCGCACCGGCGACCGCCATCCCGGCGAGCGCGACCGTCAGCACCGGCGCCAGGCCGGCGAGGGCGA
>CAZQAG010000067.1:0-13116 GCA_964591295.1 uncultured Gaiellales bacterium | reverse complement strand
GGCAGTTCGTGCCGTAGATCGAGAGCGGGTCGACGCGCAGCCGCTGCAGCGACTTCAGCACCGCTTGGCCCGCCCGCCCGTAGAAGGCGACGCCCTCCTGCACCTCCGCCGGCTGCGGACGGTGCTTGAGGAGGAAGACGTCAGCGCGCGGGTGCCCGGACCCGAGCACCGGTACCCGTTCGCCCTTGGCGGCGCGCGCGATCTCGTCGCCGAGCTCGTTGATCTCGGCGATCGCCTTCTTCAGGTAGCGCTCGTAGATCTCGTCGGTGGATGCAGGGGTCACGGAGGCCATGTTCCAGTTCTCGCCTACCGGACTCTTTCCTTGACCTGGGCCACCCATTTCAGCGACTGCAGGTAGGCCAGCGACCGCGGTCGGCGGAGGATCTCCGCCGAGCGAAGGCTCAGCATGAACTCCTCGGGCCCGTCGAATACCCGCATGCGCAGCCCGCCGGTTCCGAGGCCCTGGGGGACGTGAGCGTCCGAGCCCGCGCCCATGGTCAGGTTGTACTTGCGGGCGAAGCGCAGCGCCTCGTCGTTGTAGGCCTCGAAGAGCAGGCGGGCGTTGTAGACCTCGAAGACGTCGATGCCGGCCAGGTGGCGGTGCAAGGTGGCGGGGTCGGCGATCGCGTGGAGGCGGTCGAAGGGGTGGGGGATGTAGACGAGCCCGCCCTGTTCCTTGATCGCCTTGATGGTGTCCCCGAACGACATGCCTTTCGGGATTTCTTCCGAGAGGAAGAGCCCGATCACCTCGCCCTGTCCGTCGGTCTTCACCTCTTCGCCCGGAATCACGGTCAGGCCGCGATCGCGCGCCAGCTCGACCGCCTCGAGCGCGCCGCCGAACACGTTGTGGTCGGTGACGGCGATCGCGCCGAGCCCGATCGCCTCGGCCTGATCGAGGACCTGCTCGACGTCGACTGCGCAGTCAGCCGACCACGAGGTGTGGAGATGGAGGTCCGCGAGGATCCACTCCCTGTCGGAAAGCGGCTCGTCGGACCTAGCAACAGTCTGTTGCGAAGTCTCTTTGCGGCGGTGAGCGAGGCCCGTATAGAGATCTTCGAGCTCCGTTGCGACGTCGGCGAAGGTCTTGCCCTCCACGCTTCGCCGCGCCTCCTGGCCGAGCTGGCGGCGCAGCGGCTCGTTTTCGGCGAGCCGGGCTAGCGCCGCAGCGGCGAGCTCAGGCTGCTCGTGGACTCCCGGCGGCGAGACGATCGCGGCGCCGGCAGCAGACGCTTCGAGCGAGACGCGCGCCAGGCCGCCGAGGGCCGGGACGAAGATCGCCGCCTCGTTGAGGATCGCAGCACGGCTTCGACCGTCGCGTGCGGTGCGCACGTGCGCCCGGCCCCGGAGCCTGGGCGGGATCGTCGGCCGCCCCGCGAGGGACTTCGTTCGGAGGAAGATGAGCTCCCAGTCGGGCAGCTCGCGCATTGCACGGACAACGGCTTTCAGAAGCGGTCGCTCGGCGGGCCGCCACTCCAGGACGACGAGCTGGCGCTTCGTCACCGGCCGGAAGAGGTGGGTGTCCACGCCTTCACCGATGATGCGGTACTCGCCGGGGAAGCGCTGAGTCGCTGCGTGCGCGGCTTCCGGGGAAGCGGCCACGAGCGCGTCGGTGCGCGTGAGCAGCCGCTCGCGCTGTGCACGGCCCGGCGGGTAGCCGAGGCGCTCCGGCGAGAAGAAGCTCGCAACGGTCAATGCTCGTGCGTCCCGGAGGGCGACGTACGAGAGGCTCGGCAGCCCCGGCTCGAAGCCGTGGACGACGTCGAACCCACCCCGAGCGAGCGCGGTCGAAAGGTTCGCCCGCACGCCGACCGGCAGGCCGATCCGGCTCCGTCGCGAGATCGGGACGGCGGGGCCGACCGCGATCAGAGGCGCCTGAGCGCCGTCGCGAAGGGAGCGGCGGCCCGCAGCCAGGTCGGACGCGCGGCTCGAGGGGGCGAGCACGGTCACCGAGTGTCCACGGTCCCGCAAGGCCTCCGCCACTCCGGCCACGTGCTCGTTGACGTCGTGCGGCTGCGACCAGGAAAAAGGCGTCACGAGGCAGATACGGAGACCCACGAAGGGCGAGTCTAGCCCCGCTTCGCAGGAGGGTTTGGCGAATATGGCTGAGCCGCCGAGCAATATCCACCAAACCCTCCTAGAGTAGGACCGTGGCTACGGCATCCCAGGAAGAGAAGCGACGCCAGATCCTCGAGGCGGCCGTCCGAGCCTTCGCACGGAAGGGCTACCACGCGTGCCGAGTGGGCGAGATCGCCGAGGAGGCGGGTGTCGCCTACGGCCTCGTCTACCACTACTTCGGCTCGAAGGAAGAGGTGCTCGAGACGATCTTCCGGGACACCTGGACGCAGATGCTCGCGCGCGTGCACGAGGTCCAGGACGAGGGGGGCCCGGCCGCGGAGCAGGTCCGCAAGGTGACCGCGCTCCTACTGCGCACATGGCGCCGCGATCCCGATCTCGTGCGCGTGCTGGTGCACGAGGTGACTCGGAGCCCCGAGCAGCTACCGCGGCAGATCGACGAGATCAAGCATGCCTACGAGGCGCTCGAGGGCATCGTCGCCCATGGGCAGCGCAGCGGAGAGTTTCGAGACGATCTCGACCCGCAGCTCGCGGCCACGATCTTCTACGGCGCGCTCGAGGAAGTCCTCACCGGCTGGGTGATGGGCCAGCTCCCGGACGGGGACGAGGACATCGTAAGAGCGGAGCAGACCGTCACCGGTCTCATCTGCGACGGCCTCGCGATCCGCTCGTAGCTTCTCGAACCTCCCGAAATCTCCAGCGGGACGGCAGGAAATACTGTCGCGATTGATTCGTCAGTCAATCTTCTGAGATTACAGATTGATTTGTCAGTCAACGTGAGAATAACTGCTCTAAATCTAGGCCCGCCGATTGCCCTTGCAATTTCCGAAATAGGCAATACAATCTCGCGCGTTTAGCCGTTCCGGAAATTCGGGCGGTTCCCTCGGATCTCATAACTGCCAGGGAGGGCAAGATGACGAAGCGAGTGCTCGCGGTACACGCGGGATGGCGCAGGGGACGGGTCGGGCTCATGCTCGCCGCACTGCTCATCGCGACTCTCTTGACGGCGGCTCAGTCGCCGGCGACCAGTCAGCCGGCGCCCGTCGCGTCCGGCTGGACCCTGATCAAGTTCCCGCAGCCGCAGCCGGCGTGCACCGGCGTCGGCTTCATCGGCTCGGTGTACTACGACCGTCTGGACTGTGGCTTCGGTTACGTGCAGGTGACCGAGACGAACCTGGTGAATCCGAACCGCTCGGTCGTCAAGGTCAGCTTCATCGACTCGGCCGGCGTCACGCGCAACACGCAGACGACCACCGCGCGAACCGCCGACAACGCTTGGCAGTTCACCATCCAGCCCGGCTCGACCTGGGCCCCCGGAACGGTGACGATCCGCGTGACCGAGGTCGATCCTGACGGGAACGGCCCCCAGCCGAACCAGGTCGGGAACTTCGGCGAGACGACGTTCATCCTGAATAAGCTCGGCGCCTCAATCGGAGTGCTCCCCAAGCCGGGCGGCGGTGACTACCAGCCGGGCGATGCGGTTTCTCTGGAGGGCAGGACGTTCGAGATCGATCAGGTTCCGCCGCTGGCGGCTGATCAGGAGACGGGCGTCGCCGCCACCTTCTCCCTTCGCGTCGTCGAGCCGGACGGCACCGTTCGCGGGCCGTTCGGTCCGTACACCTCCGCGAGCGACGGAACGTTCTCGGCCACCCTGGACGGCTCGGCGACGGCCGGGCTGACGGCGGACGCGAGCACGAACTACGAGATCGCGGTCAGCATCGAGGCCGTCAACGCCTCATACACCGACCCGCTCACGGGCGCGTGGGCCGCAGACCGGGCAGGCGCCGCGCCGCTCGTGATGACGATTCCGCCGCCGACCCTCGTCGTCCACAACAGCTACGTCTCCGAAGTCGGCTGGGTGAAGCCGGGCGAGGGCTATCCATCCCGCATCTTCGTCAAGAACTTCACCGACTCCGCGGCAACCGGCGTGCAGGTGGTGGTGAACGACGTGCCGGGAATGGACTTCCTCGGCGCCACGACGACGAACGGCTCGGCCACGACTACCGCCTCGCAGATCACGTGGAACGTCGGGGACGTCCCGGCCCGGACGAACGCGGGGCCTGGACTGGCGACCCTCGTTGTGCAGTCTCGCGCCGATACGCTCGGCCAGGACTCACAGATCGTCTGGAAGAACCTCTCCACGACGGCCACCGTCACATATGACGGGTACAGCGGCGCGCCGCTGACCTCGACGAGCCACGGCCCGAAGGTGATCCCCCCGAAGGAAACCTTCGACACCGCGCGCTACGGAGACCGGCCGTTCCCGGTCGTGCCCGTGGACTACTTCGAGCGCAAGCACGACGCCACGCACACGGGCGACCGGCTGCAGCAGGTGATCAACTCGCCGGGCGTCGAGGGCTCGACGTTCAACCTCTACCAGGAGATGTCGTACGGGCAGCTCTTCCCGAACGGCACCGTGCCTTCGGCCGGGGTGGCGACCAGAGGCTGGGAGTACGGTCCCGGCTTCGACTTCACGACGCCGCAGCCTGCGGGCGCCTGCACAGGCACGAGCTACAAGGATCTGCGGGGAAGCGCTGTCTATCCCGAGCGGATCCACGACGGCTGGTACCAGATTCCGGGCGACACGCAGTACTACGGCGCCGACAAGTTCAGTGCCGGCTCTGTCGCCGGGGCGATCGGCGGCATCGGCCTGCTCTTCGCGATCGACGACGCGTGCGGACCGACAGGCAAGGCCGTCTACGACGCGGCCCAGATCGCCGATCCTGAGATCGACTACTCCGACTACGACACCGACAAGGACGGCGTCGTCGACTTCTTCATGATGGTGTTCGCCGGCGAGGGCGGGAACGGCGCCTCGCAGACGAGCGTGCCGCCCTACGACAACATCTGGCCTCACTCGTCGAGCCTCGAGTTCTATTACACCGATCAGGCGACGGGGCTCAAGGGCTATATCTCGGACGACCAGCTCAAGGACCTCGAAGGCCGACCGCTCTACTACGAGACCGAGGCACGGGCGGCGATGACAACGGACGTGACCGACTTCCCGGTTTACGTGCGGGTCGGCCCCTACAACGTCAACCCCGAGTCGGCCGTCGAGCGCGCAAGCGTGATCTCGCACGAGTACGGCCACTCGCTCGGGCTCCCCGACTACTACTCGACCGGCAGCCGCTCCACCTACGGCGACTGGAACCTGATGGCGACAGACAAGTCGCAGCACATGGACGTGAACGCCAAGCAGGAGCTCGGCTGGATCGTCCCGCGCGTGCTCGAGGCGAGCCAGACCGTCACCGGCTGGGTCGACTCGAAGACGAACACGAATCGCATCGACTGGAAGGACGTGGACGGGAACCCGTACACCCTGACGGGGCCGAGCGTCAACAACGGCGAGGCCTACGTGGCGAAGCTGCCGGGCCGCCAGATCATCGACCCCGCGCAGGTTCCGTCAGGCGATCACGTGTGGTGGTCGCGCTCGGGCAACGACTTCGGCTGCACGCCGCAGGGCGCGCACAACCTCGACATCGCCCTGCCCGAGCTCGCCACGCTCGCGCCGGGGACGCCGGTAACGGTGACGTTCAAGTCGAAGTGGGACATCGAGTGGGATTTCGACTACGGCTTCGTGATGGTCTCGACCGACGGCGGCAACACGTACAGCTCGCTCCCGTCGGAGAACAACTACACGACGCCGCAGGCGCAGAACCCGACCGCGAACTCCTGCCAGGCCCAGTACGGGAACGGGATCACGGGCACGAGCGGTTCGTACCAGGCCGGAAGCCAGGAGCTCGACCGAACCCTCGGCGAGTACCCTGACGGGCCGTTCCTCGACGACCAGTACGACCTCTCGTCCGCGGTCGGCCAGGCGACCGTGCTCCGCTTCTCGTACGCGACGGACCCGGGCCTCGCGAGGCCGGGCTGGTTCATCGACGACCTGCGGATCACGGCCGGCAGCCAGGTGATCTACGACACCGACTTCGAGACCACCGGCGACGCGGACGATCCGCGCGTCTTCAACGGCGGCTGCAAGGAGACCACGAGAACGGCGGCTCAGTGCACGGACGGCTGGGAGCGCGTCACGGCCTCCAGTGGCTCACCCGCCGACCACGCCTACTACATGGAGCTACGCGACAGGTCAGGGTTCGACCTCGACGGGCGCGGCCAGAACGACCGGGCGCCGATCGAGTTCAGCCCCGGTCTGCTGCTCGTCTACACCGACGAGGCCCACTGCTACGGCAACACGGGCTGCGACGATCCGCCGGGGCAGAGCCCGCTCGACTCGCAGCCGCAGCCGGGTAACCGGACGCCGAACCTCAGCGACGCGGCTTGGACCGACGCTTCGAGCCCGGCGGGCAAGAAGACGTTTTCCGACTCGGGCATCGGGCACACCGACAACTACACCGACCCCTCGAACGACGAGGTCGACTCTCGCTATCCGAGCGTCGCCCACCCGTGGCGGCTCCGGCACGACTGTCTCTCGTTCACCGTCACCAACATGGCGGGCGAAGACACGATCGGGCCGCTTGATCCACCGTACGACCTCACGGCCGATGTCAACTTCACGATCGGGCCCGGCTGTGCGCCGTACGACTACGGCTACGCAGGCGGCAACTTCAACACGGCGCCGACCGCAGTCGCCCAGGCGCGGCCGAACCCGGCCGTCGTCGGCGAGGAGGTCACGTTCGACGGCAGCGCGTCGACCGATGACGCCTCGGGGCTCACCTACGAGTGGGACTTCGGTGACGGAGGTACGGGCTCCGGGCAGGTCGCGCATCACATGTACACCTCCGCCGGCGACTACAACGCCACGCTGACCGTCACCGACGCTGGTGGGCTAGAGGACACCGACGTCGTCACGGTCACCGTTCTCGGGCAGCCGAACCTGCGCATCACCAACATCACGGCGACAAACAACCGCGCCCGCGAAGGCGAGAAGGTCACCTTCACCGCCACCGTCAACAACGACGGCGGCAGCCTGGCGGGTGCGAGCCAGACGGAGTTCCGGCTCGACGGGTCGCCGGTGGGGACGGTGGCAACCGGGGCGATCGCGCCGAACTCCTCCGTTGCCGTGTCATTCGACCTCCGCACGAACGGCCTCCGAGGTGAGCACACGATGCGGGCGACGGCCGACTCCGGCAACGCAGTGGACGAGTCGAACGAGTCGGACAACTCCGGCGACCTCACGTTCACGATCAAGGGCAACAAGGTGCAGAACGGCTCGTTTCAGGCGAGCTCGTCCGGTACCCCCGACGGGTGGTCCGGCTCGAGCACGGGGGCCGGCACCACCTCGTACGACCAGAACGGCGGCACCGAAGGCTCGGAAGCGGTCTCGACGACCGGCAACGGCGGCAACGCGGCGCTCGCCGGTTCTCCGTCCTGGACGAGCGAGCCGATTCCGGTCGCGGTCGGCGAGACGCTGGACCTCCAGGTCTCGGTGAGCGCGCTCGGCTCTTCGTCACCGGCAAGCGCCGGGCTCGTCTACCTAGGGCCGCTCGGAAACGTGCTCGACACCGTGGGGCTGATCACCGCGCCGGTCTCGACCCAGGGCTTCGAGACCTTCGAGAGCACGGTGACCATCCCGGCCGGCGTCGCGAGCGTGCGCGTGTCGCTCAGTGGGTTCGCTCCGACGGACATGGCGACCACGGGCACCGTCACGTTCGACGAGGTGGGTCTGTTCGAGCAATGAGTCAAGAGAACGAGGGAGGGCCGGGTTTCTCCGGCCCTCCACACGGCGTTTCCGCCTCGGCGGGAGCGCTTCCCAAGGGCAATTCTCGAAAGGGAGGGCAAGCTCGATGAACATCTTCAGGACCGTGGCAGCATTCGCTGTCGTCGCCGGACTGCTTGCGACACCGAGCACCGGATTGGACAAGAGTGGGTCCAGCTCCGACCTGGGGCCGAGCGCTTCGGCGCCCCAGCGGGCTGAGCTGGCGAACTTCGAGGCCAAGGGCGACAACCTCGTCCGGCTGCTCGCGGGCGCGTTCGACCCGCAGCGGGACTCCCTGCCGACGGTTGCGGGGATCGCGCTACGCGATGCTGCGACCCTGCCGGCGGCGACGCCGCAGTACTGGCTCGTCCAGGTTCGCGACAAGCGGTTCGCCGAAGTCGACCGCGCCGTTGGCAAGGCCGGCGGACGGATCGCCGGCACCGTGCCGGACGACACGTACATGGTTCGGGCGACGCCTGCGCAGCGCGATGTGATCGCAGCGAGCTCCGCCGTGCGCTGGACGGGTTACTACCAACCGGCGTGGCGTGTCCCAGACGCCGCGGGCGGTAAGCCCGCCCTCACCGAGCTCTCCGGGACGCAGCAGTATCGCGTGCGTGTCTTCGCGGAGGACCCGGCCCCTGGTGCAGTCGGTCGCGCCCTCCGGCAGATGGAGGGTGTCAGGGTCCTGCAGGATGCGCGCGTCGTCGTCGACGTGGAGGCGACCGCCGCCCAACTCCCGGCCATCGCAGCCCTCCCGGCCGTGGAGTGGATCGCGACCCTGCCCAAGGTCGTCCCGCACAACTTCAACGCACGCTGGGTCAACGACACGGGCGTGCGTGACCTCTACGGCGCGACGGCGCCAGGCCGCCTGAACGGCGCCGGCCAGACGGCCGGGGTAGCGGACACCGGCATCAACTACAAGCTCGACCTGAACGGCCGCGCGCACGTGAACTTCCGTGACTGCGACGCCGCCGGTGTCTGCAAGGAAGCGATCTACACCCAGGTGACGCCGGGCAATGTCTTCTCGACCGAGATGGCCGTCGTCGCGAACAACGGAACGGCACATCGAAAGATGGTCGCCTACTTCGACCTCGGCGAAGCCGGCCCGAACATGTTCGACGAGTCGTCCCACGGAACGCACACCGCCGGGTCGGTCACCGGCGACAAGTCACCCTTCGGCTCGTGGCAGGGCGCAGACGGCATGGCGCCGGGCGCCGGGCTCGTCCACCAGAACATCGCCACCACGAGCGGCGGTCTCGGCGGGCTGCCGGCCAGCGAGTACGACCTGCTCCGGCAGGCGTACCGGCCGCGCAATCCCGCCGGTGTGCCGACGTCATATGTCCCGGCCGACTACGCGAACTACGTCGCGACCGAGGATGCGCGCACCCACAACAACTCCTGGGGAATCATCGTGGACGTCGTCGACGAGGGAACGGCGGCGAACTACGATCGCTTCGTCTGGCATCACGAGGACATGCTCCCCGTCATCTCGGCGGGGAACGGAGGGCCTGGCGCGCTCACGATCGGCTCACCCTCGGTAGCCAAGAACGACCTCTCGAGCGGCGCGTCGGCGAACGGGCGCCAGCCGATGGTGTCGATCGACTCCATGGCTTCGTTCTCCTCGCACGGGCCGACCGGCGACGGGCGCTTCGGCACCGACCTCGCCACGCCCGGCCAGATCGTGGTCTCGGCGAAGGGCGGGACGGTCGACGACGAGCACACGGCGCAGGGCACCTCGATGTCGGCCCCCATCCTGACCGGGCTCGCGACGCTCGTCCGGCAGTACTTCTACGACGGCTACGGCCCGAACAACGGCAACGGTTTCGCCGGTGGGTCGCCAAGCAACGGCAGGCGTCACAACCCGAGCGCGGCCCTCGTCAAGGCGGCGCTCGTCAACGGCGCCGAGCGCATGCGCGGCTGGTACACGGGCGACGACGGAAACGTCCGCGCGGAGGACGGCCAGTGGCCTTCGGCGGGACAGGGCTTCGGTCGCGTCAACCTCGACAACTCGCTCTACTTCTCGGACGACCCGACGAACAACTGGTACCAGGACGTCTGGCGCGGAGATGCTGAGGCGTTCGGAGCAGGGGTGGGGGCGACACGCTCCTACCCGCTCGAGGTGCAAGGAGGCGCTCCTCTCGACGTCACGCTGGTGTGGACGGATGCGCCGAACCTCCTACCGGCGGGAACTCCTGCGCTCGTCAACAACCTCAACCTGACCGTGACGGGGCCTGGCGGCGTCACGTACGTCGGCAACAACATGAACAGCCGGGCAACTCCGGGCGTAGGCATTGCGGAGACGCTTGCAGGCCCGGCGGCGGCCGACGCACTCAACCCGACCGAGCGCGTCCGGATCGCGAACCCCGTCGCCGGCACCTACACGGTCACGGTCACGGGCGCCTCGATCATCCAGGGCCAGCAGGGCTACGCGCTGGCGGCAAGCGGCCGGATCGGGACCTTCACGCCGGGGCCCGCGCGCCAGCACGACGTCGCCGGCACGCCGACGATCTCGAACGTCGAGGTCGACCCGATCAGCTCGAGCACCGCCAAGGTCACGTTCACGACGAACGAGCCGACCACGGCGACCGCGACCGCGGGCGGCCACACGTATGTCGACTCCTACAACGTCGGCTCCGGCGGCTTCCCGGGCCTGAACGAGGCGACCGTCGAGACGTCGGCCGAGTACGGCGACAAGCCGGTCCTCGGCACGAGTCACGAGATCCTCCTGACGGCGCTCGAGCCGGGACAGGCGTACTCGATCGCGCTGGCCGCAACCGACCTCGCCTCGAATACGAGCAACCAGTCCGTCTCGCACACGAGCCCCGCGCTCGCGTACCAGGCCGACGCGCCCGACATCGCCTACCTGGCTTCGGGCCCGGCCATCCCGGGCACGGGCTGGCGCACCGGCACCCAGATGTACGCGGGCACCTCGTTCGTCGATCCGCTCTCGATCGTCTTCCAGCGGCACCTCGGCGCGTGGATGTTCCGGATCCCGGAGGGGGCCGTCGACCCGAACGCGATCACAGGGGCGGTCGTCGAGACGACGGCGCGGCACAACTGGGTCGTCCAGTACACGCGAGACCCGCACTTCTCGATCGACCTCCTCGACGAGTCGGTCGAGCCGAGTTGGGGAACGCAGACCTACGACGGCATCCGCTCTGCGGCGGCCACGGCTCGGGTCTTCCCAGAGACTGGCTATGAGCGTGGAGGCGGGACGAAGTACGCCTTCACGTTCAACTGCGCCGACCTCGATGCGCTGAAGTCGACCCTTGCGACACCAGGCGGCGAGCGCAAGGCCGCTTTCCGCTACCTGGCGACCAACATGGACGGGACATCGCTGCTGTCGATGGACTACGGGTTCAACCGCCGCTCGAGCGGGCCCGAGTACCGGCCGCGGCTCCTGCTCTTCACGGGCGGCGGCTATCCGACCGGTGAAGGCTGCGACGCCGACGCTCCGGCGCCTGTGATCCAGGACATCGGGATCAAGGAAGGTCTCAGGGTCGGCTCGGTAGCAGTCACGTGGCGGACCGACAACGTCGCGTCCGATTCGATGGTGCTCTTCCGGGAGCGAGGAACGACCGAGTGGACGCAGGTCGGTACTCCAGCACGCACCCGGCTGCACCAGGTGCAAGTGCAAGGGCTCGACTCGTCGAAGCTCTACGAGTTCGTCGTCCGGTCGCGGGCCTGTAACGGCGCGACGACCACCGACACGAACGACGGCGCCGGGTACGACTTCTACCGGCACGCGCCGGAGCCGGGGCCGCGCACGCAGCACGGCTCGACGTTCGGGTTCGAGACCGGCGACGAGGGCTGGACGGTGGCTCACACGAGCGCCGACCAGGCGGGCCTCGCCTCGGAGTGGGCGCGCGGGCCGACAGGCCACGGCTCCTCGACGGGCTGGCACGTCACCAGCACGACACTGATGGCGCCGTCGTACCACAACTTCAACGAGACGACCTTGACGGCACCCGCGCCGGTCACGTTCGGCGGCGCGCTGGCGGCGGTCGAATTCTCGATGGCTATCGACACGGAGCCGACCTTCGACTTCCTGCACGTCGACTACTCGGCGAACGGCGGGGCTACGTGGACCGAGGCTGGGAAGTTCGACGGCAACAACGGCTATCCGGCGTACAGCCCGACGGAGGTGCGGTTCCTGAATCCGGGTGCGCCGACTCTCGTCCGCTTCCGGTTCACGTCGGACGAGCTGATCTCATCCCCGGTGCACACGGGTGTCTCGATCGACAACATCACGTACGCCTCGTACCCGAACGCGCCACCCGGCGCGACGGAGGGCCTGCCGCTTACCGGGCCGGTTCCCCCGCCTTCAGCCGGCGCAGCGGGTCTCTCGGCTCCGGCCACCCGGGCCGGACCGGCCTCGGCGGCTGACATCGCGGCCGGGACTGGTGCGTGCGTGGTCGACTCGCTCGGGCCCGACCTGCAGGTGACAAACGTCGTGGCCAGCGATCGCCGCGGGCGCGACGGGAAGCAGGTCACGTTCACGGCGACCGTGACCAATGCCGGCGACATGCCAGCCGGGCCCTCGACGACCGAGTTCGTGCTCGACGGCGCGACCGTCATCGGGAACGCCGGGACGCCCGGCCTCGAGGCAGGCGAATCGGCCGACGTGGCGGTGACCTGGAACCCGCGCAATCAGGGCGGCGATCACACGCTGACCGTGACCGCCGACAGCAGCGGGGCCGTGACGGAGTCAGAAGAGGCGAACAACAGCGCCGACTTCACGTTCACCGTCCGCGGCAACCGCATCCAGAACGGCTCTTTCGAGGCGAGCTCCTCCGGGACGGGCCCGGACAGCTGGAGCGGTTCGAGTACCGGTGCCGGCACTTCGTCCTGGAGCGACGGTGGCAGCGACGGGTCGAAGAGCGTCTCGGCGACTGGAAACGGCGGCAACGCTGCGATCCACGGCTCGCCGACGTGGACGAGTGACGCAATCGAGGTCGCGCCCGGCGAAACGCTCGAGCTGGTCACGGACGTCCGCTCGACGGGCCTGTCCTCGGCCCCGACGGTCGGCCTCGCCTATCTCGATTCGATCGGCCAGGTGCTCAGCACGGTGCGGGTGCTCACCGCGCCGCTGCAGACCCAGGGCTTCACCACCCTCGAGCAGGCGGTGACGGTGCCGCTGGGCGTCGCCCAGGTTCGCATCGTCCTGACCGGCTTCGCGCCAACCGATGTCGCGACTGCCGGAACTGTGACCTTCGACGGCATCGGCCTCTACACGCAGTAAAGCTCGGCGGTCTTCTCCGCCCGAGGGAGACGGGGGCCGGTAAAACCGGCCCCCGTCGTGATCTCGGGTAGAGGAGGGTTTGGCGAAATATGGCTGAGCCGCCGGGCCGCGCTGCTCGCCCCGATGCCGGGTCCTCAGTCGCCCC
>CAZQAG010000066.1:0-13272 GCA_964591295.1 uncultured Gaiellales bacterium | reverse complement strand
TGCCGATCTACGAGTACGTGTGCATGGAGTGCGAGTCGCACTTCGAGGAGCTCGTGCGGAACGGGGAAGCGGTCAGCTGCCCCGACTGCGAGGCCTCGAACGTGCGCAAGCAGTTCTCCGTGTTCGCGACTCACGGCGCCGCCGAGCAGCCAACCTACGGCGGGGCGATGTCGGCCGGAGGCGGTTGTTGTGGCGGAAGCTGTGGCTGCGGTTGAGCTAGACGCCTACGCGGCGGAGACCGCCGCCTGCACACGATGCCGGCTCGCGGAGGGAAGGACGCAGGTCGTCTTCGGCAACGGCGATCCCAACGCGGACTTGATGTTCGTCGGGGAAGCGCCGGGCTTCCACGAGGACAAGCAGGGCTTCCCGTTCGTGGGCCAGGCGGGGAAACTCCTGGACCAGCTGCTCAGCGGCATCGGGCTAAGTCGGGACATGGTCTTTGTGGCCAATGTCCTGAAGTGCCGCCCACCGGGAAACCGCGACCCGATGCCGGACGAGATCGAGGCCTGCGAGAGCCATCTCTTCCGGCAGGTCGAGCTCATCGAGCCGAAAGTCGTGGCGACGCTTGGAAATTTCTCCACGAAGCTCCTCTCCGGCAAGCAGCTAGGGATCACGCGCGTGCACGGCCAAGAGCAGCCGGTCACTCTCGGCGGGCGAAGCGTTCTGCTCTACCCGCTCTACCATCCAGCGGCTGCGCTCTACACGCCCTCGATGCTGCAGGTCCTCCAGCAGGACTTCGCCAGAATTCCCGAGCTGATCGGGCGTGTCGCGGAGCCCGCGAGGGAGCACGAGCCGCTGCTCGTCGCCGAGCCAGCCGTCCAGCTCGGCCTCTTCTAGGCTGCTCGGCATGGAGCAATCGTCGTCCTCGCCGGAGGAGACGGAACGCATTGCCGAGACGCTCGCCGCCGGGCTGCGCCCGGGCGACGTGGTCACGGTCTCGGGCGAGCTCGGGTCGGGCAAGACCACCTTCGTGCGCGGCGCCTGCCGGGCGCTCGGGGTGCAGGGGCCTGTGACCAGCCCGACCTACACCATCGGCCACCGGTACCGTGGAGACGTGGACGTGTCCCACCTCGACCTGTACCGGTTCGAGAGCGTCTCGCCGGCGGAGTGGGGCGACCTCGAGCCATATTTCGACGGCGCCGTCTGCTTCGTCGAATGGCCGGAGGCAGCAGGCAAGGCGCTGCCGGCCCCGCGCTTTCGCGTCGTCTTGCGGCATGCGGGAGCGCAGCGCAGGATGATCGAGATCGAGAGTGCTGATCCTCGCGTTTGACACGGCGACCAGCGTGGCGACGAGCGCGCTCGTCGAGGACGGACGGACACTCGGCGAGCGGGTCGGCCTGCCGGGGCGCCTGCTCGAGGACGTGAACGAGCTCCTCGTCAGCGCCGGCGCTTCGCCGACGGAGCTTCGCCGCATCGTCGCGGGCACGGGACCGGGCAGCTTCACGAGCCTGCGTATGGGCCTCGCGGTCGCACGAGCGCTCGGGCTCGCCCTCGACGTGAAGGTGGCCGGCGTCTCCACGCTGGAGGCGCTTGCATCCGGAGCCCCCGGCGCGCTGCCCGTGGTCGACGCCCGCCGCCGGGAGGTCTTCACCCTGGTCGAGGGCCAACCGGTCGCCATCACCCCCAAAGGACTTAGCAACAGTCTGTTGCAAGGTCGGATTTGTGTCGGCGACGGGGCTGTTCGGTATCGCGAGGTGCTCGAGGCGGCCGGGGCGGAGATCCCGCCCGACGACAGCGAGCTGCACGTTCCCCGGGCGGCCCTTCACGTCAGGCTCGCTCGCGGCTTCGGCCCGGCGGAGCTCGTCGAGCCGATCTACGTCCGGGCTCCCGACGCCGACCGGGTGCTCGAGCGATGATCGAGTTCCGCAAGCTCAAGCTTCGCGACCTCAATTCGATCGAGGAGATCGAGCGCACGTCGTACCCGACGCCGTGGTCGCGCTCGATGTTCGCGGGGGAGCTCGCGAAACCGTCGTCGATCTGTGTCGGCGCGATCGACAGCGAGCGGAACGAGCTCGTCGGCTACCTGATCATCTCCCGCTATGTCGACGCGTGGCACGTGATGAACGTCGCCGTCGCAGACTCGTATCGCCGGCGCGGTATCGCGACGGGCCTGATGGAGCGCCTGTTCGAGGACACCGCGCGCGACGACCGCCGGGGCTACACGCTAGAAGTCCGAATCTCGAACGAGGCCGCGATCAAGCTGTACGAGAGACTCGGGTTCAAGGCGCGAGGCATCCGTCGCGGCTACTACACCGACAATCGCGAGGACGCGCTGATCATGTGGAAAGACCCGGCGCGCGAGCAGGCAAGCGCTTGATCCTCGGCCTCGAGACCTCGTGTGACGAGACCGCGGCCGCGCTCGTCACCGACGACGGGGAGATCCTCGCCAACATCGTCTCCTCCCAGGCAGAGCTGCACGCTCGCTACGGAGGGGTCGTCCCGGAGGTTGCCTCGCGACGGCACCTCGAGCTCGTGACGCCGGTCGTTCGCGAGGCGCTCGGGCAGGCGCAGGTGAGCCTCGGCGAGGTCGATCGCATCGCCGTCACCCGCGGCCCGGGGTTGATCGGCGCGCTGCTGGTCGGCCTGTCGTCGGCCAAGGCGCTCGCCTGGGCCCTGGAGCTTCCGCTGACGCCGGTCGACCACCTGCACGGCCACGTCGCCTCGCTCTATCTCCAACCCGGCGCGGTCGAGCCGCCGTTTCTCTGTTTGCTCGCGAGTGGCGGCCACACGCTCCTGCTCGATGTCCAGGACCGCAGCGGCTACCGCGTCATCGGCACGACCCTCGACGACGCTGCCGGCGAGGCGTTCGACAAGGGCGCTCGACTGCTCGGCCTCGGCTACCCCGGCGGCGCGGAGATCGACCGGCTCGCGCGCGAGGGCGATCCGGAGGCTTTCGAGTTCCCCGTCGCCCGCCTGCCGGGCCTCGATTTCTCCTTCTCCGGGTTGAAGACCGCCCTCCTGTACAAGGTGCGAGAGCTCTCCGCAGAGGAGCTGGAACGCAGTCGGGCCGATCTGGCCGCGTCCTACCAGCGGGCGATCGTTCGGGCACTCGTGGGGCGGGCGACAGAGGCGGCCGAGCAGCTCGGTGCCGATCGGATCGCCGTCGTCGGCGGTGTCGCAGCCAACTCCGAGCTGCGCGCTTCGCTCGCGGGCGCTGCGCTTGCGCCGCTTTCCCTCTGCACCGACAACGCGGCGATGATCGCCTCGGCCGCGCGGTATGTCGAAGAGATCCCGTTCGCTCGTTATCTTGCATTGGATGCGTATGCGTCTACGGCGGCGTGAAGCCCCGCAGCTCGGCGTGCTCGGCGCTCTCGCGCTGGCCGCGACGCTGCTCTCTGTGGCTGCAGGCGCCGGCGGCGCGAGTCCCGACCGAGCCCAAGTTGCGGCATCGGCGTGGCGGGGCCTCGTCGGGACGCCGCGTCAGCAGGTAGCGGTCGGGCAGCGCGTCATCGTCGTGTTGAACAGCCCCTCCCTCGCCGATCGCGTTGCGGCCGCGGGCGGGACGGCGAGCGAGGCGCAGCAGCGCCAGTGGACGGCTGCGGCCCTCGCCGCGGACAACCAGCTCATCACCCGCCTTGCGCAGGAGGGAGTGAAGATCGAGTCCGAGCACCGGTACGCACGCGTGCTGACCGGTTTCTCGGCGCCTCTCGACCCCCGCGCAATCGCTCTGCTCGAGAAAGCGCCTGAGGTCGCCGGCGTCTATCCCGTCCGCATCGCCTATCCGGCTTCGATGTCGTCCACCCTGATCGAGGAAGGGAGGCTCGCCGCGGGCGCGGGCTCCCGGCCGAACGTGGAGCTACCGGGCTTCGACGGGAGCGGCGTGACCATTGCGCTCCTCGACACGGGAGTCGAGGCCAGGCATCCGTACCTGCTCGGCCAGGTCGCCGAGGGATACGACGTCGTTGACTCCGATCACGACCCCGCCGCGAACGCGAGCCCCGAGGATCCGACTCGCTTCGAGCGGCACGGGACTCAGCTGGCCGGGCTCATCGTCGGCTCGGACGGACCGGCTGCGCTGAACGGGGTTGCTCGCGGCGCGACGATCCTCCCGATCCGCGTCGCCGGCTGGCAGCGGGAAGCGAGCGGGCGTTGGGCGGTCTTCGGTCGAACCGACCAGCTCATCGCGGGGCTCGAGCGGGCGGTCGACCCGAACGACGACGGGGTCGCCCTCGACGCGGCGAGGATCGCTCTCGTGGGAGTGGCGGAGCCGTTCGCGTCCTTCGAGGACAGTCCCTCGGCCCGTGCGGTAGCCGGCGCCCTGCGGCTCGACACGCTCGTCGTCGTTCCGGCGGGGAACGACGGCCTCGCAGGCCCGGGATACGGCAGCATCTCCGGGCCCGGCGGCTCGCGCGCGGCGCTCACGGTGGGCGCAGCCGACCTGCGGGCTTCCTCCGTGTCCGTCCAGGTCGTGATCCGGGCCGGGCTCGGCGTGTTCTTCGACCGGCGGGTGCCACTCGTGGGCGCCATCGCTCCGCGCGGCAAGGTCTTCCTTCGGCTGGGAGCGCCTCGGCTGGAGCCGTCTGCGATCGAGGACGGAACTCCGCCGAGACTCAGCGACTTCTTCGACGAGGATGGCTTCAGCTACGTCGCGGGTCGCGCGGCCTTCGTCCCGGCGGGCGCCGACCCGGCCTACGCGGCGGCGCAGGCGGTGAAGGCCGGCGCGAAGCTCGTGGTCGTCTACGGCGACGCGCTGCCGGGAGGCGGCATCGGCCTCGACGAGGAAGTGACCGTCCCGGTCGTCACCGTTCCGGGCTGGGCCGGACGGGCCGTGCTCGAAGCGTTCCGCTCGGGCCGGACCCCCTTCGTCTCGATCGGCATGCCGAGGGGGGAAACGAGCAGGGTGGAGGGGCGGGTGGCGCCTTTCTCCTCCCGAGGCCTGGCCTTCGACGGCTTCGTGAAGCCCGATCTCGTCGCGCCGGGGGTCAGCCTCCTCACCGCCGATCCCGGCAAAGCGGAAGACGGCACGGCGCGCTACTCCAGCCTGAGCGGCTCGAGTGGAGCGGCGGCCGTCGTCGCGGGCGCGGCGGCGCTGCTCACCCAGTCCAGGCCCGAGCTCGACGCGTCGGGTCTCAAAGCCCTGCTCGCGGGGTCCGCGAGGCCGCTCCCCAGGGAATCCGTCGCGGCCCAGGGCGTCGGCCTGCTCGACGTCGGGGCGGCGCGCGCCGGCGAGGCAGCCGCATTGCCGACGACGATGAGCTTCGGCCGCGCGACCGGAGCGGGCTGGCATGCGACGCGAAAGCTCGTTTTGCGCAACCTCTCGTCCCGGCCGCTCAGGCTCCGGATCCTGGCGGATGAGCGCGACAAGGGTGGCGCCCGGGGCCTCGTCTTCGCCTTCGCGCCACCGCGAATGCGGATCGCTCCGGGCGGGATCGCACGTGTCTACGTCGCGGCCCGCTCGCTCGCCCCCGCCGGGCCTCCGGTCGAGGGCATGTTCACCGTGCGGCCGGAAGGAAGTGCGCCGATCCGCGTTCCCTGGCTCGTCACGTTCCGACCTCGCCTTGACGAGCTGCTCGACTCGGTGCGGCTCTCGACGTCGTCGTTCAAGCCCTCGGACAACGCCCCGGCCGTGCTCTCCTTCCAGGCCGGGCGCATCGCCGCCGGAGGGCAGCTCGCGCCTGTCTCGCTCCTCGAGCTCGAGCTTCTCGGCCCCGACGGCAGGCGGCTGGGCGTGCTTGCACAGCTGCGCGACCTTCTGCCCGGGCGCTACGCGTTCGGCCTGACCGGCCGCGACGCGGACGGCGAGACACTCGAGCCGGGCCGGTACCGCGTCGAGCTGACCGCGCACCCCACCGGCCAAGGGGCTCCCAGCAAAGCCACGGTCGTCTTCGCCATTCGCTAGCGGCTTATACTCGTCGCAAAGCACTTTTCTCCCCTTTGCAGCGAAAACAAGGAGCGACAGAGTGACCATCGTCGAGGCGCCCGTCTCCCATCTCCGCGAGAACCCGTTCGAGCTCGCTCAGGACCAGCTTCGCAAGGTCGGCGAGGTCTTCCAGATCGACCAGAACCTGATCGAGGTCCTGAGGGAGTGCAAGAAGGCCGTCGTCGTCTCGGTCCCGGTGGTCATGGACAGCGGCTCGATCCAGTCTTTCCAGGGTTACCGGGTGACGCACAACATTGCGCGCGGGCCGTCGAAGGGCGGGATCCGGTACCACCCCGACGTCACCCTCGACGAGGTCAAGGCGCTCTCGATGTGGATGACGTGGAAGTGCGCGCTGATGAACATTCCCTTCGGCGGCGCGAAGGGCGGGATTGCCTGTGACCCCAAGCAGCTCTCGCGCAACGAGCTCCAGAAGCTGACCCGCCGCTACACGACGGAGATCATCAACGAGATCGGGCCGGAGAAGGACATCCCGGCGCCGGACGTCGGCACCGACGGAACCGTGATGGCCTGGATCTTCGACACGTACTCGATGAACAAGGGCCACTCCGTGCTCGGCGTCGTCACCGGCAAGCCGCTCAACATCGGCGGCTCTCTGGGCCGGCTGGAGGCGACTGCCCGGGGAGCGCTCTACTGCATCCGCGAGGCAGTTCGCAAGCGGGAGATGCCGATCGCGGGCTTGCGGGTCGCGGTGGAGGGCTTCGGCAACGTCGGGAGCTTCCTGGCGAAATTCCTCGCCGCGGAAGGCGCCACCGTGATCGCGGTCTCCGACTCGTCAGGCGGTGTCTTCAACTCGAACGGCATCGACGTCGCCACGGCGATCGCGCACAAGGAGGAGACGGGTGCGCTCGCAGGGCTGAACGGCACGGAGAAGATCACCGACGAGGAGCTCCTGGTGCTCGACTGCGACGTGCTCGCCCCGTGCGCGCTCGAGCAGGCGATCACGGAGGAGAACGCGGACAAGATCAAGGCGAAGATCGTCTGCGAGGGCGCGAACGGGCCGACGACTCCCGCCGCCGACGAGATCCTCGAGGAGCGCGGCGTGCTCGTCCTGCCCGACGTGCTCGCGAACGCGGGGGGCGTGGTCGTCTCCTACTTCGAGTGGGTCCAGGGCCTCCAGGAGTACTTCTGGAAGGAGGACGAGGTGAACGCGCGGCTGAACGACATTGCGACGCGCGCGTTCAACGAGACCTGGGCGACCCGTGAGAGCCGGGGCACGAGCATGCGGATGGCTGCGTACGGCCTCGCCGTCCAACGCGTCTCGGAAGCGACCACGACGCGCGGCCTCTATCCCTAGGGTCGTTCTCTACGGGGCCGAGGGTTGTCACCTCTGTGATCGAGCGCGGGTGACGGTCACGGAGCTGCGCGATGAGCTCGGCTTCGAGCTCGACGAGATCTCGATCGACGGCAATCCTGAGCTGGAAGCGCGCTACCGCGAGCTGATCCCGGTCGTCGAGATCGACGGCGAACGGGCCTTCGTCTATTTCGTCCAGCCGGACGCGTTGCGCCGAAAGCTCGCACAAGCTCCGCTGTAGGCGGGGACTTTGTGACGGTCCGACGCAGGCGGCGACGCCAACTGCAAGAATCCTTGTGTGGTGTTACAAACCCCAGCTCCGAGCGCGGGACCGCCCGCTGATCGGCTCACGGTCGGCGTCGCGGCCCGTCTCAGCCGCTATCTCCAGATCCTGACCCAGGCGAAGAAGATGGGGAAGAGCCGGATCTCCTCGCAGGAGATCTCGGACTACACGAACATCAACGCCACCCAGATCCGCCGTGACCTGTCTGCGTTCGGGAAGTTCGGCAAGCGCGGCGTGGGCTACAACATCGACAGCCTGCTCGGCGAGATCCGCAAGATCCTGCGGACGCAGGGCCAGCACAACATCGTGCTCGTCGGCGCCGGTCGGCTTGGCGAGGCGATCGTAGGCTCCCCGATCTTCGCCGAGCACGGCATCCACATCGCGGCGATCGTCGACACCGACCCCGAGAAGGTGGGGCGGACCGTCGGGGAGGTGGAGGTGAGCGACTATCGCGAGCTGAGCGACCTCGTCCGTGACAAGAACATCATCGTGGGCGTCCTCGCGGTGCCGGCGACAAGCGCGCAGCAGGCGGCTGAGGACCTCGTCGACGCGGGCCTGAAGATCATCTTCAACTACTCGGAAGCGCTCCTCGACGTCCCGTCGGACGTCGCGGTGCACACGTCGAACCCGGCCGTCGATCTTCTCTACGCCCTCTACTTCCACCTGACCTAGCGCAAATCGCAGGGTCGGGCCTCGTGTCCGCGACAGACCTGTCCGGTGTCAGACCCCGGACGTGTGGGATGTGGACATGTCCGGTTCGAGAAACCGGCTGCATCGCTGTGCATTCCGGCCTCGGAACTGGCCATGTCCGGCGTCTGACACCGGACATGGCTCAAAGAGAGAGCCCCGCTTTCGCGGGGCTCTCGGTGTTCGGGTCCGGAGGAGGGAGAGGGTGGCTACTTGAAGCGGACTCGCTCGCAGCCTCGGAGCCGGTCGCGCTTGTCGGCGCGGACCGTGTCCTTGCCGGGGCCACAGCGAACGGTGTCGCGCTTGCCGTCACGCACCTTGAGCGTGTCGGCGCCTGCGCCTGCGTTCACCGTGTCGGCCCCTGGGCCGCCGATGAGCGTGTCCTTGCCGGGGGAGCCGATGACGCTGTCTTTGCCGGCGCCACCGTCGAGTGAGTCGTTGCCCGGCCCGCCGATCAGCGTGTCGTTTCCGGGTCCGCCGTGGAGGTCGTCGTTTCCGTCGCCTCCGTCGAGCTCATCGTCGCCGTTCTCGCCGTCGAGCTCGTCGTCGCCATCTTGACCGGAGACATGGTCGTCCCCGTCGCCGGCCTGGACGGAGTCGTCGCCGTCACTGCAGGAGAGGTCGTCGTCCTCGAAGCCGGGGTCCTCATCCTCGCCGTCGTTCAGAGGATTGAACGATTCGCCTTCCAGCTCCTCTTCCGGTGGAAGTTCCTCGTCCTCGGGAGGATCGGTGAGCTCCTCGTCGGGATCGATGAACTCCTCGTCTTCGGGGTCGGTGTACTCCTCGTCGGCAGGAGCGCACTCGTCCGAGCCGTTCGGCATCGCGGCAGCGGGGGAGTTGCTCGTTCCGGCTGCCGGGCTCGACGCCGCCACCATGGCGGCAGCAAGCACGAGAATTGCAAGAGCTAGCGTGAGCCTCAGAATCTTCAAGGGGGTCTCCTCAGGGCCGATTCGCCGCAGTGCGCGGCCTGTCCTGGGGCTATCGGCGGCTCCGGATCCGCCCTGTTCCCTCGAAGTGATGAAGATGCCCTGATGCGAATTCTGCTGTGGCACGGCTATCTGCTCGGGGGAACGGGCTCAAACGTGTACACACGCGCGCTCGCGCGCGAATGGAGCCATGCCGGTCATGAGGTCGTCGTCTTCTCGCAGGAGGCGAGCCCCGAGCAGTACGACCTGGGCGGTGCCGAGGTCGTGCGACCGGATATCGGCGCCCTGCTGCCGGTCTTCGTGCTCGACCGCTACGAGGGGTTCGACGCGCGCCGCCTTCCCGACCTGACCGCTGCCGAGCGCGAGGATTACGTCGCCGCGAACGCGGAAGTCGTTCGCGAGCACCTCCCCGCCGACCTCGTCTTCGCCAACCACGTCCTGCTCGGAGGGCCTGTTGCGGCTGCGACCGGAGCGCGCTTCGCGGTGAAGGCGCACGGGTCCGAGCTCGAGTACGCGATGCGCGACAACGCGGAGCTCTCGGCGTGGGGGCGGGAGGCGCTCTCCGGCGCCGAAGCCGTCTTCGTAGGCTCGGAGCACATCCGCGACGTGCTCGAGGAGGTCGTCGGCCACGTGGACCGAGTTCACGTCGTGCCCCCTGGCGTCGATGTCGACGAGTTCGTCCCCGCTCCCCGCGACGAGGCTCTCCGGCGGCTGCTCGACGAGAGCCGCGCCGATCCGCCCAACCCGGACAATGCGGAAGAGCGCCTGCCGGACGAGGGCAACGCCGAGCGGCTCGAGGCCTTCCTCGCCGCTGACGAGCCGACCGTCCTCTACTTCGGCAAGCTCCTGCACAACAAGGGCGTCCACGTCCTGCTCGAGGCGCTCCGCGAAGTGGACGCGCGCGCCGTGATCGTCGGCTTCGGCGATCACCGGTCGGAGCTCGAGGCGCTGGCGCCCGAACGAACTCTCTTCACCGGCCCGCTGGAGCACCGCCACCTCGCGCACCTGATACCGCTCACAGATGTGACCGTGGTGCCGTCGATCTTCCCCGAGGCGTTCGGCATGGTCGCTGCGGAGGCGGCCTCGGCGGGATCGCTCCCTCTCGTCGCAAACCACTCCGGCCTGGCCGAGATCGCCGCGGGTGTCGCCGAGGAATACCCGGAGGCCTATCGCGACCTCACGAGCTTCGCGACCGGTGAGGCCGAGGACCTCGCGGCAAAGCTCCGGCGCCTCCTTTCGCTTGCACCCGGCGAACGAGCCGAGTTGACCGAGGCCGCAAGGCGCGCGGTCGTCACGCGCTGGAGCTGGACAGGCGTCTCGAAACGCCTCCTGAAGCCCTTCGCGTAACCTCTCGCCGTGGCGGAGGCGAAGCTAACCGCCGACGAGCAGCTGCGCCTCGCGCGTGAGCAGTACGAGTCGGCAGAGGATTTCACGGTCGCCGTCGAGGAGGAGTTCGCGATCCTCGACCCGGAGACTCTGTCGCTCACGAATCGCTTCGAGGAGCTGAAAGCGGCAGCACAGGGCACGGAGCTCGAGGAGCACCTCGTCGGCGAGCTGATCGCGTCCGAGGTCGAGGTGCGGACCGGCCGTTGCGATACCTTCGCCGAGGTGGCTGCGCGAGTTCCGGAACGGCGCGCGCAGCTGAGCGCGCTCGCCGAGAAGCTCGGAGTCACCCTAGGCGCCACGGGCACCCACCCGTGGAGCCCGTGGCAGGAACAGCGGATCATCGACACGCCGCATTACCGGCTGCGCGACGAGCTGCTGCGCTACGTCGTCTGGCGGAACAACTCGTTCGGCATCCACGTGCACGTCGCGATCCGCGGGGTCGACCGAGCCGTGCAGGTGGCCGACGGCCTTCGGGCCTACGTGCCCGAGCTGCTTGCGCTGTCGGCGAGCTCGCCCTTCGTCGAGAACGTGAACACCGGCCTCCACTCCGCGCGCACCGAGATCTTCACCCGCCTCTTCCCGCGCTGCGGGGTGCCCGACGTCTACGGCGACTGGCGCACCTTCGAGCGCTACGTCCGGTTCCTCTTCGACACCGGCTCGATCGCCGACCACACGGAGATGTGGTGGAGCGTGCGCCCGCACTTGGCATTCCCGACCGTCGAGATGCGCATCGCCGACGCGCAGCCACTCCAGGAAGAGGCGATTTCCCTCGCGGCGCTCATCTATTCGCTCACTGCCAGGATCGCGCGCGCGGTTGACGAGGGCGAGTCGGTGTTGCTGCCGACGAACCGCGAGATCGAGGAGAACTTCTGGCGCGCGATCCGCTGGGGTCTTTCTGGCGAGATGATCGACCTGCGCACGCACGAGGTGCGGCCGACGCGGGCCGCGATCGAAGAGCTGATCGAATGGGTGCAGCCGGTCGCCGAGGAGCTCGGCGCCGCGGAGTACCTGACCGTCCCGACCGCGAATGCGGCCGAGCGCCAGATCGCACGGCGCGGGGAGGGCGCGTCACTCGAGGAGATCTACGCCGAGCAGGTCCGACCCAAGGAGGCAGTAAGTGGCTGACGAGCCGGAACAGCAGCAGCCGGAAGAGGAGCTCTCCGCCGAAGAGATCCTCGAGCACATCCGGCAGATGAAGGTCTCGGACCTGCTGCTCTCGACGATCTCGACGGTCGCCCAGCTCGGCTTCGCGAAGCTCGCGCCAGCGGGCCGCGACCTCGAGCAGGCGAAGCTCGCAATCGAGTCGCTGCGAGCTCTCGTCCCGGTGCTGGAGGGTTCGGTCCCCGAGGAGGTCCTGCGTGACTTCAACCAGGTGACCGCGAACCTGCAGCTCGCCTATGCGAAAGCCGTCGAGGAGAAGCCCAAAAGCTAGGAAGGCGCTGTAAAAGCTGTTACAAAGTCCCAAAGGGGACTTGGGGTGAACTCTGCGGCTATAGCTTGGCAGCCCACACGTTGGACGCTGAATGTTTTCGCCATCACGGTTGCGGCTCTCGCGCTCGCAGGCGCGGCCGCCGTTCGCCCGGCCACTGACGCCGAGCCGCTCGCCGGCGCCGCGGCGCTGAAGCAGGCCGAAACGGCCGGGATCGACATCGGCGGCGTGATCGAGACCGTCCAGCACCACGTCGCGCCCTCGAAGCGTGACCCCTCGACGCTCGTCGCCAGTGACCGCCTCTACCGCGCGGAGTTCAGCCGGCAGGGAATGGCGCTCTCGCTGCGCGGCTCTCGCTTCGGGCTCGAGACGACCACCGTCCGGCGCGGCGGCGAGGCTCTCGCCCTCTCGCCCGGCGGCTGGAAGGGAACCTTCAACCGTGCCGAGCGCACGCTGGCGCCCGGCCTGACCGAACGCGTGACCGCACTCGACCGCAGGCTCGAATGGGACTTCGTGCTCGCGCGGCCTCCCGCCGGAGCCGGTGACCTACGCATCGAGGCGCGCACAGAGGCAGCGGGCTCGCCGACGCGACTTCGCAACGGCTGGCGGTGGCCCGTCGGACAAGGCCGCTCCGTCCGTATGGGCAGGCTCGTCGTCAAGGACGCTGCGGGCCACACGCTCTACCGTGCGCGACCGGCCGCTGCGCGGCGGGAGGTGTCCCTGACGGTGCCAAGGCCGGTGCTCGAAAGCGCTGTCTACCCGCTTACGATCGACCCGGTGATCAGCCCCGAGTACCCCGTCTCGGATCCTGTTCCGAGCCCGGCTCCCGGAGACCAGATCGCGCCGAGCGTCGCCTTCGACGGCACGAACTACCTCGTCGCCTGGGCGGACTCCCGCTCCGGCACAAGCGACGTCTACGGCGCGCGCGTCAGCCAGGCGGGCACCTTGCTCGACCCGCTCGGGATCGCGATCTCGACGGCGGCGAACAACCAGGAAGCCCCGAGCGTCGCCTTCGGCGGCACGAACTACCTCGTCGCCTGACAGGACCGACGCTCCGGCATGTTCGACGACGTCTACGGCGCGCGCGTCAGCCAGGCGGGGGCCGTGCTCGACCCGGCCGGGATCGCGATCTC
The DNA here is from genome assembly GCA_964591295.1 of uncultured Gaiellales bacterium. Taxonomy (GTDB): domain Bacteria; phylum Actinomycetota; class Thermoleophilia; order Gaiellales; family Gaiellaceae; genus VAXT01. The sequence goes on along the minus strand of CAZQAG010000066.1, from coordinate 256 downwards.
GGGGCCGGCGGCGAACCACCAGCAAGCGCCGAGCGTCGCCTTCGACGGCACGAACTACCTCGTCGCCTGGGAGGACTGCCGCACTGCCTGCTTCGACATCTACGCCGCGCGCGTCAGCCAGGCCGGGGCCGTGCTCGACCCTGGCGGGAGAGTGATCTCGACCGCGCCCGGCGCCCAGCAAGCCCCGAGCGTCGCCTTCGGCGGCACGAACTACCTCGTCGCCTGGCAGGACGGACGCTCCGGCACGAACTACGAC
>CAZQAG010000065.1:0-13456 GCA_964591295.1 uncultured Gaiellales bacterium | reverse complement strand
GATCCTGAACGCGGGCTGCGCGATGGTGAACTGCATGCCGGTCTTCATTGCCAAGGGCGGCTATTTCGGGGACCGGTTCGCGGATCGCGGTCTGCCGATCATCGGCGACGACATCAAGTCGCAGGTCGGCGCGACGATCACCCACCGCGTGCTGACGACGCTCTTCCGCGAGCGCGGCGTGAAGCTCGACCGGACGATGCAGCTGAACGTCGGCGGCAACTCCGACTTCCGGAACATGCTCGAGCGTGAGCGCCTGGAGTCGAAGAAGATCTCGAAGACGAATGCGGTCACGTCGATGCTCGACTACGACATGGGCGCGGAGAACGTACACGTCGGCCCGTCCGACTACGTGCCGTGGCTGACCGACCGCAAGTGGGCGTACATCCGAATGGAGGGCACCTCCTTCGGTGACGTCCCGCTGAACATCGAGCTCAAGATGGAGGTCTGGGACTCGCCGAACTCGGCCGGCATCGTGATCGATGCGGTGCGACTGGCGAAGCTGGCGCTCGACAACGGCGTCGCCGGAGCGCTCGAGGGCCCAAGCGCCTACCTGATGAAGTCGCCGCCCAAGCAACTGACGGACGACGAGGCGCACGACGCCGTCGAGCGCTTCATCAAGCAGTACGGGCGCAAGACGGCGAAACCCAAAAGCCGCTCAGCGAGCGTAAGGTCCTAGGAGGGTTTGGTGGAATGTTGCTCGTCGCCGGGGTGCGATGCTCGTTCCGAGGCCGCGGACGCAGGGAGCCCCGGTAGTCGTACTACCGGGGCGACTGAGGACCCGGCATCGGGGCGAGCAGCGCGGCCCGGCGGCTCAGCCACATTTCGCCAAACCCTCCTAATCGTTCGCGAGCGAGCCGCCGCGCTGGGGGCGCACGAACGGGTCGATGTGGCGCGCCGAGAGCTCCTCGGGCCAGTCGCGCGGGTACTCGCCCAGGCTCTGCTTCTCGCCGCCCGGGACGCACAGCTCGACCGCGATCTGGCCGTCCTCGACCCGGATCAGGTTGTACGCCGGATGCGTGAACCCGCGCGTGCGCAGCGTCGAGACCGTCCCCGAATGGACGATGAACATCCCGGCGACCGGCCACACGTACGGGACGTGCCGGTGCCCTGACAAGACGAGATCGACGCTGAGCCGGCGCAGGAGCGAGATCACGTCCCCGGCGTCGCGCACCTGGTTGCGCTCGCGGCCGGTGCCGGGCACGGGCATCAGATGGTGATGGCAAACGAAGATCCGCAGGTCTGCGTCGCCGGCGAAGGCCTCCTCGATCCAGCCGTAGTGCTCTCTCCCGATCTCGCCCTCGTCGACGTCCGGCTTCGACGAGTCGACCGCGGCGAGCGTGACGTCGAGGCCGCCGACCTGCAGCCGCTGCCGTGTGTCTCGCGCGCCGAACGTGTCCTCGAACAGCACGTAGCCGACGTTGCGGGCATCGTGGTTGCCCGGGACGAGCACCAAGTGCTCGCAGTCGATCGCCTCGAGCTCCTTCTTGGCCTCCGGATACTGGTCGGGATAGCCGTCGTCCGTGAGGTCGCCGGCGACGACCACGATGTCGGGCGCTGCAGCGTTGATCTCCGCGATCGCGACCTGGAGCAGGTCCTGCCGGTAGCGCATACCGCCGACGTGGACGTCCGAGAGCTGGGCGATCAGCATCCGGAGCAGTCTGCCTTAGGTCGAGCTCCGCCCGCTATGTGGTGCTGACCCGGTGGTCGCCTCGCGTCCCTGAAAGACGTCGACCCGCCAGGAGTGGCGGGTCGAAGCCGGGTGAAGCGGGGAGCCACCCCGCGCGCGACTGACGCTGACAGTGTACCTCCGCGCCACGCGCCCAGACCTCGCCCGCGTTCCTGGGTGGAGCGCGGAGGGCGCCGGACTCGAACCGGAACCGATGGCTAGTCGGTCGCTGTGATTATCAGTCACGCACCTCGCCCTGAGATTTCACCCTCCGCTCGGCGAGCATACGACCGAGTTTCAGCGCCTGAGACGCGCCGACGACTCGGAGCAAAGTCGACACACTCCGGCTAGACCGGCTCGAAGAGCCGCTCTCTGTTTCGCGCGGCGAAGACGAGCGTCGCCGGGAGCAGCGAGGCGAAGCCGACCGCGACCGCGACGTCTGCGACGTTGAACGCCACGTGGCCGGCAACAATCGGATCCGGCACGCCCGGCAGCGAGGGCCAGAGCACGATCGAGACGAGGTTCCCGGCTGCTCCGCCGAGCACCACCCCGCCGGCGAAGGCGATCGAGGTCGAGCGAGTCAGCGCGATCGCGCCTGCCCAGACAAGAGACGCGGCCGCGACTCCGGCTACGTAGAGCGCCGAGCGGTCATGCGCGAGGACGGCGACGCCGCGCTCCGAGATCGAGAGCGCCTTGTGCGCAAGATCGAGTGTCACGACGACCGCTGCGGCGCCAAGCAGCGCTCCAAGTGTCCGGCTCAGGTTCCCTCCCCCACTCGGGTGATTTGCAGGATCTTTACAGAGCCCGACGCTCTTTCTTACATCCATCGCGATCTTGTGAGACTGATCCCAAAACTTGGAGGCTGAAGCACAATGAAGTCAAGAATCCTGATTGTCGCGGCGCTCGCTGCTCTGGTCGTCCCGGCGGCGGCGTTTGCCGAGGGCCCAACCGGCCCGGACCGCGAAAACGGCGCCCGCGCGTGCAAGGCGCTTCGCACCTCGATGGGCCTGGACCTCTTCCGGCAGACCTATGGCACCGAGCAGAGCAACCGCCGGAACGCTTTCGGCCGCTGCGTGTCGCAGTGGGCGCGCTCCGAGCATCAGAGCCGTGTCAGTACACGTTCTGCGTGTGCCGCCGAGCAAAGCGATCCCGACTTTGCCACGTCGCACGACGGCAAGAGCTTCGCCGAGTTCTACGGAACCGGCCCGAGGGGCGCGAACGCCTTCGGCCGCTGCGTCTCTTCAAAGGCGAAGGCTGCCCGGACAGAGGCCCGCCAGAACACGATGAATGCGGCCAAGCAGTGCAGGGCCGAGCGAACGCTCGACCCGGCAGCGTTCCGCGCGAAGTACGGCAAGAGTGAGAACGACCGCAACGCCTTCGGCAAGTGCGTCTCGCAGCTTGCGAAGGCGCCGAGCGCTTAGGGCCCAGCCCCTGCGGCGGGGCGCCTCTGCCGGACGCGACCGAGCGTCAGTAGCTGAAGACGGTCGCTCCTTCTCCGATCCACTCCCAGAGCGGCGTTGCCCCGGCGAGCTTTGCGTTCGGGACGAGCTCGCCCTCGTCCAGCTTCTTCGAGTTGAAGCAGATCGGACACGTGAGGAGTTCGCCCCCACCTTGCGCGAACTGCTCGAAGAGGCGGGAAAGCGGAGGACAGCCTTCGCAGGCAACGCCCTCGGCGATTCCGGGCAGGGCGAGGCGCACCGCCTCTTTCGTCAGGAACATCGCCACCTGTCTCCCCTGCTCCAGCGCCGCCCCGGCGACGAGGAAAGCGATCATTACGCGCTCGGCATCTTCCATCCCCGTCGTGAGGTTGATCACTACCTTGCTGTTCTCAGTTGCCATTTGCCCTCCTCAGGCGTTGTAGGCGTCGTTGGCGACACGCTGGCGGATATCTTCGTCGGTCCGCTCGAGCTCAGGGTGCTCGCGGTCGATGTGCTCACGGGCGACGCGGAAGAGCTCGTCGTCGTCGGCCGCCTCGAGTTTGTGTCCGCAGGGACAGTCGATTGCCCGCATGGCGCTAGCTCCTCTCCGGTTTGTAGGCCTTGACGGTCGTGCCGTGGGCGCCGAACTTGATCGCCTTTCGGCGCGTGTCCTCGAATTTCGACCGCGCGTACGTGGCGACGAGGTTGCCCGACTCGATTCGCTCGAACCCGTGCTTCTCGAGGAACGTGGCGTACTCTGCTTCCAGCAGAGCGCCGGCAATTCAGCCGGTCCAGAGATCGATGTTCCGGCGCCCTTCCTCGCTGACCGGCTCCTGGATGGTGACGTCGGCGACCTGAATCCGCCCGCCGGGCGCGAGCACACGGTGCAGCTCGGAGAAGACGGCGTCCTTGTCGGGGATGAGGTCGATGACGCCGTTCGAGATGACGACGTCGAAGCTCGCGTCGGCGAACGGCAGGGCCTCGGCCTCACTCTCGACGAACTCGACGTTTTCGGCGCCCATCTCGGCGGCCGAGCGCCGCGCCTTAGCGAGCATCTCCGGAGTCATGTCGATTCCGGTCACGCGGCCCTTCGGGCCGACCATCCGCGCGGCGACGAGCGAGTCGGTGCCGGCGCCGGAGCCGAGATCGAGCACGCGCTCGCCAGGCTCGAGACGACCGAGCGAGAACGGATTCGCAACGCCCGCGAACGACTCGACGGCGCTGTCGGGAACCTCGGCAAGCTCGTCGGGATAGCCGAGATCCTCGGCCCAGGGGCGACCCGTCGGGAAGACGAAGTCCTCGTCGGGTGAATTCGAGACGCGCGCGTAGGTCTTCTTGATCTCGCTCTTCAGCGTCGCGACATCGATCCCGAGCTCGACTTCCATGGGCCTGAAACTACAGCTCTCCGGCCGAGCGCGCTAGGCGCTGATTCGGATGCGTCTCATCGGTCCCGCCGATGGGCGGCGCCCACGCGGTCGCGGCGACCCAGGCTCCACTCGCGGCCGTCAACGCGGCGACTACGAGGATTGCCTCCGAGACTCCAAAGGCATCGGCCGCGAATCCGCCCGCAATCGCACCAACGACGAAGCCGAAGTCCCGCCAGAACCGGTACGCGCCCACCGCACGAGCACGCCCGATGGGCGGCACGGCATCAGCCACAGCGGCGATCAGCGTCGGATAGACGAGGGCGGTGCCGACGCCCAACAGGGCCGCCGCGCCAACCGCCGAGGCGAAGTCTCCTTTGCTCGCGGCGAGCAGAGCCAGCGCTCCGGCCTGAACGAGCATGCCCGCGACGATGAGCGGCTTCCGGCCGGCGAGATCCGAGAGCCAGCCCGTCAGGAGCTGTCCGAGGCCCCAGACCGCTGGATAGACGGCCGCGACGATGCCGATGCGTGACGCGTCGGCGCCCTGGGCGGCGAGGTAGAGCGGCACGAGGCCCCACGCGACCGCGTCGTTCAGGTTGTTGACGAGCCCGGCCTGCGAGCAGGCCCGGAGCACCGGCTGCCGGATCGCGCCGACGTGCCGATATGACCGTTGCTCTTCGACGACGTGGCCTGCGGTGTCCCGCACAAAGAGGACCGTCAGTACGGTCCCGACGACAGCCAGTGCTGCCGCTCCGACCCAGATCACGGTCCGCGGCGCAAATGACGCGGCCAAGGCTCCACTGGCAAACGCCGTTGCCGCGACGCCGAGGTAGCCGGCCGACTCGTTCAGGCCGAGGGCGAGCCCACGGCGCCGCGGGCCGGCGAGGTCGATCTTCATCGTCATGGTCATCGACCAGGCGAGCCCCTGGCTCAGTCCGAGGAAGACGTTCGCTGCGACGATGAAGCCCCAGTTCGGGGCGGTGCCGATCAGGATCGGAACCGGAGCCGCAAGCAGCCAGCCGAGGAGCAAAAGCCGCCTCCGGCCCACGCGATCGGCGAGGCCACCCGCGGCGAGGTTCGCGAGCGCCTTCGCGATCCCGAAAGCGGCGACGAACGAGAGCAGCACGCTGCTCGACATGACGCCGAACTCGTCCTCGCCGAGCAGCGGCAGGACACTTCGCTCGAGGCCGACCATCGCGCCGACGAAGCCGTTGAGCACGACGAGCAGCGCGAACTGCCGCGCGTTCGCGCGAAGACCCAGCCGGACTGCGCTCACGCTGCGGCGGAGAGGGTGCCGGAGCGGTTCGCCGCGACGATCGCAACCTGGTCGGCCGGCGGCGGCGGCAGGTCGACGAGCAGTGCGCGGGCAAAGCTCTCGGCATCGGCGTGCGCGAGCGCGGCGTTGTGCGTCCGCTCGAAGCCGACCGACGAGAAGGGGTTCGCCGAGAGCGAGCGGCCGCAGACTGACCCGCCGTAGTGGCTCGGATAGACGAGGACGGAGTCGGGAAGCTCGAGGAGGCGTTGCAGCGAGCGGTAGAGCTCGCGCGCGAGGGGCGCCGCGTTGCCGTCGGCGTGCAGGTCGGGCCGACCGACGTCGCCGACGAGCAGGGAGTCGCCTGTGAAGACTAGCCACGGCTCCTCGTCGCCGCGCCGGCGATCGGCGACGACGTACGCGTTGTGCGCATGCGCGTGGCCGGGCGTGGCCAGCGCACGGACGACGGTGTTCCCGAGCTCGATGAAGACGCCGTCGTCGAGCTTCTCGTGCGGAAAGTCGACGTCGGCGCCCACCGGGAGGTAAGGCGTGGCACCGGTCGCCTCGACGAGCGCGGGGAGGCCGGAGACGTGGTCGGCCTGGACGTGCGTCTCGAAGACGCCGAGGATCGGAGCGCCGATTCGCTCGGCTTCCTCGAGGTACGCGTCGACGAGCTCCGCGTGCGGATCGACCACGGCGAGCTTGCCCGCGGTGAGGCAGCCGAACAGGTAGCTCGCGCACGACGTCGGCTCGTAGAGGAAGGGGCGGAAGATCATGACTTCACGCAGGCTACGGTCTCTTCGTACTATTGGGCAAGACGAGAGTTCCGATAGGAGGTATCGCCTTGCCCGATAGCCAATTGAGCCTCGTTTGGGATGCGACCCGACTGCGCCTGCTGGTCGAGATCGGCCGACAAGGAAGCGTTTCCGCAGCTGCGCGCGCGATCGGGATCGGGCAGCCGAGCGCGAGCGAGCACTTGCGCACGCTCGAGGGCGCCGCCGGCCAGAGGCTCGTCGAGCGGGGCGGGCGCGGCAGCACGCTGACGGAAGCCGGCGAGGTGCTCGCGCTCCACGCCGGGCAGGCGCTGGCAACGCTCGAAGCGGGCGCGGAAGAGTTGGGCCGGCTGGCGGGGCTGGAGGCGGGCACGATCAGGATCGGCGCCTCGACGACACCGGGCGTCTACCTCCTGCCGGACACGCTCGGCTGCTTCCGGCGGGATCATCCAAATGTCGCGGTCGAGGTCGAGATCGCCTCGAGCGGCAACATCCTGCAGCGCCTGCTCGAAGGGCACGTGCAGCTCGCCCTCGTCGGCGAGGTCGAGTCGGACGAGCGTGTGAAGCTCGAGCCGTTCCTCTCGGACGAGCTCGTCGGGGTGGCGAAGCCCAAGTCACTCGCAATTCGAGACGGAAAGGTGCGCGCCGCGTCGCTCAAGTCGCAGACTTTGCTGGTGCGCGAGAGGACGTCGAGCAGCCGTCGTGTGGCCGAGATTGCGCTCGCATCCGCGGGCGTGCAGCCCACAAGCGTGTGGGAGCTCGACTCGAGCGAGGCGATCAAGCGAGCCGCGCGGGAAGGGCTCGGCATCGCTTTCCTCTCCCGCTACGCCGTCGCCGAGGAGGTCGACCGGGGCGAGCTCGAGAGCTTCCGCATCGCGGGCCGACCACCGATCGAGCGCCACCTCTACGTAGCGAGGCTTGCCCGGCGGCCACTGTCGCCGAGCGAGCGTGGCTTCGTCGCGACCCTCACGCGCTGCTGCGCGAAGAGCGAAGAGTTCGCTGCCGCGTGCGTTGCCTGAGCGTGGCTAGGCGGCCCGAGCTGGCCTGAGCTTTTGCCGCTTCGTCCTGATCGCTCGCAACCGCTGGCTGAGCCTCGCCCACGCCCACGGTTCCACCTCCTTGTACCGCTGCACTGACTGACCCCTCGTCGCGGCTAGGTACTCGAACCAGGCGTCGGCTTCCTCGATCAGCAGCAACTCGTGCGCTTCTCGTCTTGTCGTCGGCACCAGGGAATCCCTTTCCTCGCTCATGCGTCACGATGCTAGGACCTGGACCGGACGGTGCCGCGTCACGACTTAGTAACAGTTCGCTACTCGCTAGCGGCGGCGGACGCAAATCGACTGCAGCACACCGATCGCGAGCAGATTCGCGACCATCGACGAGCCGCCGACGCTCACGAACGGCAACGGAATCCCGGTGATCGGCGCCATCCCGATCGTCATGCCCACGTTGATGAAGATCTGGACCAGGAGCATGACCGCGATGCCGCCGGCTGCAATCGCGGAGAAGGCGTCCCGCGCGAGCGTGATCACCTTGATCGCGCGCCAGATCACGAGCAGGTAGAGAAGCAGGAGGATCGTCGCGCCCAGGAACCCGCGCTGCTCGGCGGTCGAGGCGAACACGAAGTCGGTCGCGTGCTCGGGGAGGTAGTTGTAGTTCGTCTGGGTGGCGCCGTCCGCGCCGCGCCCGCTCAGCCCGCCCGCCCCCACGGCGATCGTCGCCTGCGTGATGTTGTACGTCGAGCCCTGCGGCTCCTTCGACGGGTTCGTGAAGCCGGTGATCCGCTCGCGCTGGTACGGCTTCAGGATGTCGACGCCGATCGTCGGGCCGAGCCAGAGGACGAACGTCGCCGCAAACGCACCGAGCACGAGCAGGGCCGAGACCTGCGACCACCGCGTCCCTGCCACGAAGAGCGTCGCCCCGAGGACCGCGGCGTAGACGATCGCCGTCCCGAAGTCCGGCTGCAGGAAGACGAGCACGATCGGCAACGCGGCGAGCCCGACGGCGGTCATCGTCGTGCGCCGCTCGTAGATCGCCTTGCCCTTGTCCGCGAGGAACGCGGCCAGGAAGAGCACCAGCAGGACCTTTCCGAACTCGGACGGCTGGAAGCGAAACGGGCCGATGTCGACCCAGCGTTGAGTGCCCCGGACGCTCGTTCCGAGAATCGGAGTCAGCACGAGCGCCGCGATCATCACCCCGTAGACGACGCGCGCGTGCCTGCGCCAGAAGCCGGGCTCGACGAAGGTCATGGCCACCATTCCGGCGGCCCCGACGAGCGCGAACAGCGCCTGGCGCACGACGTAGTAGTTGGAGTCGCCCGCGACGTCGTCCTTCGTGATCCCGGAGATGACCCAGAGGCCGTACGCCACGATTCCGCCGGTCGCAAGGAGGAGCACCCAGTCGAGGTTGCGCAGGAACGAGCTGTCGCGCGCGCGTGCGCGGGGCCTCGTCGAGATTCGCTGGGTGGCTGCGTAGTCGACCATCAGTCCGTGCTCGCCTCGTTGACTGCGCCCGCTTCCATGCCGAAGAAGGACTCGAAGACCTGCAGCGCCGCCGGCGCCGCGGCTTCCCCGCCGAAGCCTCCGTTCTCGATCACCGCGCAGACGACGAGCTTCGGGGCGTCGCCGAACGGGCCGTAGCCGCACCACCAGGAGGTGTCGGTCAGGTTGCCGTCGACGATCTTCTCGGCCGTCCCCGTCTTGCCGGCGATCCCGATCGGGAAATGGCCGAAGACAGTGGCCGAGGTGCCGAGCGGTGAGTGCGTCGCCTCGTAGAGGCCCTGGCGCACGGCCTGGAGCGCGTCTGGATCGAGGTTCAGCTCTTTCACGGGCGGGTGGAAGCTACGGAGCACGAGCGGCTGCGCGGCCGGGCCGTTGCCGGCACCAGGCTGCTCGACGGCCCCGACGATGTGCGGCGTCACGAGCTTGCCGCCGTTCGCCACGAGCGCGTAGAAGCGCGCCATCTGCAGCGGCGTCACCTGCATGTCCTTCTGGCCGATCGCAAGCTGGACGGAGTCGCCGGACTTCCACAGGCTCTCGATCTCCCACGTTTCCGGATACGCCTCCTTCGTATAGGTCTTCTTGCGCCACTCGATCGTGGGCACGAGACCCGCCTCCTCCGGACCGACGTCGAGCCCCGTGGGCTCGCCGAAGCCGAAGGTCTTCGCCCAGCGCTGGAGCGGCTGGCCGCGGTCGGGGGGCAGGTCGTAGAAGCTCTTGCCCACCTGGTAGAAGTACGTGTCGCACGACTGCGCGATCGCCGTCGGCAGCGTCATCGACTGGTTCGCGTTCGGGTCCCAGTTGTTGAACCTGTGGCCGTCGATCGTGAGGCTGCCGGTGCACTGCAGCGAGTCGTACGGCCTGAGGATCTGCTCCTGCATCGCGGCGAGGGCGGTCACCGGCTTGAACGTCGAGCCCGGCGGGTAGACGCCCGCGATCGCGCGGTTCAGCGCCGGGAAATCCGCCTCTTCGGCGGCGGCTGGCTCGATGAGCGGCGCGAGCTGATGCTTCTTGCGCGACGTGAAGACGTTCGGGTCGTAGCTCGGGTATGACGCGAGCGCTCGGATCGCTCCGTCGCGTGGGTCGAGCGCGACGATCGCGCCGGCCGTCGCGTACCAGTTCTTGTTCGCCTGCGCGCGGTTGATCCCGTCGATCACCGCCTGCTGTGCAGCCCGCTGGAGCTTCGCGTCGAGCGTCAGCCGGACCGCATAGCCGGGGCCCGGGTTCTCCTTCACTTCGACGGGGCTCGTCGGGCGCCCGAGGGAATCGACCCGCAACTGGTTGAGGCCCGTCTGCCCGCGCAGCTCCTTGTCGAACGAGGACTCGATCCCGCCCTGGCCGATCTTGTCTCCGAGCGCATAGCCCTTGAGCTTCTTCAGCTGGGGCTCGGAGATCTCGCCGACGTAGCCCATGAGCTGAGAGGCGAGGTCGCCCTGGCGGTACTGCCGGACGTAGGTGTTCGAGATCTGCACGCCCGGAAACTCGGTCTGGTGCTCGTAGAGGTAACGGACCTCGTTCTCGGTGGCGAACTGCTTCACGGTGACCGGCGTGACGGGATCGCCGCGGTTCTTCTCGATCTCGCGCGTGATGTCTGCAAGCGGGACGTTGAGGATCCGCGCGAGGCGCCGCAGCTCCTGGTAGGCCCCCTTCTTCGGAAGGTCGGCCGGCCACACGCGGACCGAGGTCCCGCTCTTGTTGTCGACGAGAACGGCGCCCCAGCGGTCTTTGATCGGGCCGCGCGGCGCCTCCAGGCGCAGGAGGCGGAGCTGGTTGTTCTCGGCCGCCTGCAGGAATTGGTTCCCGGAGAGGACCTGGATCGCCCAGAGGCGGAAGAAGAGGATGGCGAACGCCGTGAGGACGAGGAAGCCGAGGATTCCGATTCGGAAGACGGTCTGCGGCGTCAGGCGGTAGGGGCCCTCGGCGCGCGGGTCGGGCGGGAGGAAGCGGCCCGGCCTGTACGTGCCCGCGCGGCTAGCCAACGAACTCGACCTCCGGCCGGCGTGACGGTGGCTGGAAGAGGCGCCGGACGAGCGCGAAGACGGGGAAGGCAAGCAGGAGGTTGAGCAGGACGCTTCCCGGGAGCACGTGGACGAGCGCGACACTCGCGGAGGCCGGCTCGCGGAGCAGGTAGTGGAGGATGAGCGCGCCGACCGAGTAGAGGACCGTGACGACGGCGACGGAGAGCAGCGGTGCGTGCGCGCGGTCGCGGCCCGTCGTCTCGCCGTAGCGGCCGATCCAGAAGCCGGCGAGGGTGAGGAGGAGCGAGGTGAACCCGAGCGTGCCGAGCTGCGCGATGTCGAGCACGAGCCCGGCCCAGAAGCCGGAGATCGCGCCGAAGATCGAGCCGTTGCCGAGTGCCACGGCAACGAGGATGACGAGGACGAGGTCGGGCGAGCCGCCGAGGATCCCGATCGAGGAGACGATCGCCACCTGGATCACGACGGCGAAGAAGAAGAGCGCGGTCGATTTCGCGACGGCGACCGTCAATGGTCCTCCCGGTGACATTGGTGGATGCCAGGGTCGCTAGCACCAAGCCAGGCAAGGACGCAGGGAGCGCTCGGGCTAGTCAGCCCGGGCGCGACTGAGGACGCCGAATGGCGCCGCGTGATAGCGGGCCTGGCGCCGCCGAATGTTGCCGGGAGGGCCATCACGGCATCCGGGGCCTCGGCTTGTCGCTGACGAGGACGATCACGACGTCGAGCGAGCTGAAGTCGACGAGCGGCAGGATCTGGACGCTCTGGAACGCGTCGATCTCGGTCTGGCCGACCTTGGTCACGTGCCCGATCGGGATTCCCTTCGGGTAGAAGGAGGGCAGATTCCCCTGCTGGAGCCCGGCGGTGACGATGAGGTCGTTCTCGTTCACGGTTGTGCTCTTCGGAACACGGTCGAGAAAGAGGACGTCCTCCGCGCCCTGGCTGTGGCGGACGGTGCCGATCGCGCCGGTCTCGTAGTCCTTCGCGGTGACCGCACTCTCCTTGTCGGTGAGGAGGGCGATCTTGGCCGCATCACGGGTCACTTTGGTCACCCGGCCGACGAGGCCGTCGTTGGTAACGACGGCGTCGTAGACACGAATGCCGCTGGTTTTGCCCGCGGAGATGACCACGGTCTGGTCGAACTGGCTCGCGGGATTCTGGATGACGGTCGCCGTGACGGAGTTCTTGAAGTCCTCGGGGAAGGTGGGCCCGCTCTTGTACTCGAGGAGCTCGCGGAGCGTCGCCGCTTCCTGGGCAGCGTTCGCGTTCCGGATCGCTTCCTGGCGCGCCGCGCTCAGTTCCCTGCGGAGGTCCTCGTTCTCGGCGCGCGCGTGGAAGAGGTCGGCCGTCCAGTTGTAGGCGTCCTGAAAGGGGCGCGCCACGCGGTTCGCGGCGATCTCGAAGGGCCGCAGCACGCTTGCGCCAGCGCTCTGGAAGCCGTGCAGGCCGCCGTTCGGCGACTCCCGGAAGTAAACGGTAATCATCGCCAGCGAGACGAGCACGAGCAGGCCGACGACGAGCCGCCTTCTCAGGGGGCCCGATGTCCGCGAGGAGTACCGGGGGGCGACCGCGCGCCGAACGGGAGAGCCCAGCGCCGCCACCCGCGCGCTGCGATTCCTAGGCACGGGCTTTGAGGTTAGCGAAGGTAGCCCCGGGGCCGGTAAGTGGGTCGAAATGGATGCTGCCCAAGACCTTAGTTAAACGCCCGCGCCGGCCAAGCCGCCACGGGCTCTTCTGGTCGGCGCCGACGAGTCGGCGCCTTCGCGGCGAAGGCTTAGCGCCTGTAGCCGTTCCGGCTCCTGTGCCGGGACTTCGCAGCCTTGTGCATCACTTCGAGCACCTCGAGGCTGCGGCCGGAGCCGACGGCGACGCAGGTGAGCGGCGATTCGGCGAGCTGGGCCGGCATCTGCGTCTCGTGGCGGAGCCGCTCGTCGAGGCCGGTCAGCAGGGCCCCGCCCCCGGCAAGGACGATCCCGCGATCCATGATGTCCGCGGCGAGCTCGGGAGGGGTCTTGTCGAGCGTCGAGCGGATCGCGTCCAGGATCTGGCCGACGGGCTCCTCAAGCGCATGCCGGACTTCCTCGGAGCTGATGACGATGGTCTTCGGGAGGCCGGTGAGCATGTCCCGGCCTCGGACCTCCGCCTGCACCTCCTCGCGAAGCTGGAACGCGGAGCCGACCTCGAGCTTGATCTCCTCGGCCGTTTGCTGGCCGATCAGGAGCTTGTACTCCTTCTTGATGTGGCTGATGATCGCCTCGTCCATCTCGTCGCCCCCGACGCGAAGGGACTGGGAGACGACGATTCCGCCGAGCGAGATGACGGCGACTTCCGTGGTGCCGCCGCCGACGTCGACGATCATGTTTCCGGTGGGTTCTGAGACGGGGAGCCCGGCGCCGATTGCGGCGGCCATCGGCTCCTCGATCAGGTGCGCCTCTCTTGCGCCCGCGGAGAGCGTTGCCTCCTCCACGGCGCGCTTCTCGACGCCCGTGACGCCTGACGGGACGCAGACGAC
>CAZQAG010000064.1:0-13781 GCA_964591295.1 uncultured Gaiellales bacterium | reverse complement strand
CGACCTTGCAGTTGTCGCGGTAGATCGCGATCGCCTTCACGCCGAGCTTCCACGCATCCGTGACGACCTGCGCGACGTCTTCGACCGTGGCCTCCTCGGGCAGGTTCACGGTCTTCGAGATCGCGCCCGAGATGAACGGCTGAACCGCGCCCATCATCTTCACGTGGCCCATGTAGTGGATCGAGCGCTCGCCGACAGCGCAGTCGAAGACCGGGTAGTGCTCGGTCTTCACGTGAGGAGCGCCGATCATCGTGTTCTTCTCGTCGACGTAGGCCTCGATGTCGGAGACCTCGTTCGGCGCATAGCCGAGCCGCTGGAGCGCGGCCTTCACGGTCTGGTTGACGATCGTGATCTCGCCGCCGCCGACGAGCTTCTTCGACTTGACGAGCGAGAAGTCGGGCTCGACCCCGGTCGTGTCGCAATCCATCATGAAGCTGATCGTCCCGGTGGGAGCGAGCACGGTTGCCTGTGCGTTCCGGTAGCCGTGCACCTCGCCGAGGTTGAGCGCCTCGTCCCACGCGCGCCTGCACGCGGAGAGGAGATCGGCCGGCACCGAGTCGGTGTTCTCGATGTTGCCGACCGCGGCGCGGTGCTGCGCCATGACGCCGATCATCGCCGCCGCGTTCGGCTGGTAGCCGGCAAACGCCCCCATGCGCGCCGCGATCTCTGACGACTTGCGGTACGCGCGCCCGGTCATGAGCGCCGTGATCGCAGCCGCGTATGCCCGGCCCTCGTCGGAGTCGTAGGGGAGGCCGCGCGCCATCAGCAGCGCGCCGAGGTTCGCGTAGCCGAGACCGAGCTGGCGGAACGCCTTCGCGTTGCCCTCGATCTGCGGGGTCGGGTACGAGGAGTAGCCGACGAGGATCTCCTGCGCGAGGAACATGACGTCGACGGTGTGCTCGAACTGCTCGACGTCGAACTCGCCGTCCTCGCGGCGGAACTTGAGCAGGTTGATCGACGAGAGGTTGCAGGCACTGTCGTCGATGCTCATATATTCACTACAGTTCGCGACCACGAAGCCGTCGACGATGTATGAGTGGTGCAGTGGTTCGGTGAGGTTGTAGACCCACTCTTGGCCGTCCGATTCGCGCGAAGCGAGCTTCGTGGCAGGCTTCGTCAGATAACGGCGATGGTCGCGTAGCAGGCGATCGAGAGTTCCCTGCTTTCGCGCAACGGAGAATCCGATCTCAGCGCCGAAGCGTTGGAGATCGGATCCCATGATTCTGAGGTCGAACAATTGCCGGGAGGTGTACCGGGCCCGTGTGCCGTCATTGCGCGTGTAGGGCAATGAGGCAGCGACCGCCCCGCGGGTCTGGTAGATGTGGGCTCGAATGCCGTAAGCGATCAGCACCCGCTGCACGTCCTTTAGCAGGAGCTCGCTGACGCTTCCGAGACCGACGTATCTCGTGGTCTTACCGTCCACTACGCATCCGTCGGCGCC
Organism: uncultured Gaiellales bacterium; assembly: GCA_964591295.1. GTDB lineage: Bacteria > Actinomycetota > Thermoleophilia > Gaiellales > Gaiellaceae > VAXT01. The sequence goes on along the minus strand of CAZQAG010000064.1, from coordinate 12,340 downwards.
GAACAACCCGCGGAGGAAGGCCGCTTGTATTTCCCGGGGGGCCGTGAAGACGCTCGCCGGGATGCGCTTACCGTGCGCCCGGGCCGAGGTGACGCCGAGGCTGCGGAAGAACGTCCGCACTGCGCCGCTGCCGACGCGAAGCTGGACGGTCCCATTCTTCATCTCTTGACGCGAGACGCCGCCGAAGAGCTCCCGAGCTAGGTCCTCATGCGACTCGAGCAGGCCGTCTTCGACGTCGTCCCCGCCATAGACCCAGCCCGTCTGGACGTCTGTCAGCCAGCCGTCCCCGACGAGGTGCCCGAGCAGACCGGCGAGTCCCAGGCTCCAGGTCCGCGGAAGCTCCCAGTGCGTGAGCGTGCCGCCGCGACTGAAGGACTTCGCGTACTCCTCGACTTTGACAGGAAGTTCCCAGGAAGCATCCTCCGCCGGCGTGGGGCTATCGTTCAAGAGCACCTGATCGTCGCCCGTCAGCTCTTCGGCCGCGACATAGCCGCGGTTGAGCGTCCAGAGCCGGTGATTCGGGGTGCAGCGGAGCTCCTGGCCGTTGGCGAAAAGCAGTCTGACGATCGGCTTGACGCCTGTCCGCATGACGTTGACCGGCACTGTGGCGACCACCCCATCGCCCGGAGTCTCGGCGGTCACGCGGTGTGTGTAGACGCGGAACTCCTCTCCGGTCTCCGCGCGCTCGTAGAGCTCCGCAAACGGCACTAGACCAAGTGTCGTGTGCACGCGCGCGTCGCCGGGGAAGCACGGGTTCGACGCGTTGATGCGGCCCGTGTTGGGCAGCGTGTGCCACTGGTTGATCGTCGTGTCGTACTGGACGCCCGGATCGGCGCAGCGCCAGGCCGCCTCGGCCATGTCGCGCAGCAGCTTCCTGGCCGGGATCGTCTCGACGACCGTCCCGTCGGTGCGCGCCGTCAGGTTCCAGTCGCCGCCTGCCTCGGCCGCCTCCATGAACGCGTCGGTGACGCGCACCGAGTTGTTCGCGTTCTGGTACTGGATCGAGGCCCAGTCGGCCGAGTCGAGCGACATGTCGTAGCCCGCCGCCTCGAGGACGCGCGCCTTCTCCTCTTCCTTCGACTTGCACCAGATGAACTCGTCGATGTCGGGATGGTCGATGTCGAGGACGACCATCTTCGCCGCGCGCCGGGTCTTGCCGCCGGACTTGATCGTGCCGGCGGACGCATCGGCGCCGCGCATGAAGCTGACCGGCCCGGAGGCGTAGCCGCCCTTCGAGAGCTGCTCCTTCGACGAGCGCAGCTTCGAGAGGTTGACGCCCGAGCCCGAGCCGCCGCGGAAGATGACGCCCTCGCGGCGGATCCAGTCGAGAATCGAGTCCATCGAGTCCTCGATCGAAAGGATGAAACAGGCAGAGCACTGCGGCTTCTCTTCGAAGCCGACGTTGAACCAGACCGGCGAGTTGAACGCGGCGTACTGGTTGACGAGGATCGCCTTCAGCTCGGCCTCGAACGTCTGGGCCTCGTCCTCGTCGGCGAAGTACCCGCCCTCGCGGCCCCAGGAGCCGACCGTCGCGACGATCCGCCCGATCATCTGCTTGACGCTCGACTCGCGGTCGGGAGAGCCCATGCGGCCGCGGAAGTACTTCTGCGCGACGATGTTCGTTGCCGTCTGCGACCAGAACTTCGGGAACTCGACGCCCTTCTGCTCGAAGACCGGCTTGTCCTTGCCGGGAATGAGCGCGTCGCGGATCTCCCACTCGACTTCCTCGAACGGGTCGCGCCCGGGGATCGTGAACAAGCGGCGAACGGCGACGTTTGCGGCGTCGTCGACGACCGTGTTTACGACCTCGTTCGGTGCTGTCTCTGCGGTCTTTGCTGGCTTGGCAGACGCCATTCTCTTACCTCCTGGTCTAAGCCTAGTTATGAGCGCCCAGTCGGCGGAACGGCCGTCGGCGAGCGGACCTGCCAGATTAGGAGCGGCGTCGGACGGAGCGCGGAAAGCGCTTAACCAGGGACTTTTCGGGCCCGCAAACGGCGTGAAACGAGGCCTGCGGCGCCCGCAGCGACCAGGAGGAGCGCGAGCGCGGCGAGGATCAGGAGCGGCAGTGGGACGGAGTCGACGTTTTGCGCGCCGAGCTTGTCGAACCCTCGCGCGAAGAGGGCGCGGTCCGGCTCGTTAGCCGTGCGCGTGGTGGACGGGCGGTTGGGGTCGACGGACTGGGGGGTACGGACGTCGCGGGCCGCCTGGTTCCGGGCGGCCATGATGTCCTCCTCGATCCCCGTGTAGACGCCCAGATCCTCGGGAACCGCTGCGATCGCCTCCCGGTAGCAGTGGAGCGGGTACGGCTCGGTGATCCGGCGATCCTCGTCGGACCAGTCCTCGATGATCTGCTGCGCGCACGACGTCTTGGCAGCAGCAGGTGAGGCCGCGAGCCCAAGCGCAAGCACGGCTAGGGCGGCGACCAGCACGGTGACGGCAGTGATCCGGGCGGGACCGATAGGTCGAAACCTACCTTTTCGGGGTCGAGGACATTGTCCGCAGTCTTTCGGACGGGAGTGATCCCCCCGTTAGCCGGTTGTTAAGCATTTGTAAGCGAAGCCCGGCTGGTAGCTTCGCGCCCATGCGGACGGGAGCGCTGGCCCTGCTCGCGACGGCCGGCGTGCTTCTCGCCGCCTCGCTCTTCTTCGGAGGCGGCTCCAGCGACGGGCCCGTGGCCTGGATCGGGGCCGGTGCCGTGGTGGTAGCGGCCGTTGCCTGCGGAGCTGCGCTCTGGGGGCTTCTGCCTGCTCCGGCGATCGGGCGAGAGGGGCTCGCGCTCGTCTACCTCGCCGGCGGCTTCGTCGTCTGGAACGGGGTGACGATCCTCTGGTCGGCTGCGCCCGACCGGTCCTGGGAGTACTTCAACCGCGGGCTCGTCTACCTCGCGTTCGGCGTCGTCGGTGCGTTCGTCGGGTCGGTCGTCGCCCCGCGCATCGTCGTCTGGCTCCTCGGGGGCCTGATCGCGGCTACCTGTCTCTGGGCACTGGCTGGAAAGGCCGTGCCTGCGCTGTACGAGGACTACGGCCGGCTCGCCCGCCTGCGCTCTCCGGTGGGGTACTGGAACGCGCTCGCTCTGCTCGTCGCGTTCGGTCTGCCGCTCGCGCTGTGGGTGGCGACGCGGTCGCAGTACTCCCGCCGCGTCAAGGCGGGGGCGGTCGTGACGCTCTACTCGCTTCTCGTCGCGCTCCTCCTTACGTACTCGCGCGGAGGGATTCTCGCGGCGCTGGTCGTGGTCGGCCTCTGGCTCTGGCTGACCCGGGAGCGCTTCGACAGCGTGGGCACGCTCGTGCTCGCTGCCGTGCCCGCTGCGGCCGTGCTGGCTGTTGCGTTCGCGCTACCCGGAACCTCGCAGGACGGCCAGCCGCGCTCGGTTCGGGTCCAGGACGGCGGCTGGTTCGCGCTCGTGTTCGTGCTCGGCGCCGGCCTTGTCTTCGCTGCGTCGTTCCTCGCCCGCGAGCGACCGAGCCTCGAGCGCCAGCGCTTCTTGCTTCGGGTCGCCGCCGGTGTCGCCTCGGTCCTGCTCCTCGTGGGCGTAGGCGTGATCGCGTCGCGGGGGAACCCGTTGAAGGGAGACCAGGTCGTCCAGAGCCCGAGCCGCTTGGGCGAGGGCAGCCTCAACAACCGCTGGGATTGGTGGAAGGAGGCCTGGGAGGCCTTCGAGGGGCAGCCGGTCGGTGGCACCGGCGCCGGCTCCTTCGAGCTCGTCCACCGGAAGCTGCGCACGAACACCGTGGTTGTTCGCGAGGTGCACAGCCTGCCGCTGCAGTTTGCATCCGAGACGGGGCTCGTCGGCCTCTTGCTCGCGGGAGGTGCGGCAGGAGCGGCTCTGCTCGGCGCCTGGCGCGCGCTTGGGAGGCTGGAGGGCGACCAGCGGGCGGCGGCCGCTGCTCTCGGGGTCGCGTTGCCCACGTTTCTCGTCCATGGCGCGGTCGACTACGACTGGGAGTTCGTCGCGCTGTGCGGGCCGCTCTTCTTCGTGACGGGTTTCTTGCTTGCGACCGGGCGTCGGGAGGCCGTGCCGGTTCGGCGCCGGGCGTGGGCGCTCGTGGCCGTCCTCGTCGCGTGGGCCGGGCTGTACTCGATCGCTGCGCCGAGGGTTGCGGAGGCCCGGGTCGCCGACGCGTACGCCGAGCTCGAGCGCGGCGACGTGGAGGACGCCGTCGCCTCGGCGGAGAGCGCTCACTCGCTCGATCCGCTCTCGATCGAGCCGCTGCAGGCGTGGGCCTCGGCCGAGGAGTCGCGGAACCATCTCCCGAGGGCGCGCGAGCTCTACGTGCGTGCGGTCGAGCTCCAGCCTCTGAACTGGGTCGCCTGGTACGAGCTCGGCCGCTTCGACCAGGAGGTTCTCGGCGACGACGCGGCCGCGGAACGGGAGCTCAGGCGCGCAGTCGAGCTCGACCCGCACGGCTGCCCGGCCCGCCTCGCCCTCGGCGAAGCCTGCGCCGGTTAGGACATGTCCCTAGGACATGTCCGGTGTCTGACACCGGACATGGGCGTCGAGGGCCTGGCTTTTCGACGCCTTCGGCTTTCCGTGGCGGGCGGGCAGCGTCCGGAGCGGCCACGGCCGGGGTCAGACCCCAGACATGTCCGGTGCCAGGCACCACACATGGCTCGAATGGCTAGTTGCCGAGGACGACGACGGCTTGCGCGCCCAGGAGATCGCGCAGCTTGACGCCGTCGAGCGGGCCCACCAGGCGGATGCCGAGGTCGGCTGCGAGGCGCTGTCCCTCCGGGCGGCGGCCGGGGCGGTACATGACGACGCTCTGGCCGTAGCTTCGAGCTGCGTTGCCGGTGTCGGTGACCGAGTACCCGCGCGCGCGTATGCGCGAGGCGGCGTCTGCGGCCGCGCCGGCGATCCCGTTCCCGTTCAGGACGAGCACAGAGGTCTCGTCGCGCGAGAGGGTCGCGGTCTTCGGCTCCGGACGCGACGGTGCAGCAGCGATTCCGGTCGCCCTCGTGATCGCAGTCTCCTTGGCGTGCGCGGACAGAGGCTTCGACAGAAGCGCGACGCCGATGATCAGGAGGATGACGAGCTCGAAGACCGCAACGCCCGCGGCGACGAGCGTCGCGGTGCGCCATGGGTGGTCGAGCTGACTGGGAGCGGGGGCCGAGATCTCCACGGGCCGGACGTGATTCGCCTCGGCCCGCGCCGTTCCTTCCTAGCGAGCCATCCACTCCCAGGTCTCGCGGAGGCCGTCCTCGAGGCTGTGCTCCGGCCGCCAGCCGAGCTCGTCCACCGCACGGCTGATGTCGAGAACGCTTCGCTGAAGCTCACCCGGTCGCGGCGGCGCGAACACAGGCTCGACGTCCTCCTTGCCCGCGACCCGGCGGCACAGCTCGGAGAGCTCGACGACGGAGGTCTCGCGCCCCGTGCCCACGTTGAAGACGCCGCCGTCCAGCTCGGCGGCGGCGAGCGTCGCCCGCACGACATCCGCGACGTACACGTAGTCGCGCGTCTGGCTCCCGTCGCCGAAGATCTTCGGCTGCTCTCCGCTCAGGAGCCTGTTGAAGAAGATCGCGACGACGCCCGCCTCGCCGTGCGGGTCCTGGCGCGGCCCGTAGACGTTGCCGTAGCGCAGCGTGACGTGACGCGTCTCGTGCAGCCGGTTGTAGGTCGCCAGGTACTCCTCGCCGGCGAGCTTGGACGTCCCGTAGGGCGCGAGCGGCCGCCTCGGCGCATCCTCGGGAGCGGGCCGCTCGCACTCCCCGTAGATCGCGCCGCCGGTGGAGCTGAAGACGATCCGCGTGTCGTGCTCGAGCGCGGCCTGGAGCAGGTTGACGGTTCCGAGGACATTGATCTTCGCGTCGTGATCGGGCCGAGCGACCGAGACCCGCACGTCCGCCTGCGCGGCGAGGTGGAAGCAGACCGCCGGTTTGACCCCCGCGAAGAGCTCGTCCTGCGGCTCGCGGATGTCGCCCTCGACGAGCTCCACGCCGTCCGGCAGGTTCTCGCGCTTGCCGCTCGAGAGGTCGTCCAGGACCACGACGTCCTCGCCGCGGGCGACGAGCGCTTCTGCGACGTGCGAGCCGATGAACCCCGCTCCTCCGGTGACGAGAACCGTCACGCTCGTATCCTAGGCACGTGTTCATCACCTTCGAGGGCCTTGACGGCTCGGGCAAGTCGACTCAGGCCGAGTTCCTGCGGGCACACCTCGAGGGGTTGGGCCGGGACGTCGTCGGCACGCGAGAGCCCGGCGGCACCGAGCTCGGAGAGAAGGTGCGCGACCTCGTGCTCGGCGGGACGCAGATCTCCCCCTGGGCCGAAGCTGCGCTTTTCGCCGCTGCGCGGGCCGAGCTCGTGGCCGAGGTAATCGGCCCGGCTCTCGAGGGTGGGAGCGACGTTGTGTGCGACCGCTACCTCGACTCGTCGCTTGCGTACCAGGGGATTGCGCGTGGCCTCGGCGTCGATCGCGTCCTTGCGCTGAACATCGACGCGATCCGCGGCATCCTGCCCGACGTGACCTTTCTCCTGCTCGTCGACCCCGAGGAGGCGGCCAGGCGCTCGGGCTCCGCCTCGGATCGCATCGAGCGGGAAGGCGCGGAGTTCCTGAGCGCCGTCGACAAGGCGTATCGCGAGCTAGGCTCGATTTTCGCCGGGCGGATCGTCACGCTCGACGGCTCGAGACCGCCGGAGGAGATCGCGAAGGAGGCGCATGACAAGCTTCCAGGGCTTTCCTGAGCAGGCCGAGGCCCGTCGCCTGCTCGACGCCGCCCTCGCCGAGGGGCCGGCGCACGCGTACCTCTTCCACGGGCCGCCGGGAGTCGGCAAGCGCCGCGCCGCGATCGGCTTCGCGGGAGCGTTGCTCGGTGACCCCGGTCGCGTCGAGCGCCGTGCCCATCCGGACCTCTATCTCCTCGAGCCGCTCGGCGACCAGATCCGGATCGACGCGATCCGGGAGCTCCGGCACGACCTGCACATGCGGCCCTTCGAGGCCGACCGCCGCGTCTACCTGATCTTCGGAGCGCACTCGCTGAACGACGAGGCGGCCGACGCGCTGCTCAAGGACCTCGAGGAGCCGCCTCCGTACGCGGTCGTCGTGCTCGTCGCCGACGACCTCGGCCCGTTGTCCGCGACGATCCGCTCGCGCTGCCAGCTCGTCCCGTTTCGGCGGCTGGCCGAGAAGACCGTGCGGGAGGAGATCACCCGGCGCGCACCGAGTCTTTCGGAGGACGAGGCAGCCTCGCTCGCCCGGGTCGCCGGCGGGCGGCTCGATCGCGTCGAGCGGTTGCTCGATCCGCAGGCGGCGAGGCGGCGCGAGGCCGTGCTCGAAGTGGCGCGCTCGGTCTATTGCGAGCCCGGGTTCGAGCCGCACGCCGCGGCCGACGTCCTGATGGGCATCGCGGGCGAGCGGGCGGCCGAGGCGAAGGAGCGCGCCCAGTCCGAGAACGACGAGCTCGAGCTCACTCCGCGCGAGAAGGAGCAGCGAACCCGCCGTGCGATGCGGGGCGCCGAGCGCGAGGAGGTCCTGCTCTGCCTCGAGGAGCTCGAAGCGTGGTACCGGGACCTCGTCGTCGTCGCCGCGGGCGCCGAGTCCGCCGCAGCGCACGTCGACCGCCTCGCGGAACTTCGAGAGGACGCGACCGTCGAGCAGCTACCCGGCGCGGAGGCCGCGGCGGAGGCGGTGCGCGAGACGTGGCGTCTCTTCGAGGAACTTCAACTCCAGGCCGGCCTCGCGCTCGAGGCGCTCTTCGTCAAGCTGCGCCGCGAGCTCGCGGGAATCGCGGTGCCTGGTTAGACCGGTTCGGACGCGGCCTCGGCGCGCGGGCTCGAGTTCATTAGCGGGAGCCCGTGCCGACGGTGGTGTCGAACGACGATTGCAAGCGCCAGGATCCACACGCCCACAAGGGCCGCGTAAACGGTGGCGCGCATGCCCGTGTCGACCTCGAACACCGTGAAGAGCGTGCGGACGTTCGTGATGATGATCAGCCCGCCGACAGCGGCGCCGAGGAGCCTCGCCGTGACCTTCTGGACGAGCCAAGCCGCGATCGGCGCGGCGACGACGCCACCGGCCAGTAGCGCGATGACGATCGCAGGATGGATGGCCTCGCTTCCGAGCGCGAGCAGGAAGCCGATGCTCGCCGCGATGGAGACGAGCACCTCGCTCGTGTCGACCGAGCCGACGACCTTGCGCGGCTCCATCTTTCCGGTGGCGAGCAGGCTGGGGGTCGAGACGGGCCCCCAGCCGCCGCCGCCGGTCGCGTCGACGAAGCCGGCTCCGAGCCCGAGCGGCGCCATGTAGCGGAGGCGCACGTACGGCCGTCCCTTGGGGCGCGGCATGCGGCCGAGCGTGAAGCGGGCCAGGATGTAGACGCCGAGGGCGAGCAGGACGCCGGCCATCCACGGCTTCGCCACCTCGCCGGAGATGTTGCTCAGCACGACGGCGCCGAGGAAGGCTCCGACCGCGCCGGGGATGCCGATCCGGCGGACCGTGCGCCAGTCGACGTTCCCGAAGCGCCAGTGGGAGACGGCGGAGACGAGGGTCGTGCCCACCTCGGCGAGGTGGACCGACGCCGAGGCGGTCGCGGGGCTGTAGCCGGCGGCGAGGACGAGGGTCGAGGAGGTGGCGCCGTATGCCATGCCGAGCGCGCCATCGATGAGCTGTGCGAGGAAGCCAACCCCCGCGAGGACGATCAGAAGCCGCAAAGGGATCCCTCTTTCCCGACATTTCTTACATAAACAGTCAACATTATCGGAAAGTCACTCTAGATTGCGCCGCGCGCGGCTGTCAAGGTGGAACCGATGTGGATCTCGCGCCGCACCGACTACGCCACTCGGGCCGTCCTCGCCCTCGCTCTCGATAAGGGTGGCCCACTGAAGCTCCAGGAGCTCGCCGGGCGCGCCGGGGTTCCCCCGTCCGTCCTGGAGCAGGTGATGCCGACGCTGCGCACCGCGGGCATCGTGCGGTCCGAGCGCGGGCCTGCCGGCGGCTACCGCCTGAACAAGCAGCCCGAGGAGATCACACTCGAGCGAGTGGTGCGGCTCTTCCAGGGCCAGCTCGCGCCTATCGGATACGCGACGCGTCGCAGCCCGGACAGCTGCCCGAAATTCGTGGCCGTATCGCTCCGCGAGGTGTGGGGCGAGGTTCGCGACGCGACGATCGAGATTCTCGAGGGGACGACCTTCGCCGATCTCGCCACCCGCGCCGGCGGCGAGTGGAAGCCGGAACTATCCGTCGAAGTTCCCTGAGCTAGTTCGGATACGGGATCGGAATCGGGGCGCGCCCTCCGGCGACGTCCTCTGCTTCCTCCCCGGGAACCTCTAGATCCTCGAGCTCGCGCTCCGGCTCGTCCTGACCCTTCTCTTCATGCTCTTCCATGGGACGGAGTCTAAGCCGTGGCCAGCGCCTCGTCGAGTTTCTCGAGGCCTTCGTCGAGCTCTTCGCGCGTGATCGTCAGGGGTGGCGCGACGATGATCACGTTCCAGTGCGTCATCAGATAGAGGCCGTTTGCAAGCGCGGCCTTTCCGATCTTCGCCATCGGGGCGAACGCCTCGCCTGACGCGTTGAAGGGGACGAGCGGCTCGCGCGTCCCACGATCCTTGACGAGCTCCACGCCGTAGAAGAGGCCCAGCCCGCGCACCTCGCCGATCGACTCGTGCTTGTCGGCGAGCCGAGCGAGCCCGTCGCCGAGCACCTCGCCCATCGCGGCCGCATTCTCGACGACGCCCTCCTCGCGGAAGACCTCGATCGACGCGACGCCCGATGCGCACGCGAGCGGATGGCCGCTGTACGTCAACCCGCCCGCGAAGTACTTGTCCTGGAGCCAGTCGGCGATCGGCTGCGAGACGGTCATCGCGCCGAGCGGCACGTAGCCGGAGTTGATCCCCTTGGCCAGCGTGATGATGTCCGGCACGACGTCCCAGTTCTCGCAGGCGAACCACCTGCCGGTGCGGCCGAAGCCGGCCATCACCTCGTCGAGGATCAGCAGGATCCCGTGCCGGTCGCATACCTCGCGCACCGACTGCAGGTAGCCCGGCGGCGGCGGGATCACGCCGTTCGTCCCGGTCACGGTCTCGAGGATCACGGCTGCGACCGACTCCGGGTTCTCGTACTGGAGGATCTCCTCCAGGTGCGGCGCTCCCGTGCAGACCGGGCACGGGTCGGGGTGCCCCGCCGGGCAGCGGTACGTGTACGGGTCGAGCATGCGGACGAACCCCGGGACGCCGGGCTCGGCGGGCCAGCGGCGTGGGTCGCCGGTCGCCGAGATCGCGCCCGCGGTCGCCCCGTGGTACGAGCGGTAGCGCGCGACGATCTTCGGCCGTCCCGTGTACCAGCGGGCGAGCTTGATCGCGTTCTCGTTCGCCTCGGCTCCGCCGTTCGTGAAGAACGACATCGTCAGGTCGCCCGGGGTCACCTCGGCGAGCAGGCGCGCCAGCTCTGAGCGCTGCTCGTTGGCCATCATCGGGCCGATCGTGCAGAGCCGGTCGGCCTGCTCCTTGATCGCCGCGATCACCTTGGGGTGCTGGTGCCCGAGCGAGACGTTGACGAGCTGCGAGGCGAAGTCGAGATAGCGCTTGCCGTCGTAGTCCCAGAAGTAGCGGCCCTCGGCGCCGGCAATCGGGATCGGATCGATGGCGGACCGCACCGACCACGAGTGGATCACGTGCTTCGCGTCGTCAGCCGTGACGCGGTCGCCGCTCTCGACGATGGCCATGCGGCAACCCTAGCGCTACGCTGACCGCATGACCGAGGTCGTCCAGACGCCGGAGAGCACGGACGCGAGCGTGAAGCGGATCAGCCACTGGATCGGCGGCGGAAGCGTTGCCGGCGAGTCGGGGCGAAGCGGGCCCGTCTACAACCCGGCGCTCGGCATCCAGACCGGCGAGGTCGACTTCGCCTCGGCCGAGGAGGTTGGCAAGGCGGTCGCCGCCGCGAAGGAAGCATTCTCCAGCTGGCGCGCCGTCTCGCTCTCTCAGCGCACGGAGATCATGTTCCGGGTCCGCGAGCTCGTGCACTCCCGTCGCGGGGAGATCGCGAGGATCCTCACCGACGAGCACGGCAAAGTGCTCTCAGACGCAGGCGGTGAGGTTCAGCGCGGGCTCGAGGTGATCGAGCACGCGTGCGGGATTCCGACGCTGCTGCGCGGCTCGTTCTCGGAGCAGGCCTCGACCGGCATCGACGTGTATTCGATCCGCCAGCCCCTCGGCGTCGTCGCGGGGATCACGCCCTTCAACTTCCCGGCGATGGTGCCCATGTGGATGTGGGCCCCGGCAATCGCCTGCGGCAACACGTTCGTGCTGAAGCCGTCCGAGAAGGATCCGTCCACGTCGCTGTATGTCGCCGAGCTCCTGAAGGAGGCCGGCGTTCCCGACGGGGTCTTCAACATCGTCAACGGAGACAAGGTGGCGGTCGACGCGATCCTCGAGCACCCGGAGATCGCCGCAGTCAGCTTCGTCGGCTCGACGCCGATCGCGAAGTACATCTATACGACCGGGTCTGCGAACGGGAAGCGCGTGCAGGCGCTCGGCGGCGCCAAGAACCACATGGTCGTCCTGCCGGATGCGGACATCGAGATGGCCGCAGACGCGGCGGTCAGTGCCGCCTACGGGTCGGCCGGTGAGCGGTGCATGGCTGTCTCGGTCGTCGTAGCGGTCGGCGACGCGGGCGATCCGCTCGTCGCTGCGATCGACGAGCGGCTCCCCAGGGTGAAGGTCGGGCCGGGCACAGACCCAGAGTCGGAGATGGGCCCGCTGATCACGCGCGAGCACCGTGACAAAGTCGCGTCCTACATCGACCGTGGAGCCGAGCAGGGCGCAAAGGTCGTGGCGGATGGGCGCGAGACCAGCCCGAACGGCAACGGCTTCTTCCTCGGCGTCTCGCTGCTGGACGAGGTCACGCCCGAGATGGACGCGTACAAGGACGAGATCTTCGGCCCCGTCCTGTCAGTCGTCCGCGCCAAGACCTACGACGAGGCCGTGCAGATGGTCAACGAGAACCCGTACGGCAACGGCGTGGCGATCTTCACGCGCGACGGCGGCGCGGCACGGCAGTTCCAGTTCGAAGTCGAGGCGGGAATGGTCGGGATCAACGTCCCGATCCCGGTGCCGGTCGCGTACTACTCGTTCGGCGGCTGGAAGTCGTCGCTCTTCGGCGACTCACACGTCTACGGGCCGGAGGGGATCAACTTCTACACGCGCGGGAAGGTCGTCACGTCGCGCTGGCCAGACCCGGCGTCGAGCCAGGTCGACCTTGGCTTTCCGCAGACGCGCTAGGCCCAGGCGGGGCCGGCCCGGTCCACGATTCACTGGCTAAGCTAGGACGACCCTGCCGACGTAGCTCAGCTGGTAGAGCACTTCACTCGTAATGAAGGGGTCCCCGGTTCGAGTCCGGGCGTCGGCTTC
>CAZQAG010000063.1:0-14031 GCA_964591295.1 uncultured Gaiellales bacterium | reverse complement strand
CTCGGGCTTGCCGAGCATGAGGTTCAGCCCGCCGAGGTTGTTCAGCAGGCCGGCGAGGTTCCGCTGGTCGTTCAGCTCTTCGTAGAAGCTCTTCGCGCGCTCGGCGTAGTTCCGCGCGAGCACCCAGTGACCCATACGCTCGGCCACGAGGGAGGCCTGGACGTAGACACCGGCCATCGTCGGACTGTCGTCGAGAGACTGAGCGAGCTCCAGGGCGCGCTCGACGTCCTCGCGCGCAGCCTCGAGATCGCGCTGGCGCCGGTAGCAGCGCGAGCGGTAGGCGAGGATGTTCGAGCGGAGGAGGTCGCATGGAAGCTCCGAGCGCTCGGCGATCGTGTAGGCCTCGTTGAAGAGGCCGATCGCGGTCGAGATGCTGGAAAGCTTGTAGCGGCAGACTCCGAGGCGGTAGAGCACCTCGGCCCTGTCAAGATCCGAGAACGGCTCGGCTTCGACGACGATTTTCGCGCGCAGGAACAGCTCGAGCGATTCGCGAAGCTCGCCCTGCTGCATCCTCGACCACGCCTCGCCGGAGAGAAGACGCGCTTCGAGCTCTTTCGCGCCGGTCGCGGCGACTGCCGGCCGAACCTGCTCGAACTCGCAGACTGCCTCTTCGTAGCGATGCGCCTCGACGAGCGCCTCGGCGCGCGTGAGGGTCGCTTCGACCCGGCCACGCTCATCGGTCGAGACACCGTGTGCGAGGTAACCAGCATCGGTGTCGAGCCGGCTTGCGAGCCAGGCGATCGTGTCGCCGGTCGGGCGGGTCTTGCCGCGCTCGATCTGGCTCACGTACTCCTTGGAGAACCGCTCACCGGCTAGCTCGGACTGCGTCAGCCCCGCGGCGACGCGCAGCTGGCGCAGGCGCTCACCGAGACGGAGCGCTGCGGGCTTGGATGCTTGCGAGAGAGAGGTCTGATTCACGGCGGCTGTACTTCCATAGCGAAGTCAAGCGGACGCTTCACTTTTCTGCAACCTCCTTTCGGAAAATATCCCCCTAAAGGGTCATGTCCATAGGGAAAACCATGGTGAAGTGCGGGATTGCAAAATCACTTGACCGAGCTACTTGACTTCGCCGAAATCCAGTTCTATTGTGAGGTTCACCTTGCAGCACGGCCGGACGCCAGGCCGCTATTGCAAGGGGCGCGCCACGATATGGCGACGTAAGGCCCGGAGGCGTTGGCTGGGCCGCAGAGCCAAAAGCCTCCGGGTCGTCGCCTCCCAAATGGCGCTCCATAGGAGTAGGTGGGTTTTCGCCGCTAAGGGATTGAGCCCGGGGGCCGCAGCCGGGGCTCAACTCCCTTGGTCGGCGCGTCTACTCGCTGCCGGTCATCCAGCGACGGCGCGAGGCGATGATCGCCTCGAAATCCTCGTCGACGAGACTGCCGACGCGCCGCCCGACGGTGCCGAGAAGGCCAATCGAGATGAAGATCCAGGCCTCGGCACTCGCGTCGCGCTCGGGGAGCACGCCTCCAGCGGCCTGTGAACGGCGGATCACGTCGCTCACGTAGCCGTGCACCTCGCGCATCTGCTTCCGGATGAACTTCCCGATCTCCGCGTCGTCACTTGCCTCGATGAGCGCCTGCATCCAGAGATCCGCGCACATCACCTTCGGGTCTCCTGCCGCGAAGTACGCCCGTCCCATTGCTCCAACCCAGAACCGGGGATCGGGCTCCCCTTCGACGGCGGCGTCCCAGAGTGCACGCAGCCTTCGCCACGATTCGTCCAAGACGGCGAGATACAAGGCTCGCTTCGACGCGAAGTGCCGGTAGAGCACCGGTTCGGTGACACCCGCCTCGCGCGCGATCTCCGCGGTCGTCGTTCCCCGATAGCTGCCGGTCGAGAAGATCCCGCAGGCGCAGTCGAGGACGGCGGCCTTGCGTTCCTCGGCCGGGAGCCGGGGCCTCACGCGGCCTCCGGGATCGCGTGCGCCTCGGCGTGGACGATCTTTCGGACCGTGACGACGGCCACGAACGTGCCGACGAGGGCGATCCCGGCGGCGACGTAGAGGGCGGCATGGAACCCGTCGAGGAACTGAGCCTGCGCGCGGGGATCCGACGGCTCGACGGTGATGTAGGAGGCGACGATGGCGCCCAGGATGGCGATTCCCAAAGAGCCGCCGACCTGTCTCATGCTGTTCAGGACGGCCGAGCCCACTCCGGCCTTGTCCATCGGAACCGAGCCCATGGCCGCGGCGGTCGTCGGGGTCATGGCGAGCCCCATGCCCGCCCCGCCGACGAGGAGCGGCGGCAGGATGTCCCAGTAGCTCGAGGCGGCATCGAGACGGGTGTTGAGGAGCAGCGAGAGCGAGACGAGCGCCATTCCTCCGCTCATCAGCCAGCGCGATCCGATCCGGTCGGACAGCTTGCCCGCAATTGGCGCCAGCAGGACGATCAAGATCGTCATCGGCAGAAAGGCCGCGCCCGCCTCCGTCGGCGAGTAGCGCAAGACGTTCTGCATGTACAGCGTGACGAACAGGAAGACGCCGAACATCGCCAGCCCGACGAGCATCATCACGGCGTTCGCGCCGGCAAACGTCGGGTTACGGAACAGGGAGAGGTCGAGCATCGGCACCCGCTGGTGCTGCTCGAGCAGGACGAAGCCGACGAGACCCACGGCGGCGACGGCGAAGAGCGAGAGGATGAGCGGCGAGAGCCAGCCGTGCTTGTTGGCCTCGATCAGGCCGTACGTGAGCGCAAAGAGGGCGATGGCCGAAACGGCCAGTCCGGGCAGGTCGAGGCGCTGTACAGCGGACGTGTCACGGGTCTCGTCGATGACGAGGCGGGCGACGACGATGCCGGCGATCCCGACCGGCACGTTGATGAAGAAGACCCAGCTCCAGTGGATGTGCTCGGTGAGAAGGCCACCGACGAGCGGCCCGATCGCGAGCGCCATCGCCGAGACCCCGGCCCAGATTCCGATTGCCATCCCGCGCTGTCGCGGCGGGAAGGTGGCGATGATGATCGAGAGCGTCGCGGGATTCATGAGCGCGGAGCCGACTCCCTGCACGATGCGGGCGCCGATCAGGAACTCGGCGCTTCCTGCCAGGCCGCAGGCAAGGGAGGCGAGCGTGAAGATCGCGAGGCCGGCCATGAAGATTCGCCGCCGACCGAGGAGATCGGCGAGCTTCCCGCCGGTCAGCATCAGCACGCCGAACGTCAGCGCATAGCCGTTGACGACCCACTCGAGCTCCGAGAGGCCGGTGTCGAAGTCGCGCCCGATCGACGGCAGCGCGACGTTCACCACCGTGTTGTCGAGCATGATCATGAACAGGCCGAACGCAACCGCGCCCAGCGTCCACCACTTGCGGTTCTCCTCTGCGAAGATGCGTGCGCGCAACGGCCTGGCCTCCTCAGTGGTTAGCGCGCACTAAGTTAGCAAAGCCTATCCGGATGGTCAAAGCAGCCTCGAAGTACGTCTGGCAGCCCGACGAGGAGACGCTCGCGCGCTCGAACGTCGTCCGCCTGATGCGCAAGCACGGGGTGGACGACTACTGGGAGCTCGTGCGGCGCTCGCAGGAGGACCCGAACTGGTTCTGGCCCGCCGCCATCGAGGACATGGGCCTCGAGTTCTCGCAGCCCTGGGACGAAGTCGTCGACCTGACGCGTGGACCCGAGTGGGCGACATGGTTCGTCGGCGGCAAGCTCAACATCGCGTGGAACTGCGTCCACCGCTGGGCGAAGCGCCGGCCGGACGCGATCGCAGCGGTCGGGCTCGGCGAGGACGGGTCCCGACGCGAGCAGACGTTCGCCGAGCTCTCCACTGAGGTGACGAAGCTCGCCGAGGCGCTCGTCCGTCTCGGGGTCGGCGAGGGCGACCGCGTGGGAATCTTCCTGCCGATGTCGCCGGAGGTGGCGGTGGCCTCGCACGCGTGCGCGCACATCGGGGCAATTCAGGTGCCGATCTTCTCCGGCTTCGCGGCTCCTGCGGTGGCGCAGCGACTGCGGGCGTCGGAGGCGAAAGTCGCGATCACGACCCGGAGTTCTTCGCGTCGGGGGCGCGAGGTGCCGATGCTCGAGATTCTGGAAGAGGCCCGGCGCGAGTCGCCGAGTGTCCAGCACGTCGTCGTCACGCCATGGGACGAGCTTCTGGCCGACTCGCCGGGTGAGCTGCCGGCGGCCGAGCTCGATTCCGAGACGCCGTATCTCCTCACCTACACCTCCGGCACGACCGGGGTACCGAAGGGCGTCGTCCACGTGCAGGGCGGCTTCCTGGTCTCGATCGCGCGGGAGGTCTGCTATCAGGCCGACGCCGGCCCGGACGACCGGATCCACTTCGTCACCGACATGGGCTGGATCATGGGGCCGTGGACCGTCGTGGGCGGCCACGCGATGGGCTCGACGCTCGTCTTCGCCGAGGGCGCGCCCGACTGGCCGCAAGACCGCCTCTGGAAGCTGATCGAGTCGGAGCGGGTGTCGGTGCTCGGGATCTCCCCCACGCTAACGCGGGCCCTGATCCCCCACGGCGAGCCCGAAGCGGACCTATCCTCCTTGCGCACGATCGTCACGACCGGCGAGCCGTGGAACGCGGGGCCGTACGAGTGGCTCTTCGAGGAGGTCGGCGGCGGCCGGTGCCCGATCATCAACTGCTCGGGCGGCACCGAGGTCGGCGCCTGCTTCCTCTCGCCCACGGTCGCGATCCCGATCAAGGCGTGTTCGGTCGGCGGCCCTGCGCTGGGGATGGCCATGGACGTCGTCGACGCCAAGGGCAACTCCGTTCGCGGCGAGGTCGGCGAGCTCGTCTGCCGCAAGCCGTTCCCGGGCATGACGCGCGGCTTCTGGCGCGACCCCGAACGCTACCTCGACACCTACTGGCGGCGCCTGCCAGGCGTGTGGGTCCACGGCGACTGGGCCTCGGTGGACGAGGACGGTTACTGGTTCCTGCACGGCCGCTCGGACGACACGCTCAACATCGCGGGCAAGCGGATCGGGCCCGCCGAGCTCGAGTCGGCCGCTGTCGGGCACCCCGCGGTGACCGAGGCGGCGGCCGTGGGCGTCCCGCACGAGGTAAAAGGCGAGGTGGCATGGATCTTTTGCGTCCTCACTCCCGGCTACGAAGCGGGAGACGAGCTCGTGGCTGAGGTGGCGGCGGCCGTCGCAGACGAGCTCGGCAAGGCGTTCAAGCCCGACCGCGTGATCTTCGTGTCGGCGCTGCCGAAGACCCGGAGCGCAAAGATCGTCCGTCGCGCAGTCCGAGCCCAGGCGCTCGGCACCGACGCGGGCGATCTGTCGTCGATCGAGAACCCCGAATCTCTGGAGGAGATCGCAAATGCCATCTGAGGACAGGCTCGACGGACAGGTCGCTCTCGTCACCGGAGGCGGTCGTGGGATCGGGGCATCGATCGCGCGAGAGCTCGCGGGCGCCGGCGCGAAAGTCGCAGTCAGCGCGCGCACCGCAGAGCAGGTCGAGGAGGTCGCGCGCGAGGTCGGCGGGCTTGCTGTCGTCGCAGACGTCACCAAGCGAGAGGACGTCGAAGCCATGGTCGAGAAGGTCGAGGCCGACTTCGGGCCCGTGGACCTGCTCGTGGCGAACGCCGGCATCGGGACCGACGGCGGCTCGACGTGGGAGGTCGATCCCGAGGACTGGTGGCGCGTGCACGAGGTGAACATGCTCGGCGTTCACCTCTCATGCCGCGCTGTCATCCCGGGGATGCTAGAGCGAGGCCGGGGACGGATTGTGATCACCGGCAGCGGCGCCGCGTATCTCCCCGGCAGCACCGGCACCTCGTATTCGTCCAGCAAGGCGGCGGTCTGCCGCTATGGCGAGACCCTCGCCAACGAGCTGCGCGGACAGATCCCGGTCTTCGTCTTCAGCCCGGGCCTCGTCCAGACGGACATGACCAGGGTCTTCGGGGACGATATGCCGTGGACGCCACCCGAGCTGGCGCCCCGTCTCGTACACGTGCTCGCCTCCGGTCGAGCGGATGCCCTCGCCGGGCGCTACATCCACGCCGAGCACGACGACATCGAGGATCTCATCGTCCGGGCGGACGAGATCGAGCGTGACGATCTGAACGCGATCAGGCTTCAGAGGTAGTTTTCGACTGATAGTCTAAAACCTATGAGGCTCGCGCTGGCCCAGATCAACACGACCGTCGGCGACCTCGAAGGGAACCGCGAGCTGATCCTCTCCCGCATGAACGAGGCGCGGGACGCAGGTGCCGACATCGTCCTCTTCCCCGAGCTCGCGATCACCGGTTACCCGCCGGAGGACCTGCTTCTTCGCCCGAGCTTCGTCGCCGCCGCGGAGAGCTCGCTGGCGCAGGTCGCGAAGGAGGCGCGCGGCCTCGTCGCGTTCGTCGGCGTCCCCCATCTCGACCGCGACCTCTACAACGCCTGCGCCGTTTGCGCCGACGGCGAGGTGAAGGCGCTCTACCGGAAACGCTTTCTCCCCAACTACGGCGTTTTCGACGAGCACCGCTACTTCGCCCCGGGGCGCGCCCTGGTTCTTCTCGAGCACGGTGAGGCCCTGATCGGGCCGACCGTCTGCGAGGACATCTGGCAGCCCGGCCCACCCGCCAACGACCTCGCGCTCGCCGGCGCTCAGCTTCTCGTCAATCTCTCGGCCTCGCCGTTCCACGTCGGGAAGGCTCAAGAGCGAGAGCAGATGCTGCAGACACGTGCGCGCGACAACGTCTGCTACGTCGCCTTCGTCAACGCCGTCGGCGGCCAGGACGAGCTCCTCTTCGACGGGCACTCGGTCGTGATCGACGACGAGGGCGAGGTGCTCGCGCGCGCGCCCGGGTTCGAAGAGGCGCTGCTCTTGGTCGACATCGAGCCGCAGGAGGCCTTGGGCCGGCGGTTGCGAGATGTGCGGCGCCGCTCGCTCGAGAGTGAGCGCGAGTCGGGGCCAGAAGTACCGGTCGTCCACATCGGCGCTCCGCGAGCAGCCGCAGAGCCGATCGAGCCGCAGATCGCCCCCCTCGCCAACGACCTCGAGCAGATGCGGCTCGGCCTCGAGCTCGGGCTGCGCGACTACGTCGAGAAGAACGGGTTCCAGGACGTCGTGCTCGGCGTCTCGGGCGGAATCGACTCCGCGCTCGCCGCGGCGATCGCAAGCGAGGCTCTCGGCTCCGATCGCGTCCATTGCGTCTCGATGCCGTCGCGCTTCAGCTCCGAAGGGACGCGTGCTGACGCGCGCCGGCTCGCCGAGTCGCTCGGCGCCGCCTTTCTCGAGCTTCCGATCGAGCCGATCGTCGAGAGCTTCCTCGAGACGCTCGCCGAGGTTTTTGCCTGCCGAGAGCCCGACACGACCGAGGAGAACATCCAGGCGCGAGCCCGGGGTGTGCTGCTGATGGCCCTCTCGAACAAGTTCGGCTGGCTCGTCGTCGCCACGGGGAACAAGTCCGAGCTCTCGGTCGGGTACGCCACGCTCTACGGCGACATGGCCGGCGGGTTCGCGCTGCTCAAGGACGTGTACAAGACCGATGTCTTCCGGCTGGCCAGGCACCTCAACGAGCGGGCCGGGCGCGAGCTCATCCCGCAGACGATCGTCGACCGGGCGCCGAGCGCCGAGCTGCGCGCCAACCAGCTCGACGAGGACTCGTTACCGCCCTACCCGGAGCTCGATCGAGTCCTCGAGGAGTACGTCGAGCTCGACCGCTCGCGCGAGGATCTGATCGCCGACGGCTTCGACCCGGACGTCGTCGACCGGGCGCTCGCGATGATCGACCGCGCGGAGTACAAGCGCCGGCAGGCGCCGCCGGGCGTGAAGCTGCGACCGAAAGCGTTCGGGCGCGATTGGCGACTGCCGATCACGAACCGCTGGCGCGGCTGAATTCGCAAGGCCGGTTGATTCGTAGTTGGATTCCCGAGACGACTGATCACCTCGACTGGGAGGCACCATGGAATGGGCAGCTTTGATTACGTGGGTGGCGACTGCGGGCTTGGGCTTCGTCATGCTCGCGATGTGGCTGTCGCGAGGCGGGATGAAGCAGGCGACGGGAATCCGGCCGTACCTCATCCTCAGCCACTTCCTGCTCGCGGCCGGTGGGCTCGTGATCTGGATCGCGTACCTCATCACCGACACCGATTCGCTCGCGTGGATCGCGCTCGTAATCCTCGCGGTCGTCGCCCTCCTCGGCTGGACGATGTTCGCGATTTGGTACCAGCGGCGCCAGGCACGCGGCACCGGCGCAGAGGCTGTCGATCCAGGCACTCCCGCGGAACAGCATTTTCCCGTCTCGGTCGTCGCACTGCACGGAGTGCTCGCGGTCACGACCGTCGTCCTCGTCTTGCTGACGGCGATCGGCGTCGGAGGCAGCTAAGCGAGGAGTGCTCTGAGCTCGCGAAACCAGCGAAGCCGCTCCGCATAAGGAACAGCGGCGTTGGCGGGAGACGTCGAAGGCAGGACGAAGAGTTGCGTCTCCCCGAGACGCCGCTCCTGTAGCCCCAGTGCCGAGCGCTCGCCGAACGCACCGCGGTAGGCCTCCTTGCCAACGAACCCGATGAACCTCGGGCAGAGCTCGAGTGCGATGCGCTGGAGGCGATCGGCCGAGCCGGCGAAGTCCGCCCGCCGCAGATCGCCGGAGCCCGGCGTCGTGCGGGACGCAGCGTTGGTGACGCCAACTTCGTAGCGCAGAAGCTCGAACTGCTCGGTCGGCTCGAGAAGCCGCGGCGTGAACCCGGCCTCGTGCAGGAGCCGCCAGAAATCGTTGCGCGGGTTCGCGAAGTGCGCCGCCGCGGCGGCAGAGAAGAGGCCAGGGTTGATGCCGCAGAAGAGGACGTCGAGCCCGGGTGCGAGGACATCGGGAACCGCACTCGTCGACGCCTGAGTTTCGGCACTCTTTTGTGACCCACGCGTGCGCATTTCGCCACTAGGATCGCAGTGGGGAGGAGGCCGGGCGAACCTTCTTTAGGGTGACGGTGGCTTAAGCGGCCGCGGCTGGTGCTTGGCCATTGACCGCGTTCTCGGTTGTCGGCTCGGGCGGCGGTTCGCGCTTGTCCAGCCTCACCTCGAAGGCTCGCCGGAGATCCTCGCCCGACACGTCGAGATCGAAGCGCGGCCGCCGGGGCTCGAGCTTGACCACGCGCACGTTGTCGCCGTCGCCCTCGCCGTGGCAGCGGGCGTAGCACTCTGCCTCGTTCAGCGACCTCAGCCGCACGATCGCAACCTACTGCTTCGCCGCCGGCGCAGTCAAAAATCCACAGGCTGTGGAGAGGTAGCGTTCGCGCCGTGAAGCTGCTCGTTCTCGGCGGAACGAAGTTCCTGGGCCGCGCAGCCGTGGAGGCCGCCCTTGCACGCGACCACCAGGTCACCCTCTTCAACCGTGGCGAGACGAACCCCGAGCTCTTCCCCGAGGCGGAGAAGCTCCGAGGCGACCGCGAGCACGACCTCTCCGCCCTCGGGGGCCGCACCTGGGATGCGGTCATCGATCCGAGCGGCTACGTCCCCCACGTCGTGCGGGCCTCGGCCGAGGCGCTCGCCGACTCGGCCGGCCATTATCTCTTCATCTCGAGCGTCTCCGTCTACGCCGACTTCAGCAGGCCGTCCGACGAAGACAGCCCTCTCGAAGAGCTCGCCGAGGACAAGCCAGCCGATCGGCTGCTCGAGGACTTTTCGAACTACGGGGCGCTGAAGGTGCTCTGTGAGCGTGCCGTCGCGGAGACGCTGCCCGATCGCAACGCTCTTGTCCGCCCCGGTCTGATCGTCGGGCCGCACGACCCGACCGGTCGGTTCACGTACTGGCCCCACCGGATCGCCCGCGGCGGCGACGTCCTCGTCCCGGGCCCACCCGAACGAACCGTTCAGTTCATCG
The DNA here is from genome assembly GCA_964591295.1 of uncultured Gaiellales bacterium. Taxonomy (GTDB): domain Bacteria; phylum Actinomycetota; class Thermoleophilia; order Gaiellales; family Gaiellaceae; genus VAXT01. The sequence continues at coordinate 4,280 of CAZQAG010000063.1, read as the reverse complement.
ACGTGCGCGACCTGGCGAGCTGGCTGATCGACCTTTGCGAAGGCAAAGTTGATGGACGGTTCAACGCGATCAACGAAGGCGTCTCGTGGCGGTCGCTCGCTGAGACCTGTCGCGAAGTTGCCGGCAGCGACGCCACCTTCACGTACGTCGACGGCGACTATCTCCTCGAGCAGGGCGTGGGCGAATGGATGGAGCTCCCGCTCTGGATCCAGGACCCGGAGTCGGTCGGCATGCACAGGACCGACGTGTCGCGTGCGACCGAGGCGGGGCTCACCTTCTGGCCGCTCGAGGAGACAGTCCGCGGCACGCTCGACGAGGCGGAAACGACGGACGATGCGGGAATGGCGCCGGAGCGCGAGGCGGAGCTCCTCGCCGCTTGGCAGGCTCGGTAGCATCTCCGCCGTGGAGGGGTTCGCCTTCGTGCACCGCGAGACCGTCCGTTTCCGGGACGTGGACACGCTTGGCCACGTCAACAACGCTGTCTTCCTGACCTACCTCGAGGATGCACGGATCGCCTATCTGGTCCCACTCGGCGCCGAGGTGGAGAACATGATCCTCGCGCGGGTGGAGATCGACTTCCGGGCGCCGCTGCGGATGGGAGACGAGCTCGAGATCGGCGTCCGGCCGGCCGGCGTCGGTACGAAGAGCTTCGAGCTCGAGTACGAGGTGCACTCCGGCAACACGGTCGCGGCCGAGGCGAAGACGGTGCTCGTCTCGTTCGACTATGAGTCCGGCGAGTCCGTCGACGTGCCTCAGGCGTGGCGGGAAGCGCTCGCGGCCTGATGGGCGTCTTCGAGCGACAGACACTGCCGAGCGGGCTGCGCCTGCTGACGGCTCCGATGGACCACGCGCAGTCGGTCTCGTGCTTCATCATGCTCTCCGCCGGCTCGCGCTTCGAGACGCCGGACACGAGCGGGATCGCCCACTTCGCCGAGCACATGTTCTTCAAGGGCACGGAGGCGCGCCCCACCGCCCGCGACATCGGCAACGAGATCGATGGGATCGGAGGCGAGTTCAACGCCTTCACCGGCAAGGAGTACACCGGCTACTACGTCCGGTGCGCCGGCGAGCACCGTTCGATCGCGCTCGACGTCCTCGTCGACATGCTCCGGCACTCGACGTTCGACCCGGAGGAGATCGAGCGCGAGAAGGGCGTCATCGTCGAGGAGATGAACATGTACTTCGACACCCCTCGCGACTACATCAGCGGCGTGTACGACTCGCTTCTCTACGGCGATCAACCGCTGGGCTGGGACATCATCGGGCGCAAGGAAACCGTCCGGGCCGCGACCCGCGACACGTTCCTCGGCTACGTCGACCGCTGGTACAAGCCGGAGCGGATGGTCGTCGGAGTCGCCGGGAAGATCGGTGGCGACCTCGAGGCCGAAATCGAGCGGCTGCTCGGCGACCTCGAGCCTGCCGAGACCGACGCGCCGGCTCCCGCCGCGCTGCAAGCGAATGGATCGCCTCGCGTGAAGATCTTCACCAAGGCGTCCGACCAGGCTCACCTCTGCCTCGGCGTGCCCAGCTACCCACTCGTCCATCCCGATCGCTACGCGCTTCAGATCCTCTCGACGGTGCTCGGCACGGGAATGTCCTCGCGCCTCTTCACCGAGGTCCGCGAGCGACGCGGGCTCGCGTACTACATCTACGCGATCAACCACAGCTACACCGACGCGGGCTCGCTCTTCTCTCAGGCCGGCGTCGACATCGAGCGCATCGACGAGGCGATCACGACGATCGTCGCCGAGCTGCGGACGATCACCGACGAAGCGGTTCCCTCCGACGAGCTCGAGAAGGCACGCAACGTCGCGAAAGGGCGCTTCGTCCTCCAGACCGAGAGCCCGCACGGGCTCGTCATGTTCGGCCTGCGCCGCGAGGTACTCGAGGGCGTTGCGACCGAGCCGGAGGACGTGCTTGCCGGCCTCGATGCCGTCACGGTCGAGGACGTGCAACGCGTAGCCCAGGACGTGATCGGCGGACATGGGCTCAACCTCGCGCTGATCGGCCCGTTCGAGCAGGACCAACAAGAGCATTTCGAGCAACTGCTCGCCTAGCTCAGAGTCGCGTAGTCCTCGTCGAAGTGCTCGCGATCCTCGGGATCGGCGATCTCCTCGCCTGCCGTACGGGCTTTCGCCTTCCACTCCTCGGCCTCCGCGTTGCCCGCCAGGGCATGCGCGCGGCCAGCGCCTCGTACGCATATGCGAGGTCCCAGTCGCCGACGCCAGCCTCCTCGCAGTGTTGTAGGCAGCGTCGCGCGTGCCAGATCGCCGGCTCGGAGCGTCCAAGGACGACGTAGACGCGCGAGACCTGCCACTCGCCGCGCGCCAGGTTCTCCCGCTCGTGCTCTCGAGCCTCGCCCCAATGGAAGCGCGAGGCGTGCGCGGCGTGCAGCATCCGGTCGTCGTCTTCACGAGACTCCATCAGGCGCCAGACCTCGTTGAACAGGTCGACACCGAGTTGCCTGTGTTCGGTCACTCCTCGGGTGCTTCGGCGACCGAGCGGTCGCGGATCTCCTCGACGACCGTCGGATCCGCGAGCGTCGTCGTGTCCCCGAGTGGGCGGTTCTCCGCGACGTCGCGCAAGAGCCGGCGCATGATCTTGCCGCTACGCGTTTTCGGAAGCTCCGCCGTGAACACGATGTTCGCCGGCTTCGCGATCGGCCCGATCTTCTTCGCCACGTGGTTCCGCAGCTCCTCGAGCCTCTCGACCGAGCCCTCCTCGCCGCCGACGAGCGAGACGAAGGCGACGATCGCCTGCCCCGTCGTCGCATCAGCACGCGCGGCGACGGCCGCCTCCGCAACCAGCTTGTGGTCGACGAGCGCGCTCTCGACCTCGATCGTCGAGATTCGGTGGCCGGACACGTTCATCACGTCGTCGACGCGGCCCATGAGCCAGAAGTCGCCGTCCTCGTCGATGCGCGCGCCGTCTCCCGCGAAGTAGACGTCCGGGTAGCGAGACCAGTACGTCTCGACGTAGCGCTCGTGATCGTTGTGGATCCCACGCAGCATCGCCGGCCAGGGGCGTCGCAGCACGAGATAACCGCCGCCGCCAGGCCCGACCTCGTTGCCCTGCTCGTCGAAGACGGCCGCGTCCACGCCGGGAAACGGCTTGGTCGCCGAGCCGGGCTTCAACGTCATCACTCCCGGCAGCGGCGTGATCAGGATCATCCCCGTCTCCGTCTGCCACCACGTGTCGACCACGGGCACGCGGTCGCCGCCGATCACCTCGCGGTACCAGACCCACGCCTCCGGGTTGATCGGCTCGCCCACCGAACCGAGGAGGCGGATCGACGAGAGGTCGTGCTTCTGCGCGTGCTCGGCCCCCCACTTCATGTGGCTGCGGATCGCGGTCGGCGCCGTGTAGAGGATGTCCACGCCGTAGCGCTCGACGATCGCCCACCAGCGGTCGCGATCCGGGTAGTCGGGCACGCCTTCGTACATGACGCCGGTCGTCCCGTTGCACAAGGGGCCGTAGACGATGTAGCTATGGCCGGTCACCCAGCCCACGTCGGCCGCGCACCAGTAGACCGAGTCGGGCTTCACGTCGAAGGTGTAGTAGTGAGTCGTGGCGGCGCCGACGAGATAGCCGCCGGTCGTGTGCACGATGCCCTTCGGCTTCGCCGTCGTGCCGCTCGTGTACAGCAGGTAGAGGAGATCCTCGGAGTCCATCGGCTCGCAGGGGCAGGAAGCCGGGTCGTCGCTCTCCTGCGCGACGAGCTCGTGCCACCACTCGTCGCGGCCTTCCTGCATCGGAACCTCGTTGCCCGTTCGACGCAGAACGATCGCTTTCTTCACGGTCGGAGACTCCGCCAGCGCGTCGTCCACGTTCCGCTTCAACGGCACAGGTGAGCCCTTGCGCCAGGCCTCGTCCTGAGCGATCAGGAGCTCGCAGCCCATGTCGTTCAGGCGGCCCGAGAGCGACTCGGCCGAGAAGCCGCCGAAGACGACCGTGTGCGGCGCGCCGAGACGGGCGCACGCGAGCATCGCCACCGGCAGCTCGGGGACCATCCCCATGTAGATCCCGACCGCCGTGCCCTTGCCGACACCGAGGCGCTTGAGCGCGTTCGCGAGCTTGACGACCTCGCCCTGGAGGTCGGAAAAGGTGATCGTCCGCCGGTCCTCCTCGGGCTCGCCCTCCCAGTGATAGGCGACCTTCGCGCCCTGCCCGGCCTCGACGTGGCGGTCGACGCAGTTGAAGCAGACGTTGAGCTTGCCGCCGAGGTACCACTTCGCGTAGGGCGGCTTCCAGTCGAGCAACTCGGTGAACGGCTCGAACCA
>CAZQAG010000062.1:0-14118 GCA_964591295.1 uncultured Gaiellales bacterium | reverse complement strand
CTCCGCGCTCGTACTCCCGGGCGACGCGGACCGCCGACGAGAGGATGATCAGCAGCAGGACTGCAACTGCTCCGACAGCGATCAGCGCGGCCACGGCAGAGATCCTATGTCACAGGCTGCGCCGCGGCTGCGGGCTCCGCTCGGGCGACCTCGAGAACGAGCCCGTCCTCGATTCCGTTGACCTGCACCGTGGTACCGGGCGGCAGCGGATCTCCCTCGGTTCGGGCCCGCCAGAGCTCTCCGTGGACGAACACGAGTCCCTCGGGATCGAGCGCTTGCCGAACGACGCCCACCTGGCCGATGAGCTCGCTCTTGCCGGTCACGACCGGCGCGCCCCGCACCTGAACGATCTTGAAGGCGACGACGGCCATCGTCGCAGTGAGCGTGGCTGCGATCGCGAGGACCGCGGGCAACGAGACCTTGTACGTGTCGCCGGCCGGCTCGAAGAGGAGTAGTGCTCCGATGACGAAGCAGACTGATCCCGCGACGGTGAGTGCACCGTGACTCGGGACGAAGGCCTCCGCGGCGAAGAAGGAGAAGGCGAGCAGCATCAGCAAGAGCCCCGCCACGCTGATCGGCAGGACCTGGAGCCCGAAGAGCCCGAGGATGAGGAAGATCGCCCCCATCGTCCCGGGGAAGATCAGCCCCGGGTTCCAGAGCTCGACGACGAGGCCTAGCGTCCCGATCGACATGAAGAGGACGATCAGGTTCGGATCGATCAGCGTGTCCAGGATCTTCTTCCAGAGGGACATGTCGACCGTCGTGATCTGCGCATTCGCTGTGTGGAGGACGAGGTTCTTCGGCACCGTCTTGCGACCGTCGAGCTTGTCGAGGAGCGCAGGGAGGTTCGGCGCCATTACGTCGATCACGTTCTGCTCGAGCGCTTCGCTCGCGCCGAGGTTCTCGCCCTTGCGGACGGCTGCGTCGGCCCACTTGACGTTGCGTCCATGTGTTCGCGCGAGCTCGCGGAGAGAGGCCGCAGCGTCGTTCACGACTTTGCGCCGGAGGTCCTTGGCGATGTCGCCGCCGCCGACGTTGATGGGAGTCGACGAGCCGATGTTCGTCTGTGGCGCCATCGCGAGGATGTCCGCCGCCTGGCCGATCCAGACTCCTGCCGACGCCGCACGCGAGCCCGGCGGCGAGACGTAGACGACCACGGGGATCTTCGACGCAAGCTCTGCCTTGTAGATCTTCTGCATCGAAGTGCTCAGCCCTCCGGGCGTGTCGAGCAGGATCACAACTGCGTCGAAGTTCTCGCGGTTCGCGCGCTCGATCTCACCGTTGACGTAGTCCTGGGTCACCGGATTGACGTCGTTCTCGAACTTCACCGCGAGGACATGTGGGTTCGATGGCGTAGCTAGGGCAGTGGCGCAGACGAACAGAGCCGCGGTTAGCGCGAGAAGAAATGCCCGCAGAAGCGGCCCTTTCACTTGTAAGGATTCTATCTGGGACCGGGGGTTTGGCCTTGAGGGCGGCCCCGGTCTCTGCTTCCGTAGAGAGGGCCGCCCATGAAGTTCATCCGTTTCGCCCTGCTTTTTCTCTTCCTCGCTCCCGGGACCGCGCTCGCCGCCGGGACGACCATGGTCGTGCGTGACCTTCCGCGCGGAGTGAACAAGGCGCCCGCCCGGTTCGATCTCGTGGGCTTGCATTGGAAGGGGAGCGGCTCCGTCTCGTTCCGCACCCGGGGCGTGTCCGGGCGATGGAGCCCGTGGCGTGATGCTGCGCCTGAGGACGATGGGCCTGACGTGGGCAACCACGAGCTTCGAAAGCGAGGCTGGCAGCTCGGGAGCCCGTACTGGACGGGCCCGTCGGACCGGATCGAGGTGAGGACCTTCGGAAGCGTCACACGGGTGCGCGCCAACTACGTGCGGAGCCCGGTCAAGGCTCGCTCGGCCCGCGCGCTCTCGATCGCCGGGTCGCCGCTCATCTTCTCGCGGGCGAGCTGGGGGGCGAACGAGCGGATCCGACGCGGCCGGCCCACCTATGCAGACTCGCTCCGCTACGCGCTCGTCCATCACACCGCCGGCTCGAACTCGTACACCAGGGCCCAGTCGGCCTCGATCGTCCGGGGCATCCAGCGCTACCACGTGCTCGCGAACGGGTGGGACGACGTTGGTTACAACTTTCTCGTCGACAAGTACGGCCAGGTCTTCGAAGGCCGGTACGGAGGGGTCGAACGGAACGTCGTCGGCGCCCACGCCCAGGGCTTCAACACGGGCTCGACCGGCATCGCGCTGATTGGGACCTACGAGGGTAATCCGCCTTCGCCCGCGGCGCGCACCGCGCTGACTCGCCTGCTCGCGTGGCGCCTCGACGTCGCGCATGCCGACCCTCTCTCGACGTTCGGCTGGCGCTCGAGCGGCAACCCGCGCTTCCCTGCAGGCCGGAACATCACGCTGCGGACGATCTCCGGCCACCGCGACACGGGCTACACCGCGTGTCCGGGAAGCCGGCTCTACGGAGAGCTGCCGGCCCTCACTCGGAGCGTCTCCCAGACCGGGCTGCCGAAGATCTACTTCCCGGTGGCGACCGGAGCGCCGGGTCAGTTCGTGCATTTCACGGCGACGCTCACCGACCCGATCCCCTGGTCGGTGATCGTGTCCGAGCCCGATGGCAACGTTGTCGCGACCGGACAGGGGATCGGTCCGTACGTGGATTGGACGTGGGACGCCAGGACGGTCCCAGCGGGCCGCTACCTCTACGCCATCGATGCCGGGCCGTCGGTCCGACCGGTGACCGGGGCCGTCGCCGGCACCTCCACCCAGGCCTCGGTGACCGCGCTGGCGCGGCCCGCGCTGATCAGTCCCAACGGCGACCGCCGCGGCGACTCGACCGTCATCCGCTATCGCCTGCGGGAGCCGAGCCTCGTCACGGCAAGCGTCGTCGACGCGGCAGGGACGCCTGTGACGACGCTCTTCGTGGAGCAGAAGGACACGGGGTCGTACGAGTTCCCCTGGGATGCGTTCGGGCTGGCGGACGGCCGTTACGGGATCGTGCTCACGGCGAGAAACGCTCTCGGCATCGAGGCGACCGCGACGGTCGCGGTCGTCGTCGACCGGACGCTGGTGGGTCTGCGTGTCGAACCGCAAGTCTTCTCGCCGAACGGCGACGGTCGTCTCGATACGACCCGCTTCAACTTCCAGCTGAATGGCCCCGCGCGTGTGTCCTTGATCGTGCGCCAGGGCAAGAAAGCGATTGGCCAGGTCTTCGACGGCCAGCTCGAGGCTGGTCAGCAGAGGATCGAATGGAACGGCCGCTTCGGGCGTGGCGTCGGCGAGCGGGAGTACCGGGCGGACCTTCGTGCGACATCGCTCGTGGCAACTACTCGGCAGACCGTGATCTTCGCGGTCGACCGGACGGGGCCCAGGCTCCGGCTCGTCTCGTCCTCGACGCTGACCTTCTCGGTCAACGAGCCGGCGGACGTGACCGTCGTGTTCGACGGGAGCCGGACGGTTACACGCCGCCGCCTCACGCCGGGCCGCATCAGGATCTCTTCCGGCGGCGCTTTCTCGACGTTCCGCGCTGTCGCGCGCGACTTCGTCGGAAACGACGGTCGGGCGATCACCTACCCGTAATCTCGGCCACCCACTCGTCGTAGCGACGCTCCAGCGCGCCGAGCAGCTCAACGAGCAGCTCCGCACGGTCGACCTCGGCGCCGCTCTCGACGAGCAGCGATGTCGCGGGTCGATCGACGTCCACGGGCAGCTCCTCCAGCGGGACGTTGACGTTGATCCCGAGCCCGAGCACGACGCGGCCGTCTCGCGCCTCGGCGAGCATGCCGGCGGCCTTGCGGCCGCCGAGCAGGACGTCGTTCGGAAGCTTGATCTCCGGCTCGAGCTCCGTCACCGCAGCGATCGCCTCGGCGCACGCCTCGCCGGCGACGAGGGAGAGCTCCGGGAGAAGCCGAGTCTCGACCGGTGGCTCGAGGAGGATCGAGCAAAGGATGCTTACGCCACGGGGTGAGAGCCACTGCCGGCCGAGACGGCCTCGCCCCTCGGTCTGCTCCTCGGCGACGGCGACGGCGCCCTCGGAGTGCTCCGGGCCGAACAGCCTCTGCGTCGAAGGACAGACCTCCATGTAGAGATATGGCCGTCCGAACCTGCCGCGCAGGCGTGGAACCACCAACTCCGCTGACAGCGACGCGGTCACTCCGGACTACACTTTGCCGCTCGTGGAGACCAAGGCCCCGCTTGGGAAGGCAGAAATCGAGGCGATCCTGCCGCATCGCGACCCGTTTCTCCTGATCGATGAGGTCATCGAGCTGGAGCCGGGGGTGCGTGTCGTCGCGCGCCGGCATGTTCGCGCCGACGAGTGGTACTTCGCGGGGCACTTCCCGGGTCGCCCGATCATGCCGGGGGTGCTGATCGTCGAGGCGATGGCGCAGACAGGCGCGGTTGCGGTGCTGTCGCAGGAGGAGAACCGCGGCCGCCTTGCGCTGTTCGCGGGCATCGACAGCGTCCGCTTCAAGCGAATCGTCGAGCCGGGCGACGAGTTGGTCTTGACGTGCGACCTCGGCCGCGCGCGGGGGCCGATCGGCAAGGGCCAGGCGGAGGCCCGCGTCGGGGGCGAGTTGGCCGCCCGCGGAACGTTGACCTTCGCGGTGGAGCAGTCGTGATCGCGAGCGCGACCGCGAACGGCCGAATCTCGATCACCGGCATCGGCTCGCACACACCGGAACGCGTGATGACCAACGTCGAGCTGGCGGCCATGGTCGACACCTCGGACGAGTGGATCGTCGAGCGGACCGGGATTCGGGAGCGCCGCGTCGCCGCTCCGGAGGAGGCGCTCTCCGACGTCTCGCTGCCCGCGGCGGAGGCTGCCCTCGAGCAGGCAGGCCTCGAAGCATCAGCCATCGATCTGATCATCGTCGCGACCGTGACGCCGGACATGCTCTTCCCATCGACCGGCGCCATCCTCGCGGACCGCCTCGGCGCGAAGGACGCTGCCGCGTACGACCTTTCCGCCGGCTGCACGGGCTTCGTCTACGCGCTCGTCCAGGCGCACGCGATGGTTGCGGGCGGCCTCGCACGGAACGCGCTCGTCATCGGGGGCGATGTGCTCTCGAAGGTGGTGGACTGGGCAGACCGCAGCACGTGCGTGCTCTTCGGCGACGGCGCGGGCGCCGTCGTCCTCGAGCGGGTCGACGAGGGCGGCTTCCTCGGCTTCGAGCTCGGCGCGGACGGCTCCGGCGGCCCCCAGCTGTACATGCCGGCCGGCGGCTCGCGTGCGCCTGCGACGGCGGAAACGGTTGCAGCGGGGCAGCACTTCGCCAAAATGAACGGCCGTGAAGTTTTCAAGTTCGCGACCCGTGTGCTCGTCGACTCCGCCGAGAAGGTGCTCAGCGAGTGCGGCGTGGCGGTCGACGAGGTCGACGTCTACGTCCCTCATCAGGCGAACGTGCGGATCATCGAGCATGCGCGGCGCAAGCTGGGCATCCCGAAAGAGCGTACGGTCGTGAACGTGGACCGCTACGGCAATACTTCGTCCGGCTCGATCCCGCTTGCCCTCGGTGATGCGGAGACCGATGGGCGTCTTCAACCCGGCGAGCTCGTGCTCATGACCGGAATGGGGGCCGGCCTCACGTGGGGCTCGGCTCTGATCGAATGGACGGCGAATGGGAAAGGTGGCACAGCATGAGTAAGGTCGCGTTCTGCTTCCCGGGGCAGGGGTCCCTCGAAGTCGGGATGGGCAGGGAGATCGCCGAAGCAGTTCCAGAGGCGATGGAGGTCTTCCGCGAGGGCAGCGAGGCTTCGGGGCTCGACCTCAAGCGACTCTGCTTCGAAGCTCCGATCGAGGAGCTCGTGGAGACCGAGGTCCAGCAACCGGCGCTCGTCGCCACGAGCCTGGCCATGCTCGCAGCCCTGCGCGCTCGCGGCTATGAGCCCGACTATGTCGTCGGGCACTCCGTCGGCGAGTTCACTGCGCTCGCGGCTGCTTCTTCGATGACCCCAGCCGAGTCGATTGCGCTCGTCCGTGAGCGCGGGCTTGCCATGGCCGAGGCCGCGCGCGTCAGCAACGGCTCGATGGCTGCGATTCTCGGTCTCGACGACGAGGTCGTCGAACGGCTCTGCGAGGAGATCGAGGGCGTCTGGCCGGCGAACTACAACTGCCCGGGCCAGATCGTCGTTTCCGGCGCGCAGGAGGCCGTGACCGAGGTCTGCGCGAAGGCCGAGGAGCTCGGCGCGCGGCGCACCATCAAATTGAAGGTGTCGGGCGCGTTCCACAGCCCGCTCGTCGCTCGGGCCGCCGATCGGCTCCGTCCGGCCGTGGAGCGGGTTCGCTTCCGCGATCCGATCGCGCCATTCATGTCGACGGTCACCGCCAGGATCGAGCCGGCACAGCGGTTCGCGTCGCTGCTCGTCGAGCAGCTGACGGCGCCGGTGCGCTTCACCCAGGCCGCGCGGGGGCTCGTGGAGGAAGGCGTGAAGATCTTCGTCGAGGTAGGCCCGAGCAACGTGCTTGCGGGTCTCGTCAAGCGGATCGACCGGACCGCGAAGGCGATCTCGGTGAACAACCTCGCAGGCTTGGAAAACGCCGAGGAGACACTCTCCGCTGCGTAGGAGGGTTTGGCGAAATATGGCTGAGCCACCGGGACGCGCTGCTCGCCCCGAGGCCGCGTCCTCAGTCGCGCCGATAGTGATTACTATCGGCGCTCCCTGCGTCCTTGCCTCGGAACGACCATCGCGCCCCGGTGACGAGCAACATTCCGCCAAACCCTCCTAGTGGCTCGCCCGCCTTCTGCTCGCTCGAAGGGCGGACGGCCCTCGTTACCGGGGGCTCGCGAGGCATTGGACGAGCGATCGCGGTCGAGCTGGGCAAGGCCGGCGCTTCGGTCGTAATCGGCTATCGATCGGGAGCGGAGGAGGCCGAGGCGGTCGCCAGCGAGACCGGCGGTCGGGCGGTCCAGGCAGACGTCTCGAGCCCGGACGAGGCGCGCGCGCTCGTGGAGGAGGCCGGCGATCTGGACATCCTCGTCAACAACGCGGGGCTCACCCGCGACGGGGTGCTCGCCCGGATGACCGATGAAGACTGGCGCTCGGTGATCGACACGAACCTGAGCAGCGTCTTCTACACGTGCCGCGCGGCAGCGCGAGGAATGATGAAGCGGCGCACCGGCTCGATCGTCAACGTCTCCAGCATCGTCGGGCTGCGGGGTAACTGGGGCCAGACGAACTACGCAGCGTCGAAGGCCGGGATCATCGGCTTCACGAAGTCGCTCGCCCGCGAGCTCGGCAGCCGCGGCGTCCGTGCAAACGTCGTCGCGCCCGGATACATCAACACCCGGTTGACGAACGTGCTGCCCGAGGAGGCCCAGAACGCGATGCTCGCCAACACGCCGCTCGGCAAGCTCGGAGATCCGGAGGACGTCGCCGGAGCGGTACGGTTCCTGTGCTCGGACGAGGCCTCGTTCATAACGGGCGAGGTGCTGCTCGTCGACGGAGGGTTGGGCATGTGAGCGAGTACTCGCAAAATGGACGGCGCCGCGTGGTCGTCACCGGGATCGGCGCTGTGACGCCGCTCGGGAACGACATCGAGACGACGTGGGACAACCTGCTGGCCGGGAAGTCGGGCGCAGCGCCGATCGAGCAGTTCGACGCGAGCGCGTATCCGGTCACCTTTGCCTGCGAGCTGAAGGACTTCGACCCCAAGAACTGGATCGACCACAAGCAGGCGCGGCGCATGGACCGCTTCGCGCAGATGATCGTCGCCGCTGCCCGACAGGCCGAGGCCGACTCGGGCTTCGACGTCAAGCCCGAAGCCGAGCGGGTCGGTGCGTCGATCGCCACCGGAATCGGAGGGCTGCAGGCGTTCCAGGACTGTTACGACGTCCTGCTCACCCGTGGGCCCGACCGGGTGAACCCGTTCTCGATCCCCCAGATCATTCCCAACATGGGCGCCGCCTGGGTGTCGATGGAGCTGGGGAGCCGCGGCCCGCTGTCGTCTCAGTGCACGGCGTGCGCCGCGTCGAACATGGCGATCGGCGAGGCGGCCGACATGATTCGGCTCGGCCGGGCCGACGTCGTCTTCGCCGGCGGCACCGAGGCGGGCATCACGCCGGTCGGGATCGCCGGGTTCAGCGCGATGCGGGCCCTCGCACGAAGAAATGAGGAGCCCGAGAAGGCCAGTCGGCCGTTCGACGCCGACCGCAGCGGCTTCGTGATGGGCGAGGCCGGCGGGGTGGTCGTCCTCGAGGACCTCGAGCATGCACGCGCCCGTGGCGCGAAGGTCTACGCCGAGCTGCTCGGCTACGGACTCTCGTCGGACGCGGCACACGTCACGGAGCCCGACCCGACCGGAGCGAACCCGGCCCGCGCCATGACGATGGCTTTCCGCGACGCGGGAATCTCACCGGACGAGGTCGACTACATCAACGCCCACGGCACCTCTACGCCACTCGGCGACGCGAGCGAAACCAACGTGATCAAGCTTGCGCTCGGCGAAGAGGCCGCCCGGAAGACGCCCGTCTCCTCGACGAAGGGAGCGACCGGGCATTGCCTCGGCGCAGCGGGCGCGGTCGAGGCGATCTTCTCGATCCTCGCAGTCAACAAGAACGTGCTGCCGCCGACGATCAACTACGAGACGCCGGATCCGGCGTGTGACCTCGACTACATCCCGAACGAGCCGCGCGAGGCCGACGTCAAGGTCGCTGTCTCCAACTCGTTCGGATTCGGCGGGCACAACGCCTGCATCGTGCTCCGCGAAGTCGTCGACGAGTAACCGCCTCACGCTGCGTTTCGGCACGAAGCCAGCACAGACGTGTGCGAACTTCGCCGATATGCTCGTCGTGGGGAGGAGGTTGGCTGTGCCGTAACTAGGCTTCAGCGAATGGCCGCGACCCGCTGGGCAACTTTTGATTGCTACGGAACCCTGATCGACTGGAATCGGGGGATTCGCACCGAGTTCGAGCGGATCTTCGGCGTCGAGCAAGCGCCGCGGCTGCTCGAGCTGTATCACGAGACCGAGCGAGTACTCGAGTCCGAGCCCTTTCGCAGCTACCGCGAGGTGCTGACTCTCGCGCTCGAACGGCTTGCGCAGGACGAGCAGCTTCAGCTACCGGAGGGTGAGGCAGGCGCGCTCGCTCACTCGCTGCCCGACTGGCCCCCATTCCCCGAGGTGCCCGCCGCTCTCGCCGAGCTCCGTGAGCGTGGCTGGCTGCTCGGGATCCTCTCGAACACCGACCGCGACCTGATCGCTGCCTCCCAGCGACAGCTCGGAGTGCCGATCGACCTCGCGGTCGTCGCCGAGGACGTCGAGTCGTACAAGCCGGCCCACGCGCACTGGGAGCACTTCTTCGATGCGACCACGGCCGAGCGCAGCCGGCACGTTCACGTCGCGGCGAGCCTCTTCCACGACATCGCGCCTGCCCGGGAGCTCGGCCTCCGGTCGGTCTGGATCAACCGCCTGGGCGAAGAGGCCGACCCCGTGCCCGACCGCGAGCTCTCCGACCTCTCGGACCTGCCGGATGTCCTCGACGAGCTGGTGCCGGTATGACCGGCGCATTCACGATTCGCGCGGCCCGGATGGACGAGGTCGAAGCCGCAGCGGAGCTCCTGAACGAGCACTCGCGCCAGTTGCACGGGGTTGACGACCAACCCGCCTCGGAGCTTCGCCAGTACTGGGAGTCGCCCGACGTCGATTTCGAGCGCGACGTCCTCGTCGCCGAGGGCCCCGACGGGTCCCTGGGCGGCTACGCCGATCTCGGAGTTCAGGGGAAGTACGTCTGGCTCGACGTGAGAGGCCGGGAGGCAGAACCTCTGCGCGCCCTCCTGGACGCAATCGAAGCACGCGCCGCCGAGAAGAAACCCGGAGCGAGCCTAATGGGCTACACGTCGGAGTCGGACAAGCTCATCCGAGATCTCTACGAGCAGGCCGGCTACCGCGTCACACGGCACTCGTACCGGATGGAGATCGGCCTTGACGGCGGAGCTCCGGAGCCGGAGTGGCCGGAGGGGTTCTCCGTGCGGCGCTTCAGCTCCGGCGAGGAGGAGCGTGTCTACGAGGCTCACATGAATTCGTTCGCCGATACGTGGATGTTCGAGCCGGAGCCCTTCGAGATCTGGTCGCACTGGTTCCTGAAGGACACCGCCTTCGATCCCTCGCTCTGGTTTCTAACCGAGGCTGGGGATGAACTGGCGGGCATCGCGCTCACTCGAGTTTCCGAGAACGAGCCGGACCTGGGCTGGGTGCGGATCCTCGGAGTCATGCCGGAGTTCCGGCAGCGAGGGCTCGGACAGGCTCTCCTGCGGCATGTGTTCGGCGAGCACGCGAGGCGCGGGCTGGCGCGCGTGGGCCTCGGCGTCGACGCTGAGAACCCGACCGGTGCCGTGCGCGTCTATGAGCGCGCCGGAATGCACCTCGCCCGGAAGAATCTGATCCTGGAGAAGGTTGAGGGATAATCGAGGGCCTTGGCCAACTCTCGTATCGACGTCTCCATCGAACACAAGAACCTGCCGGAGCAGCCGCAGGACGGCAAGGCGCACCCGAACACCTGCCCGTCATGCGGCTCGCACTATCGAGAGGACGAGCTCGAGCAGAACCTCCGGGTCTGCCCCCAGTGCGGCCATCACTTCCCCGTACGGGCACGGGCCCGGATCGCGCAGCTCGTGGACGGGGGCGTGTTCGAGGAAGAGGCGGCCGAGCTGCGATCCGAGGATCCGCTGGACTTCTTCGACCTGCGGCCCTATACGGAGCGCCTGGCCGAAGCTGAGGTCTCGACCGGTCTCGGCGATGCGATGCTGATCGGGCGCGCGACAATCGAGGAGCAGGCCTGCGAGCTCGCGGTCATGGACTTCGCGTTCATGGGCGGCTCGATGGGGAGCGTCGTCGGCGAGAAGCTCTCGCGGGCATGCGAAGGGGCTGTCGAGCGCGGGGTGCCGCTGGTCGCGGTCACGGCGTCGGGCGGCGCCCGCATGCAGGAGGGCATCCTCTCGCTCATGCAGCTCCCGAAGACCGTCTGCGCGATCGAGGATCTGCGTGACGCGCGCTGCGGGTTCATCAGCGTGATGACTCACCCGACGACGGCAGGCGTGCTGGCGAGCTTCGCAAGCCTTGGCGACGTGATCGTCGCCGAGCCGGGTGCGCTGCTCGCGTTCACCGGTCCAAGGGTCGTGCAGCAGACGACTCGCGAGAAGCTTCCCGACGACTTCGGCCTCGCCGAGGCGAACCTCCGCTTCGGCCACCTGGACGCGATCGTGCCCAGAGCGGAGCTCAAACCCTTCCTCGGACGCGTTCTGCGACTCTTCAGCAATGCCAAGTGAGGCCGAGCGACATCTGCGCGAACGTCTCCGCCGTCTCCGCAGCCTGCCGCTGCTCCGGGGCACGAGGCTCTCCGGCGAGCTCGAGCGGCTGCAGAGACAGCTCGACCGCATCGAGGCGGAGCCGCCGTCGACCGACGAGGAGATCTGGCGGTCCGTCGAGCTCGCCCGCCACTCCCAGAGGCCGTACACCCTCGACTACGTCGAGCGGCTCTTCGAGGACTTCGTGGAGCTGCACGGCGACCGGGCGCGCGCGGAGGATCCGGCGCTCGTAACCGGTCTCGCCCGGTTCGGCGGCAGAACGATCGCGGTCATCGGGCAGCAGAAGGGACGCGACATCAACGAGCGCACCCGGCGCAACTTCGGCATGCCGCACCCCGAGGGCTATCGCAAGGGGATGCGGACGATGGAGATCGCGCAGCGCCACGGATTTCCGATCGTGACGTTTCTCGACTCGCCGGGGGCCTACCCGGGCG
The DNA here is from genome assembly GCA_964591295.1 of uncultured Gaiellales bacterium. Taxonomy (GTDB): domain Bacteria; phylum Actinomycetota; class Thermoleophilia; order Gaiellales; family Gaiellaceae; genus VAXT01. The sequence goes on along the minus strand of CAZQAG010000062.1, from coordinate 2,387 downwards.
TGGCGGCCGAGCAGCACGGCCAGGGCGGCGCGATTGCCCGCTCTCAGGCGCTGCTTGCGCGGCTCACGGTGCCGATCGTCGCCTGCGTGATCGGCGAGGGGAACTCGGGCGGGGCGATCGCGATCGGTCTCGTCGACCGTGTCCTGATGCAAGAGAACGCGATCTACTCGGTCATTACTCCCGAAGGCTGCGCCGCGATTCTCTGGCGAGACGCCGGCGAGGCGCGAAAGGCCGCCGCAGCGTTCAAGCCGGATGCGGTGCATTGCCTCGAGCTCGGCGTGATCGACGAGATCGTGAAGGAGCCGCAGGGCGGTGCCCACTTGAACCCGGACGAGTCGGCCCGCATCCTCGGCGAAGCGCTGGGTCGAAACCTCGAAGAGCTCGCCGCCGTGCCCGGCAACGAGCTGCGCGACCAGCGGCGGGACCGGTATCGCAGGCTGGGCATCTATTCGGCAAAAACCGCCGAGCCCGCTCTCCAGCCCGGTTCCTGAGACTTATCCACAGGACGTAGGGGATCGATATCCACAGCGTCCACAGTGTTTTCCCCTGCGTCTCTATACGCGCCGAGGCCGGCTCAAAAGCCGGCCTCGGGCGCTGACCCCCTGGTGTAGGGATGAGTTTTTCAGGACATATTTGTCCTGTTTGTGGGTTGTGTGTCTCCGGCCCGCCGATCTTGAAACATCCGGCTCGGGTTTCCGCGAAGCCCGCCCGCAAGGCAAGCTAGGCCCTGTGGCCAAGCTGGCCGAATACAAGAAGAAGCGAGACCCAGCCAAGACGCCGGAGCCGTTCGGTGGTCGCAAGCGCGGGAAGCAGCCGATCTTCGTCGTCCAGCGGCACGACGCGCGGCGCCTGCACTACGACTTCCGGCTCGAGCGGAACGGTGCGCTTGCGAGCTGGGCGGTCCCGAAGGGCATCCCGCTTGAGCCCGGCCAGCAGCACCTGGCGGTCCACGTCGAGGATCACCCGCTCGAGTACAGGACCTTCGAGGGCGAGATCCCGAAGGGCCAGTACGGCGCCGGCACGGTCGAGATCTGGGACAAGGGGACCTACGAGCTCGTCGAGGAAAAGCCCAACGGGGGCCTCACCGTTCGGCTGCACGGCAAACGGCTGAACGGCACCTACGCGCTTGTTCCGGCGCACCTATCCGGCGACGAGAAGAACTGGCTGATTGTCCGCAAGAAGGACGATGAGGCGTCCGCCCCGGTCACACGCAAGCCGCGCAGATATCAGCCCATGTTCGCGACGCTCGCCGGTGAGGTGCCGAAGGGCGGCGGGTGGATCCACGAGATCAAGTGGGACGGCTACCGGATTGTCGCCACGGTCGCCGGCGGCGAGCCGGAGCTGCGATCCCGGAAGGAGCAGGACTACACCAAGCGCTTCGAGAACGTCTCGAGGGAGCTCGTGAAGGCGCTGAAGACGCCTGATTGCGTCATCGACGGGGAGGTCTGCGCTCTCGACGAGCAGGGGCGGCCCAGCTTCTCCGCGATGCAGCAGGGCAAGTCCGGTACGCCGATCGTCTACTACGTCTTCGACCTCCTCGAGGTCGAGGGAGAGCCGATCGTGGACCTGCCGATTGAGGAGCGGCGCAAACGCCTCGAGCAGCTCCTCGACAAGCGAAACAAGACCGTGCGCTTCTCGGAGAGCTTCGACGACGGCGAGGCGCTCTCGGCGGCTGCCGACAAGCAGGGCCTCGAGGGGATCATGGCGAAGCGCCTGGGGACTCGCTATCTCCCCGGCCGGCGGTCGCGCGACTGGCTGAAGATCAAGGGACACGGCCGCCAGGAGTTCGTGGTCGCCGGCTATACGCGCGGCAAGGGACGCCGCGGGGGAACGCTTGGGTCGCTGGTGCTCGGGATGTACGAGGGCGACGAGCTCGTCTACGTCGGGAACGTCGGAACCGGGTTCAACGACAAGGAAATCGATTCGCTCCTCGAGACGTTGAAACCGCTCGCGCGTAAGAAGCCGCCCTTCAAGAACGTCCCGAAGATGCCGCGAGTGCGCAAGGGCGATGTGATCTGGGTCGAGCCGAAGCTCGTTGCCGAAGTCGAGTTCGTCGAGTGGACCCACGACGGCCGGCTGCGCGCGCCTTCCTACAAGGGTCTCCGGGAGGACAAAGATCCGGAGGAGGTCGCAAAGGAGGAGCCGGTGACGATGCCGACCGAGATCCGCAAGGGCAAGCGCGTCCTCAAGCTCTCGAACCTGGACAAGCCATTCTGGCCCGACGAGAGGATCACGAAGGGCGACCTGCTCTCGTACTACCGCCGCGTCGCACCGGCTCTCGCTCCCCACCTCAAGGGCCGCCCGTTCACGATGAAGCGCTATCCCGACGGCTGGCAAGGGAAGTTCTTCTTCCAGAAGGACCCGGAATCGAAGAAAAAGCGACAAGC